>JAAZKG010000020.1 GCA_012799935.1 Erysipelotrichia bacterium | reverse complement strand
ATCAATATCAGCCACAAATAATTTAATCATTTTATTTTATCCTTTCAAAACTCATAAATCTAGTTCCTTGAAAAGTCAGTAAACCATAATCGTTTTCCACTAGCAGTCCGTATTTTTCTGCTGAAACACGAAACTCTTTTCTTTCACTATTATCTAGTTCAAATGTTACATAATAAGTAGTAAAACTTCTAACAAAAAACCTTTTGCTAATTACTGTACCATATCTTTTTAAAATTTCTGCTTTATCATTATTTCTTTTTTCTTTAACACCTTTTAATATTACCATTACAAAAAGGGAAATAATTAAAATAAGTGTTATAAAAAATATAGTTTGAAAAACTATTAATTCTACTGTAGGACAAACTAGCAAAGGTATCACAAATTATTATCCCCAATAGATATAATTATCTTTTCTAGGTCTTGGTGTTGGCGTTTCCTTAGCACTATAACCTAAGATACAGTTACCAATTCCTTCATAATCGCCTTCAATACCAAACTTTTTAAGAATTTCTTTGCCTTCTTCTGTTTCAAAAGTTTCTCTTGCTCTGTGAATCCAACATGAACCAATTCCCAATGCGTGAGCAGCATTCATTAAATTAGACATTACCACTGCTCCATCATAAACGTGAGTACTAACATTTTTATCTGCCAACACTACCACAACTGTTTTAGCTCCAAAGAAATTATCGCGATCATATTCTCTTCCAGCAGCTGTACAGTTAAGTCTTCTTAACGTTTCTAAAGTATCTTTATCTTGAATTACCAACATAATAGCTGACTGTCTTCCCATACCACTTGGGGCATACATCCCAGCTTTTAAAATCGTTTCCAAGTCTTCCCTACTAACCATCTGGTCAGTAAAACTTCTAATACTTCTTCTTTCCATTAAATCTTTAATTGTTTTATTCAAATTAACTCACCTCTTCTTTAATTATAACTTATTTGGGCTTCTTTTAATAGTCAATGGGTTTGTTTTATGGTATATTAACAACGGTGATTAAAATGGAAATTAAAGGTATTATTTTTGATATGGATGGTACAATTACCGACTCTGAAGTTTATGCTAGAGGTCTAGCAATGTCAGTTTTTGCTGAAAAAGGCTATCCAGTTAGCGAACAATTTTACAGCAGATTAATAGGAATCAATAGAGCTTCGGGAATTAAAGTTCTCTCTGAAAAAACAAAAGATGATAAGATTTCAGCTGATTTGCTTAATTTATTTACTGTCAGAATGAGTGAAGCTTATCGTAATAACCAAATAGGTTTGAAAAAAGGAGCAGTTGAAATTATAGAATTTTTACGTTTCTATAATATTCCAGCAGCTTTGGCAACTAGTGCTGATATGGCAAAAGTAATTAAATCATTCAATAGCAACAATATGGAAGTTCCTTTTAATACAATCATCACTGGTGATATGGTTAAAAACAGTAAACCACATCCAGAAATCTTTTTAAAAGCTGCCAAGCTAATGGGTGTAAATATAAAAAACTGTTTAGTAGTTGAAGACTCTCATAATGGCATTGAAGCTGCCTTAGCAAGTGGTGCCATCACAATGATGGTTCCCGATATCTTACAGCCAACAGAAAAACATCTCAATCAAGGGGTAATTATAAAAAAAGACCTGTTTGAGGTCTTAGACTTTATTAAACAACACGTAAACCTTTAGGAAATTTATTTTTAATTTGATTGCCATCACCTTTACCAAATCCAACAGGTACACCCTTATAACAGATTTGAACGTATCCCTTATAACCTTTTTCCATTATTGATAAACCTGACAAATATTGATTAATTATTTTAGAGTCTGTAGTATTATAGACTCTTTTAAATTGAAAATTGCTGATAAACAAATGGTGAGCCGGTTCAATTCTATTTTTTACAATTTCACCAAGTAGAATACCACTTCTAAGTATCTTTGCTTTTAAACTCAATAAATTCTCTTTGGAAACATAAACCTTATTGTTAATAATCGTATAATTTAATTTTTCTTTTAAATTATCTTCAATAAATTTATCAACTACTCTGTTTTTAGAAAAAGGTAAAGCTTTTAGTTGAACTTTTTCTGTACTGGAAGTTTTAATAAATTTACTGACAAAATGTCCTTCTCCACCTTGATAAGGAAATACTCTTCTGGTTAATCCCTGCCTATCAAAACCAGATTGACCACAAGTTAAATTAGTTTCTATTAGTTTCATATCAGGATATTTTTCTAAAAATAATCTGACAACTTCTTCATTTTCATATTTGTTAAAAGTACAGGTTGAATAAACTAAAATGCCATTCTCTTTTAAAGTTACATAACCATAATCTAAGATATCTAATTGTCTTTTTTGATTAGCCATTACTGCATTATAGTTATACTCTGCCATGCTATTAGGATACTTTTTAAACATTCCTGCTCCAGAACAAGGAGCATCAACCAATACTTTATCAAAAACTGATAAAAGTTGTGGACATAAGTCTTCAACTGAATTATTAGTTATTAAATAATTATCGCTGCCAAAGCGCTCAATATTAGAAAGCAGAATATTGGCTCTTTTTCTTTCATATTCATTGCTAATTAAAAAGCCAGTTCTATTCAATTGTGAAAGAATTTGAGTAGATTTGCCTCCTGGAGCAGCACATAGATCTAATACCCAATCCCCTTCTTTAATATCCAAGGCATTAACCACCATTGTTGCACTAGGCTCTTGAAGATAAAAAAGACCAGCCAAATGATAAGGATGCTTCCCTAACTTATCTTCTGATTTGATGTAATAAGTATCTTCATCAAACAATGTTTTTTCTTTTAGTTTAATCTCTTCACTGATAATTTTATAATTTGTTTTTAAGCAGTTTATTCTTAAAGCTTTATAAAGTGGACTAGAAAAAGATTTGATAAATTTATCAAAATCTTGTTGATTTAATAGCTGTTTCATCTCATCTAAAAAATAACTGTTATCCATTAATTTTTCTATCTTTTAAAGCTAGGTAAACTGGAATACCAATAATTAATAATACTCCTAATTCACCAACAAATACCTGTACACCATAAATCAACCAATAATTCATTAAATCTTTTGAATTAAAAACGATTGCTAATTCAAGACCAACAATGATTCCATTAATTATTGCTGGGACAACAAAACTTAATAGTGGTATACCCTTAAACCTTCTTTCCCTTAGATTATACATCATCACACAACTAATAAAAGTTGCACTACTTCCAAAAATAATATCCATTACACCAATTGGATTTGTTGCTGATAGTAAACCTATCAAATTAGCCAAAAAACAACCAAAAGTTAATCCATAAATATAGTCATAATCAAAAAACATTAAAACTAAAAGTACTTCGGAAATTCTAAACTGTATTGGACCAAAAGATGCAGGTGCAATTACTAAGGTAATTACTGCATACATACTACTGATTAACATTTGACGGGTATATTTTTTTAACACAATTATTTAATTACTCCAAAATAAACTAATACCAAAATACCTAAAATTATTCTATAGACACCAAAAACTTTAAAATCATGTTTTTTGATATAATTCATTAAAAACTTAATGGAAAAAATAGAAACTATAAAAGAAACAATAGTTCCAACAATTAAAACAATCCATTCACTAGCGCCAAAAGCAAAACCACACTTAACTAGTTTTAACATTGTAGCTCCTGCCATCACTGGCACTGCCATAAAGAAAGAAAATTCACTTACTCCTGCTTTTCCACAGCCTAATATTCTACCGCCTATAATGGTACTGCCACTTCTACTTGTTCCAGGAATTAAAGCTAACATTTGAAATAGACCAATATTAGCAGCAGTGATGTAATCAATATCTTCGACCTTTTCCATCGTTACTTTGATATGCATACTCTCAACAATGATAAAAGCAATACCATAAACAATCAAAGTTATAGCAATAGTCGTTGGATTATAAAACAAAGCATCAATTACATCATCAAATAAAAATCCAACAATAGCAGCAGGAAGACAACCTACCAAAACCTTTGACCATAAAATCCAAGTTGATTTCCTTTGCTTGGCTGTCGTGTTTTTAAAATCAAATGGCCATAATTTCTTAAAATATAGAATAACTACTGCCAAAATTGATCCTAATTGTATAACCACAAAAAATGTATTTACAAATCCTGTTGAAAACTGAAGATGTAAAAACTCATTGACTAAAATGATATGTCCAGTTGACGAAATAGGCAAATATTCACTAATGCCTTGAACAATTCCTAAAATAATAGCTTTTAAAATTTCAAAAACAAGCATAAAAATACCTTCTTTTCTTCACTTGAACATTATAACAAACTTCAAACCTTAATAAAAGAATAGAACGATTAAGTTCTACTCTATTTTCAAAATAATTGTTTGCCTAAGCAAAAATTACTTTTCTATGGTTTCATATCCTAAAATTAAGCCACCTTTTTCCACATAATAAGCGCACAAACCACCTGTTAAGTGACTTTTAATATCACAGTTAGGATATTTTTTCTTTATCAAACTGGTGATAAACTGATTTGCTTCTTCGTTAAAGACATGAGAAATAATTACCTTATCTCCTACAAAGCCATTTTTTTCCATCTCTTCAAACATTCTTTTTAAAACGTTCTTCATTCCTTTGCCCTTATAGACAAGTTCTATTTTTCCATCATCACTACCTTCACCAAGCATTTTGATTCCTAAGATACCAACTAAAGAAGCAATAAGAGGACTAACTCTACCATTATTAGCCAAGTTTCTTACTGAATCTAAGGCAAATAATATTTTACATCGCGGAAAATATTTTTTTATTTCAGCACATGTTTCTTCAAAACTTAATCCTTTTTCTTTTAATTCAATAATTTTTTCTACCAGTAAAATCATCTCAGGACCAGTTGAGTAAGAATCTATTAAATATATTTTTGCCTCAGGATTTTCTTCTAAATATGCATCCTTAGCTTGTTTAAGCGAGTTATAGCTGCCAGAAAGATTACTAGAAATAGTGATGGCATAAATTTCTTTTTCACCTTTAAATGCTTTAAGCCATTCGCCAATACTAGGACAAGATGTCGATGATTTTTCTTTTGTTGTATAAAGATAATCAACCATCTTTTTCAATTCAATCCCTTTTTCATCAACAAATTCTCCAATTTCGGTATTAATTTTTAAAGGAACAGTTGTATAATTAACTTTTGCTATTTCATATAGATTTGCTGATGAATCTGCCACGATTTTATATCCCATATAACATCCTCCCTTACATTAAATAATATAATTTTGTCTATTTTTTTACAAGATAGTTTACATTGATTTATATCTATGTTTTGATTAATGTTAATTTTATCAAAAAAATCAACTTTTACAAAAATTGATTTTTTTATTTTTTATTCTAAAATGTCTGAAATCATTGGTATTAATTGTTGCTTTCTACTGATTATTTTTTTTAGAAAAATGAACTCGTCAACATATTCACCTTTTTTCTTAAATACATTTTCTAACTTATGAGTATCTGGCCCTTCCGCTAAAATATACGAACCAGTACCATCAATTAGTGAAAAGACCATCATAACAATATTTGAATTACTGTCAGAAGCATAGTTTTTCATTATCTGTTGCATCTGCTCTTTTAAAGGTTCAATTGATTCATAATCAACAATATTGCATTGACCAACACTGACTTTATTTTTATTTATTTCAAACTGTTTTAAATCATTTCTAAAGATAAAGTCACAAGATTTATCTTCCATTTTAGCTCCAGCAGCTAAAATTCTTGGCCCTATTTCTTCTAAATCTAATTTCGCCAAGTCGGCTAAATAATTAGCTTGATCAATATCATCTTTTGTACAAGTAACAGATTTGAAATTAACGGTATCTGAAATAATAGCGCAGCATAATAAACCAGCTAAATCCTTAGGTATTCTAACATTTTTCTCTTGAAATATCTTTGAAATGATGGTGGCACAGCAGCCAGTTTCTTCATTTCTAAAATAGACCGGTGTAGCAGTTTTAATACCTCCAAGACGATGATGGTCAATAATCTCTAAAATATTAGCTTCTTCTGCTCCTTCAATTGACTGCGAAAATTCGTTATGATCAACTAATATCAGATTTCTGTTGGTATGTCTAAGAACATGATATCTTGAAATAGTTCCAACTACATTATTTCTCTTATCTAAAATCGGATAACTACGGAATCTTGATTTATTGATAACCGTTTTAACATCGTCTACATAATCATCATATTGAAAAGTTATCAAATCTTTGGTCATTATTTCATCAATACTTGTCGCAAAATAGGTATACTTGACAACATCATAGATACTCTTATTACAAATAACTAGATTACAGTTGTATTTTTTCGCTAGTTTTAATACCTCATCTGAAAACCCTTCAGTGTATGTCGCTATTAAAGTAGCAGCTTTATTTTTGATTGCTATTTCATGCAATTTACTATCATTGTTAATAACTACTATTTTATCTTCACAGCCTTTATCTTCATTGCCAGACATAACATACATATGGCCATTTGTTCTTTGAACATCAGCTTTATAGATTAAACTTCCTTCCAAAAAATTAGCAATATTTTCAATTGGAGTGTTTCTAATCAATTCATTATTTCTATCTTGATGTGGAATTAAAGGTTTGACTATATCAGAAGTTGTTGCCATACCTAAAAAACGTCTTTTATCATCAACTATCGCGATAACTTTTTTGCCGTGATTTCTCATTTTCATTAAAGCTTCATAGACTGTATCTTTAGGCTTACAAGTAATAATGTCATCAAAATCGATATCTCTAACACGTGTTCTGATATTTTGAACAAGAGGTGGAGCAAACTCATTAAACATGTTTAAAATAAACTCTGTTTCACGGTTAATTTCACCAATTCTTATCGCAATTGCATTGTCACCCAATTGTTGCTTTAAATAAGCATAGGCCATTGCTGAAATTATTGAATCTGAATCAGGATTTTTGTGTCCAGTAACATAGATTGTATTTCTTGACATAATGCATTCCTCTTTTCTTATCTTAATTATAACTTATTTATAATTTAATTTGTACCATTGACTTATGATAAAGTATAATGTACTTGGTGATGAATATGGAAAAAGAAAATGTTAGAAAAGAAATAGTAGCAATCGATGATATGCTTTCAGACTTATTTGAAAAAAGAATTACTCTGGCTAAAAAAGAAAAAGATTTAACTGAAAAGGAAAAATTTGTTTTATCTACCGAAAAAGAAATAAAACAACAAGATATTTCCTTAATCAAAAAACAATTTGTTAATCAGCTAGATGATTTGTCAGATGCCTTTGTCAAAAGAACAAATGAAACTAACGATATGTTTTTAAATGACAATGCTGACTTCTCTACTTTTAAAGATAGTGTTTTTGAACTGAGAACTCTGGCAAAAAAAGCAATTGATGCAGGACATGACAATGTTATTAATGCTACTATTGGCTCACTTTTTGATGAAAACAAAAAAATAGTAGCTCTTGATACCGTTTATGATTGTTATAACGCTGTAGCAAATAGTACAAAAGCTGCTTATGCTAAAGCTATTACTGGTAATGAAGACTTTACAGAAGCTATCTTTAATTGGGTCAATCAAAACAATAATATCAATTTACATCATAAAACTGTCGCTACTGCTGGTGGTACTGGTGCTTTAGTTTTAGCTTTCAATAATTTTTTAAATCCAACTGAAACGGTACTCTTACCTCAAATAGCATGGGGAACATATAAAGTTATCGCTAAAAATGCTAACTTAGAATGTGATTTCTATAAATTAACCGATGAAAACAATAATGTTGACTTACAAGATTTAATGCTCAAGGCCTTAAAAATCATTAGAAAGCAAGGAAAATTGTTTATTGTTATTAATGATCCTTGTCATAATCCAACAGGTATCTCACTAGGATCTGAAAACTGGAAACTCTTAATTAAATTTTTTAATAAGATAACTGAATATGGACCTATTATTATTGTCAATGATGTTGCTTATATCGATTATTGCTATAACAATGGCTTTGAGTTTTTTAAAAGTTTTAATGAAGCTAATGAAAAAATTATGTTTAATGTTACTTACAGTTGTTCAAAAGCTTTTACTGCTTATGGTATGAGAGTTGGCACTAACATTATCTTATCTAAAAATAAACAAGCTGTAGACAATGCTTTTAATGCTTTTACTAGAAGTTGCAGAGCTTACTGGAGTAATGTTAACCATGGCTTTATGGAAGCAGTAGTTAAGGTATTAAGCGAAAACAAAGAAAAGTTCTTAGCTGAAAAACAGCAGTATATAAATTTGATAAAAGAAAGAAGTGAAATTTTCTTAAGCAAAGCTAGTGAAGTTGGTTTGCCACTTTATCCCTACACTGAAGGTTTTTTTGCAACTATCAAAGTGGAAGATGATGACTTACTGAATAAATTCCACAACAATTTGATTGCTAATGATATATTTGCTGTTAAATTTGATAAAGGAATTAGAATTTCGCTTTGTGCCATTACCAAAAATGAAGCTAATGTTCTCCCAAAACGATTAAAGGAAGTATTAGAGGCTAGTAAGTAATGATTAAAGTAGCCATAATGTATGATTTTGATTTAACTTTATGTACTAAAAATATGCAAGAATATTCTTTACTTCCTACCTTAGATATAAAACCAGAATTGTTTTGGCAAGAAGTAGAAGATTATTCAATTAAAGTTAATATGGATTCAATTTTAGCTTATATGTATCTATTAATACAAAAAGCTAAAGAAAAAAATATTCCTTTAACAAGAAAGTTCCTTAATAGTTTAGGTAATGATATTGTCTATTATCCTGGTGTTGAAGATTTTTTTAAGCGAATTAACAAATTTGCTTTAGAGCATGATATTTTACTACAACACTACATTATCTCATCAGGAACTAAAGAAATAATTGAAGGTTGTTCTATTAAAGATAACTTTACTAAAATATATGCTTGTGAGTACCATTACAATGAAAACGGACAAGCTGACTTTCCAGCAGTGGCTATCAACTATACAGGAAAAACTCAATTTCTTTTTAGAATAAACAAAAATTCCTTGGATGTATTTGATAACTCAACCATCAATTCTTTTTCCCCAACCAGAGATATTCCTTTTGAACAGATGATTTATATTGGAGATGGCTTTACCGATGTGCCTTGTATGCGTTTAGTTAAATCTAATGGTGGCTACTCTATCGCTATTCACAATAAAGGAAAAGAAACTTATAAAAAATTATTGGAAGATGGTAGGGTCAATTATATTTCTGTTGCTGACTATCGAGAAAATAGTGAAATCGATAACATTATCAAATTAATCTTAAAAAAGATTGCCATAAAACAAGAATTAAATAAATATAGCAAATAACTTTTTTATTGCATTCACTTAAAAGATTGTTTATAATGATTAAGCATGCGGATGTGGCGAAACTGGTAGACGCACTAGACTTAGGATCTAGCGCCGAGAGGCATGCGGGTTCGAGTCCCTCCATCCGCACCATCTTATAAAATTTGAATGATATCGCTATCATTCTTTTTTATCTAAAATAGATGTATCTACATTTTTTAGCACATGAAAAGTATGATATAATACAAATCAGATGTGTTATTTACTAACACTTATTAAAGAAAGGACAAATGATATGGAACTACATATTATTAATGAAATTGCATCACAACTAAATATCGCTTCAAAACAAATTGAAGCTACTTTAGCTATTTTGCAAGAAGGTGGTACTGTACCTTTTATCGCTAGATACAGAAAAGATGCAACTGGTGGATTAGATGAAGAACAGATTCTTTTTATTGACAAACAATATAAATATCAATTAAATCTTCAAGAGAGAAAACTAACCGTTATTAACTTGATTGAACAGCAAGGTAAATTAACTGAAGAAATCAAAAACTCAATCATGGAGTGTGAAAAACTTTCTCAAGTAGAAGATTTATATCAGCCTTATAAACAAAAAAGAAAAACTAGAGCTGCTGTGGCTATTAAAAATGGTTTACAACCATTAGCTGATTATATTTTAGCAGTAACATTTGAAGAAAATATCTATGAAATTGCTGAACAATATATTACCGAAGATGTAAAAACTGTTGAAGAAGCTATTGCTGGAGCAAGTGACATTATTGCCGAAATGGTATCAGATAATGCCAAGTTACGTTGGTCAATTAAAGATCAAATTGTTGAATCAGGGTCTTTACAAACAAAAATAAAAGATGATGCTGTTGATGAAAAGAAAGTCTATGAAATGTATTATGACCGTATTGAAAAAATTACTTCTTTAGCTGACCATCGCATTATGGCTATCAATAGAGCTGAAAAAGAAAAAGTAATTTCAGTAAGTTTTATCTATGATTTAGAAGATATCCAAAAACAAGCTATTAAAGTTTATTGCCAAGAAAATAGCAATGTAAAAGAAATTATTGAAAATGCCGTAATTGATGGATTAAATAGACTACTTCTTCCATCAATTGAAAATGAAATTCGCTCTGATTTATCTCAAAGAGCGCATACAAATTCAATCGAAGTATTCTCAATGAACTTAGAAAAGCTACTTTCACAGCCCCCACTAATAGGAAGAATTGTTTTAGGATTTGACCCAGGTTACTTTAATGGTTGTAAATTGGCTGTTTTGGATGAAACTGGAAAAATGCTGGCAGTTGAAAAAATATTTCCTTTCTCTAAAAAAGGTGGCGACTTAGAACAATCTAAAAAACAAATTCTAAATTTAATCAATAAATATCAAGTTAAAATAATCGCCATTGGTAATGGTACAGCTTCAAGAGAATCAGAAAAGT
>JAAZKG010000157.1 GCA_012799935.1 Erysipelotrichia bacterium | reverse complement strand
CGAGCCAATACTGCAATCACGAGGGTGTGTGTAACTTTATCCCCGATTGCGACAGCTACGGGTGTAACGATCCATCCGGGGAGTACTACTGTTACGAAGAATTCAATTATTGTTTTGAGGACGCCTGTGCCGCCGGTCCGTGTGATGGTATTGCTCATGCCACCGGTTGTTCACGTCACCTCCAAAATTACTTGTGTAATTGCGATGAGGGTTACCTCTGGGACAGCGCCGCAGGTGAGTGCATAAGCTTTTCGTGCAACGCAATCGACTTGGGGACGTTCGACGGAACGGTCATCAGCCGTACTGGTGACACCTGTGGTGGCACGTCCATCTACAACGCGTTGGGTGACGGTGTGTCTAGCTGTACAAGTTTTTCGTCTAAGAGCAACGAGATTGTCTACAGCTTGACCGTGCCAGCGCGTCAGTTTGTCCAAGTGGAGATGTCGTCTAGTGGTTTCGAATCATCACTTTGGGCCACTACCTCCTGTGATGACATCCTAGGGCTTGGGTGTGTTTGGGGTGCCGACAGCTCAAAGATCCTGTTATTAGAAAACTACTCACTTATGGCTATGACTTACTACATCGTTGCCGACGGCTTCAGCGGCTGTGGCGAGTTCACGCTTACCGTCTCTGTCTACAAACCTCCGCGTTGTGGCAATGGCAAAATCGATGGGTATGAGCAGTGTGATGGAGCCGACCTCAATGAACAGACCTGCCAGAAGCTAGGATACGATAGCGGTACCTTGAGCTGCACCAATGGATGTAGATTTGACACCTCAGGTTGTGTGTTTACCTGCAAGGCGCACGATCTAGGCACGTACACTGGAGCAGACATAACGCTCGAAGCTGAAAATAGTTGCAGTGGCACCAAACTCTACAACGCTGGTGGCGCTGGCTGGAACTGCACGCGCGAATACTCTGAAGGTTACGAGAAAGTCTATATCCTTACGCTTGAAGCTGGTGAGTCAGTCGGCGTATCTATGTCACCTGTACGGTTCGACGCATCGCTTTGGGTGACGACGTCATGCGACGACCTTGTGGGTGCCCAGTGTGTTGCTGGAGTCGAAAGAGCTTCGTTTGGCGGCCGTGAGGAACTAGTTCTCAAGAACGATGGGGATGAGTCCCAGACCTACTACATCATAGCCGACAGCCGCTATAGCTGTGGCGAGTTCACGCTTACCGTCTCTGAACCTTCGCGTTGCGGCAATGGCAAAATCGATGGGTATGATCAGTGTGATGGAGCCGACCTTGGTGAGCAGACCTGCGAGAAGCTAGGATACGATGGCGGTACCTTGAGCTGTACCGAAGGATGTACATTTGACACCTCAGGTTGTGTGTTTACCTGCAAGGCACACGATCTAGGCACGTACACTGGAGCAGACATCACGCTCGAAGCTGAAAATAGTTGCAGTGGCACCAAACTCTACAACGCTGGCTGGAGCTGCGTATATTCTGGCCCTGATGGCTACGAGAAAGTCTATAGCCTCACGCTTGAAGCCGGTGCGTCAGTCGGCGTATCTATGTCACCTGTACGGTTCGACGCATCGCTTTGGGTGACGACGTCATGTGACGACTTCGTGGGCGCCCAGTGTGTTGCTGGTGTCAATGAAGCTATGTTTGGCGGCCGTGAGGAACTGGTTCTCGCGAACGATGGGGTTGAGTCCCAGACCTACTACATCATAGCCGACAGCCACTATAGTTGTGGTGAGTTCACGCTTACCGTCTCTGAACCTCCACGCTGTGGCAATGGCAAAGTGGACGGCCCAGATATGTGTGACGGTGCCGACCTTGGTGAGCAGACCTGCGAGAAGCTCGGATACGGTGGCGGTACGCTTGGCTGTACAGATGATTGTAGATTTGATACGTCTGGTTGTGACTCTACCTGCGATGCGTACGATCTCGGCATGTTCACAGATACGATCACGCTAGAAGCTGAAAATAGTTGCAGTGGCACCAAAATCTACAACGCTGGCGGCGTTGGCTGGAACTGCACGGGCCGACATTCTAAAGGTTACGAGAACGTCTATAGCCTTACGCTTGCTGCCGGTCAGTCAGTCGTCATATCTATGTCGCCTGTACGGTTTGATGCATCGCTTTGGGTGACGACGTCATGTGACGACATAGTGGGTGCCCAGTGTGTAGCTGGCGTCGATAGAGCTATGTTTAGCGGCCGTGAGGAACTGGTTCTCACTAACTATTGGACTGAGCCCCGGACCTACTACATCATTGCTGATGCCTTCAAGGACTGCGGAGCGTTCAGTCTCACCATATTCCAGTACGAACCTCCACGCTGTGGCAATGGCAAAATCGACGGGAATGATCAGTGTGACGGTGCCGACCTTGGTTACCAGACCTGCGACGAGTTTGGATATGAAGGTGGTACGCTTGGCTGTACCGAGGATTGTAGATTTGACACCTCAGATTGTCTGTTTACCTGCAAGGCGCACGATCTAGGCACGTACACTGGAGCAGACATCACGCTCGAAGCTGAAAATAGTTGCAATGGCACCAAAATCTACAACGCTGGCGGCGCTGGCTGGACCTGCGTACACTCTGGTCCTGATGGCTACGAGAAAGTCTATAGCCTTACGCTTGAAGCCGGTGAGTCAGTCGCCATATCTATGTCACCTAAACAGTTCGACGCATCGCTTTGGGTGACGACCTCATGTGACGACATATTTGGCTCCATGTGCGTTGCTGGCGTCGATACAGCTGTGTTTGGCGACCGTGAGGAACTTGTTCTCGCGAACGATGGGGATGAATTCCAGACCTACTACATCATAGCCGACAGCCTCTATGGCTGCGGCATATTCGATCTCACCATTTCAAGGCCTGGCCCGTGAGGCAATTGCTAGCTTGATGCTGACAGTCGTGACGGGCTTGCCAAGCTCATTGCTGGTTGTCTACTTGGACCGCATTTTGAATCTGAAGAAAACGTACATCGCAATGCATGTTATCACAGCGCCTATTGTGTATCCTGCCCATCTGGGGATGAAGCTGCCTAGGCCTTCTTTCTCGGCCACGAACAAAAAGCTGCTGGTTACCATGGTCATGAAGATCGCTGGGATCAGGGCGATGATGTAGGGCTTCTTTTTTAGCGACAGGTACACTGTAGCCGTCCACAAGGTGACTGTTGCCAGCACTTGGTTGCTCCAGGCAAAGTAGCGCCAAATGACGTCAAAACCTGTTGTATCGACAAGGGAGTACACTAGGATTCCAGCTGTAACCGCGAATACAGGCAAAGCTACCAACAGCCTGTTTCGCATGGGCTTTTGGTCAATGCCCAAAGAGTCAGCCACAATCAGGCGTGCCGACCGCAAGGCCGTGTCGCCGGAGGTAACGGCGGCGGATATGACTCCAAGCACCGTTATTGCCGCGATGGACTTTGGAAACCATTCATTGGCAATGACTCCAACCATCGCGGGTCCTCCCTTGCCTGTTGTGTCCACAGGCCCGTTGGGGCCGAAGAAGTAAGCGGCTGCGGCAGCCCACAGCAGCGCTACGATGCCTTCAGCAATCATGGCACCGTAAAAAATGGGGCGAGCCTGCTTTTCATTTGTCATGCAGCGCGCCATCAGTGGTGATTGCGTGGCGTGAAAGCCGCTGATGGCCCCACATGCAATGCTGATGAACATCATTGGAAAGATAGGATTGCTGGCAGCCTGTGGATGCTGGTTGCGAAAGCCTTCCCACAGCTCGGGTATTGGGGGGCGAAATACTATAAAGGCCGCAAAAATGGCCGCGGCCATCCCCAACAACAGCAAACCGAAAATCGGGTAAATCCTGCCAATTAGTTTATCAATGGGAAGTAGAGTGGCGATCAGATAGTAAGCAAAAATAACGGCCACCCAAATGAAGATATTCCAGCTAGGCGTGAAGTTGTTGTTCAGCAGCACCGCAGGCGTGTTCACAAATACCGCGCCCACCAACACCATCAGGATTATGGTGAAAACCCGCATTATCTGTTTTGGCTTGTTTCCCAAGTAGCGACCGTGAATTTCAGGCAATGAAGCTCCCTTTTGGCGCAGGGAAATAAAACCTGAAATGTAATCGTGCACGCCCCCAGCGAAGATGCTGCCAAACACAATCCACAAGTACGATGACGTGCCAAACTGGGCCCCCATAATGGCCCCACAGATGGGTCCCACCCCGGCGATGTTCAAAAACTGTATCAGGAAGATTCGCCAAGGTTTCATGGGGACATAGTCAACGCCATCCGCCTGACTTATCGCCGGAGTAACTCGGTTTGGATCCGCCCCAAGCATCCGCTCTATCCATTTGGAATACAGCAGATATCCAAGAATCAAAAGCGCTACCGCTGCAAAGAATGATATCAAGGCCTTAACTCCTTGTTGGATCTTAGTTTTCCAAAAGCCAATCTACGTAACGGACGGGATCATGTCAATGATCTTG
>JAAZKG010000156.1 GCA_012799935.1 Erysipelotrichia bacterium | reverse complement strand
CTTGTACATAGCGGTGTAAGAGCAGAAACGCAAATCCATACCCATATGTGCTACAGTGAATTCGACGACATCATTAAGGAAATCGACGATATGGATGCGGATGTTATAAGCTTTGAAGCTTCGCGTTCAGATCTGGCAATTATCAACGTATTGAGTCAGAGCGGATTTAAAACCGAAGTCGGCCCGGGTGTTTATGATATCCACTCACCGAGAGTTCCCAGTGTAAAAGAAATCAAGACAGCACTTTTCAAGATGCTTGCAAAAATACCAAAGGAAAAACTTTGGGTAAATCCCGATTGCGGACTGAAAACGAGAGACAATGAGGAAACGATACCAAGCCTGGAGAATCTGGTCAAAGCAGCCAAAGAAGTAAGAAGGAGCTTACAGTCATGAGCAAATCAGAGATGTTTAAAACACAACTGTTCTTTCTCTGGGAAAATTCTCTTGTCGATTTTATATCACAAGGGGTTGACGGGATTCGCATGCATACGGTGAACAACTCATATATTGCCCCCAAAATTTATTCAGCAATCAGAACCCTGATGTTTGCTGCATAATAAAACGGATTAACCTGTCGAGGTTATGATAGTACAGCGAAACCGTATTCGGCAATCAAGCGCTTTAACTCGGCAATATAATCTGATGCGATTGCACTGAGATGGGCCTTTTCATTGGCGATCCATCCTACCAGCATACTCTCATCCGTCTCCAGTGGTACGGAAATAATGTTATCGCTGTTTAGGTTGCTGTTTAAAACGCCTGTGCAAATGGTATATCCGTTCAGCCCGATCAGTAGATTGAAAAGCGTTGCCCGGTCACTGACATAGATGGTTTTCTTGCGAGGAAGAGTGCTCAAAATTTCCTCTGAAAAGTAAAACGAGTTATATTCGCCTTGCTCAAACGCTAAAAGTGGATAATCCTCCAAATCACCGAGAGTTACTAATTCCTTTTTGGCAAGCGGATGAGCAGAACTGATGAAAATATGTGGGTCTGCTTTAAAAAGAGGATGAAAGACCAAACGGCTTTCTTTTAAAAGCTTCTTAAGCACTTTTTCATTAAAGTCGCTTAAGTATATTATACCAAGCTCACTGCGAAGATTTTTGACATCCTCAATGATTTCATAGGTTCTCGTTTCACGAAGCATAAATTCATATTCATCCACGTCCAGCGCGAGTAGAAGATTTACAAAGGCATTGACAGCAAAGGCGTAATGTTGAGTTGAAATAGAGCATAGCAATTTAGAGGGTTTTTTGCCCAGATAACGCTGTTCCAGAAGTGCGGTTTGTTCTATAACCTGCCGTGCATAAGAAAGAAACTCTGCACCATCAACGGATAATGACACTCCTTTTGTTGTTCGGTAAAAAATTTCTATCCCCAGCTCGGTTTCAAGCTCTTTGACTGCGTTTGAAAGGCTCGGCTGGGAGATAAAAAGCTGCTTGGCAGCTTCGGTAATTGAACCGCATTCAACTATTTTTATAATGTATTTTAATTGTTGAAGTGTCATTGTTGCGTTTTCCCCTTATTACAATATTGCATCTAGCAACTCAAAACAACTCAAATCCAATCGTATCAAAAATATTAACTTATGCATACTGCAAGAAAGAATGCGGTTGGTAAACTCAAAGCCATTGTCAGCCTGCACCACAATGCTTCGTAAAGTATCTCGCTCAATTTTTAATCAATACACAATGCACACAAACTCCGGTAATCATCACGCAAGTCCGCCGGGATATATTTCCGCGACCGGTTCGCCCTTGACAAGCACTAATTGACCGTCATCGTCCAAATATCTTGAATTTCCGCCATGAATCTGAACGGTAACAAGAGGATTTTCTATTAGTACATCGTAGTATCTCGAGCTGATTCTTTGCGGTACATAACCGATATGATAGTCGCCAAGATATACGGCTATCGCCTTATTGTCATGTGGATTGTCCGGTTCAGGTCTTAAACTTGCAGATGTTGAATTTGTGGCCCATGAATACTCATAAAGCGGTTTGCTTGTGTATGTTGCTCCTTGCCATTGTGGCCTGGCGTTTTCCGCTTGCCATCTTTCTAAATTTTCGAGATGTTGATCCCGAGAAACAATCTTAAAACTGATGAGTGGCCGGCGTGTGTTTTCGGGCTCCTTTATAACTTTCACCAGCAGAACGATTGTATCGACGATCCAGCCGATACCCAAAAGGCCAAAGGTAAAGAAATACAAGAAGCCCATACCTGCTTTGCCTTGATAGAACTTATGCGCGCCGAGATATCCAAAAATCAAACAAAGGACAAATGCAATGGAATTGCTTTTCATCTTAAACCTCCGCTTAATGCCAATGTTACTTCTAATTCTTTTTTAACGTGAACCTACGCCGAGTAAACGTAAAAACTTGCTTTCTCCTATTAGCTGTATGTCTTGCCCTTTTTCACGAAGGTCAAGCGCTTTCAATATTTTCCCGGTGTATTGTCCGTTCAGATATTCGTTGTAGCAGTTGTTTCCAATAACTACATAGTCTGTTTTTCTTGTTACATTATCTGCCGGAACAGCACCGCGGCGCATCAACTCAAGCGCTGCTTCAATTCTGCTCATGCATGACATATCGCCGGAAAAAGTAAATACCTTCTCGCCGATCTGGGATGGTATGCTCGCGCGTGGAATTACTTCTATGTCTCGTATTTGCGGGGGATACGATCGGTTTTTTCTTTTTTTCTTATAGGCCGTGCAGGGGGTTAATTCATCATTGGAAATTTTTCCAAAACTTAAACCGAGATGTTTTATGAAATCGTGAACATTATCCCAATAGTCGAGACTGTACATGTAATTGAATATCTTACCGCAAGCAATGGCGTCTGATTCAGCTACATGGTGATGAAGTTCAATGCCGAGCATTTTAGCCAGGCCCTTAAGTCCTATGTAACGGCTACCAAGTATTTGTGATGCAATAAGCATCGTACACAGATAGTTATACTCGGGTATATTGATCCCGAGGAATTTTCTTGCCTCAAACATGCACTTCATGTCAAATTCGCTGTTGTGTGCAACCATGAATTCAAAATCCATCTTCATTATTTTTTCATGAGCAATGCCATATGTTGGAAGACTTTGAACCATTCTGCCGCTAATGCCGTTTTTGGCCATGTTCCATTCTTCAAACTCAAAAGGGGTAGGTCTGCAATAATAACTGCCGTAATCGATCAAGTCTTGTCCTTCAAAAAGGGCATAACCAACACAGCATATGCTTGCAGGGTTTGAGTTTGCTGTCTCATAGTCTATTGCAAGAAATCTCATGTGTTTTATTCCTTTCATTCAATAATGCTTCAAATTCTTTTCATCCATTAATCATTTCAGGTTTTCTGCAAAATTTCTCTATTCCCTGAATCAGACATAACAACCTGCTTAACTGTCTGTGCTGCCATTATATTTTATTACGGACAAAACACAAATATTTAGCGAAAATACTTGTTTTAGCCGTGATAGAATAAGAATATAAGAAAATCAGAGAGAAAATTTTGTCATGATGATCGCGCTGAAAGCGTGACGAGATGATATATGATATCGATCGAGTGGTATACTGATGTTTGACGCAGAGTAAAAGATGCGCCCGCAGCGGGCAACAGGTTGAGGTAAGTCATCATGAGGCTGATCATCCGACTTTTTAAAATGGCCAAGCCCTGGGCCAGGTATCTGGTCATTGCGACTCTTGCTCTTTTCGCGGTTACCGCGATCAATCTGGCGACACCCTTCGTGACCCGGCAGATCATTGCCCTCATGGAATCGGGTGCCTATCGGCAGGAGATTCGGCGGATCATCAGTATGGCTCTGGTATTGCTGGGTTTGTTTGTGTTACGTGCCGTCTGCCAGTTTCTGAGTAGTTATTTGTCTCATTTGTCCTCCTGGCGGCTGGTTTCGCGCCTGCGCAGCGTTATCTATTCACATTTTCAGAAGTTGTCGATGAGCTACTACCAGGACAAACAAACCGGCCAGCTGATGTCGCGCGTCATCAATGACACGTCTACGTTCGAGAATCTGATTGCCCACGCCATCCCGGATCTGGCGACCAATATCCTGACACTTGCGGGCGTGCTGGTGATTCTGCTGACGATCAATCCGCTGCTGGCGCTGCTGGTTTGCGCGCCGATCCCGTTTATCGCCCTTCTGTCGGTCGTGCTGCGGCGCATCCGGCGCAGCTTCTCGCTGGGGCAAAAAAAGATCGCCGAACTGAATGCCCTGTTACAGGACAATTTCTCGGGCATGAAAGAGATCCAGGTCTTTAACAAGCAGGAATACGAGTCTGCTCGGGTGGCTGAAAAGTCGACCGAACATTCCTCGGCGCTGATCAAGGCACTTTTCTACTCGGGCATCCTCAACCCGTCGGTTGGCTTCATCTCGTCGCTCGGCACCGTGAT
>JAAZKG010000152.1 GCA_012799935.1 Erysipelotrichia bacterium | reverse complement strand
CCGACATTATGATGAGCTTTAACTCCTTTAGATTCTATAATGTCTGAATAAATTGTTCCTTGTGCTAAAAATGAAATATCTTCTAGTTTTGCTGATTCTTCATCAAATACTTTGACAAATTCATTGCCGATGATTTTTCTTTTTGTTTCTGGATCTGATACCCCTTCTAATAGTTTTAAAAATCTTTCAGTTGCGTCAACATAAATTAGATTGGCATCTAATTGCTTGCCAAAAACTTCAACTATTTCTTCTGATTCATTTTTACGCATTAAGCCATGATTAACATGGACTGATACTAGTTGTTTACCAATAGCTTTGATTAATAGTGCTGCTACAACACTTGAATCAACTCCACCAGATAAACCTAGTAGCACTTTTTTATCGCCTACTTGTTGTCTTATTTCTTTTATTTGTTTTTCTATAAATTCATTAGCCAATTCTAAAGTGGTAATTCTTGGCATGCTTTCATCTTTTAACTGCATACGTTCTCCTATTAATTATTGTGAAGTGTCTTTATTTTTAACGATGACATCATGTGCCCCACCTTCAACAATTGAAGTAGAAGAAACAAGAGTAAGTTTGGCATCTTTTTGTAGTTGTTTAATAGAAATACAACCACAGTTGCACATTGTTGATTTAATCTTATTTATTGTTATGGCTACATTATCACTTAACGGTCCAGCATAAGGAACATATGAATCTACGCCTTCTTCAAATGATAGTTCACTTTTGCCACCCATATCATATCTTTGCCAGTTTCTAGCTCTTTTAGAACCTTCACCCCAATACTCTTTAACATAATGACCATTAACCATCAATTTGTTTCCTGGAGCTTCATCAAATCTAGCAAAGTATCTTCCTAACATTACAAAATCTGCTCCCATAGCTAAAGCTAAGGTAATATGATAATCATGAACAATACCACCATCTGAACAAATAGGAATATAGATACCAGTTTCTTTATAATACTCATCTCTGGCTTTAGCTACTGCGATAATCGCACTTGCTTGACCTCTACCAATACCTTTTGTTTCTCTGGTAATACAAATAGAGCCTCCACCAATTCCTACTTTAATAAAATCAGCACCAGCATCAGCTAAAAACCTAAAAGCTTCTTCATCAACGACATTTCCTGCTCCTACTTTAACACTATCTCCATAATTTTCTCTAATCCATTTTAAGGTGTTTTTCTGCCAGACTGAATATCCTTCAGAAGAGTCAATACATAAAATATCAGCACCTGCTTCTACTAAAGCGGGAACTCTTTTTTCATAGTCTCTTGAATTAATGCCAGCGCCTACTAGATATCTTTTTTGTGAGTCTAACACTTCATTAGGATTAGCTTTATGAGAATCGTAATCTTTTCTAAAGACAAAACAAACCATATGATCATTTTCATCAACTATTGGTAAAGCATTAAGTTTATGATCCCAGATTATATCATTAGCTTCTGATAAGGTTACTCCTTCTTTGGCGTAAACTAACTTATCAAATGGCGTCATAAAATCTTTTACTTTCGTATCTAAAGGAGTTCTACCAACTCTGTAATCTCTACTAGTTACTACACCAAGTAGTTTGCCATTATACAAGCCATCTTCAGTTACCGCCATAGTTGAATGATGAGTAACTGCCAGCAAATCTAAAACATCTTGTAAAGTATCATCAGCTTTAACTGTTGAATCACTTACCACAAATCCTGCTTTATAGCTCTTTACTTTTCTAACCATCTCTGCTTGATCTTCAATAGTTTGAGCTCCATAAATAAAAGATAGTCCTCCCTCTTTAGCCAGCGCAATAGCCATCTTGTCATCAGAAACCGACTGCATAATCGCAGAAACAAGAGGGATATTAATTTTTAGAGCCTTAAAACTATCATCATTAGAATATTTTGTGATACAGGTAGACAAGTTAACATTACTTATTACACAGTTTGCATCAGTATAGCCTGGAACTAATAAAAATTCAGAAAATGTATGTGATACATCTTTTAGATAATGAGCCATAAGTTTGCTTTCCTTTCATATATACTAATAATTACATTATATTCTATACTATTTTTAATAGTTTTTGTTGAAAATCAGAGAAATATTTTCACATTCTTTAAATATTTATCGTTTTTTTTCTTTTTGATTGAGAAATAAAAAAATCCAGCTGTTAACTGGACTTGATATTTATCGTCTTTTAAGTTGTACTTCTTTATTTGGCATTACTCTTCTCAAATATGAATATATTTCCGATCCCACACACTTACAGAAGAAAAATGTTTCACCATCCTGAAGAAAGAACAATATTTCAGGATTATATATTCTCTGTTGAAAATGCCATCTTTTTATTTCTGATAAATAATAGATATCACACTCATCTCTATTGGTTTCATGATATATAACAAAGTAATCTTTGTGACCAGAGAAAATCATTCTCTCTTCTTTAAAGGTCATAATCAAACCATAGATGCCTAAAGGAATTGCCAAAAACTTATTTTCAAAAGAAAATATTACTAGCAAAAACAAAACCCATACTAATGTTATCAAAGCTATATGTTTATTAGAAATTGAACATAGTACTCTACTTTCAGGTAAATTAGAAACTTTTACCGTATGGGATTTACGTTCAGTCATTGTTGCACCTCATCAAGTCCATTTTAACAATTTGCTTTTTTTTGTTCAATCAAATTAAATTCGATAACACAATTTCACATAAACTATAATAGTTCAATTTGGTTATTACGACAGGCTTCAATCATATCTTTTGGCCAGATGCTAGCTTGCACTTCACCAATATGGGCCTTGTTTAATAAAACCATACATAATCTAGACTGACCAATACCTCCACCCATAGTTAAAGGTAATTTATCATTTAATAAATCCTGATGATAAGGAAGAGCCATCCTTTCAGAATTATTACTTTTAATCAGTTGTTCAATCATTGATTCTTTATTTACTCGAATACCCATACTGCTTAATTCAATTGGCATCTGCAGCAAATCATACCAAACCAGCAAATCACCATTAAGCTGCCAGTCATCATAATCTGGAGCCCTACCATCATGGGGTTTGCCATCTTTAAGCTTATCGCCAATTTGCGAAATAAAGACTGTTGGATGTAATTTACAAATCGCATATTCTCTACCCTTGCCATCTAAATCAGGATACATATCTGCCAACTCTTGAGAAGTAATATAAAAAACATCTTCATCAGAAATATTTTTAGGCAGCTCTGGATAGTGTTTTAAAAGCTCATCCTGAGTAGCTCTTAAAGCTTTCATAATTCGATCAACTGTCCCATATAAAAACTCTAAAGTTCTATCTTCTTCTTCAATTACCTTTTCCCAGTCCCATTGGTCAACATAAACAGAATGAATATTACCAAGTTTTTCATCCCTTCTAATCGCATTCATATCAGTATAGATACCTTTAAAGCGTCTTAAACCATATTGTTTTAAAGCCATTCTTTTCCATTTAGCCAAAGAATGAACAATTTCAAATTCTCTTCCCGCCAAATAGGGAACATCAAAAGAAATTGGTCTTTCATAACCGTTTAAATTATCATTTAAGCCACTGGCTTTATCCACCATTAAAGGGGCTGATACTCTTGTTAGACCTAAGTTGTCAGCTAAACTTCTTTCAAAATTATCTTTACAAATCTTTATAGCGATTTGAGTATTTAATAAATCTAGGTCACTTTTATAATCTTTTGGAATGTTCATTGTTTTTACCTCTGCTAACACAAGATTATATCAAATATAGTTTTAGATATCAATCTCTAAAACAACTGGACAGTGGTCAGAACCAAATACTTCATTTAAGATTTTACTGTCAATAATTTTTTCTTTTAAACGCTCAGAAACAATAAAGTAATCAATTCTCCACCCTGCATTGTTTTTTCTAGCATTAAAGCGATAACTCCACCATGAATACTTAACAGTATCTGGATATAAATATCTAAAGCTATCAACAAACCCGTTACTTAACAATCTTCTCATCTTATTTCTTTCCTCATCAGTAAAACCAGCATTTTTGCGATTTGTTGAAGGATTTTTTAAATCAATTTCTTCTTTGGCTACATTTAAATCACCACAATAGATAACCGGTTTATGCTCATCTAACTTTTTCAAATGCTCCAGCATATGATCTTCCCATAACATCCTATAATCAAGTCTGGCTAAACCATCCTGACTATTTGGCACATAGGCATTTACCAAATAAAAATTATCATATTCAAAAGTCATGATTCTACCTTCATTAGGGTGGTCGTAATTATCTTCAAAATCATATTTTTCTTTTAATGGCTTTTTTCTGGTATAGATAGCTGTTGAAGAATAACCTTTTCTTAAGGCTGAATGATAATACTGATGATATCCTTCAAGTTCTAAATCTATTTGATGCGGTTGAGCCTTGGTTTCTTGAAGACAGATAATATCAGCATCAATCTCTTTAACAAAGTCTAAAAAACCTTTCTGTAGCACTGCTCTTAAGCCATTGACATTCCATGATACTAGTCTCATAACTGTTGTTTAACTCCTCTACAATATACTTCATAAACTTTAATATTTTCATCACATACTACTAAATCAGCATCTTTATTAACTTCGATACTACCTTTACGGTCATCACATTGACAATATTTTGCTGGATTGATAGTTGCACTGTTAATCGCTGTAACTAAATCAAGATTGGCTTTTTTATGTAAATTGTTAACTCCTTCATTTACATATAAGGCACTACCAAACAAAGTTCCATTAGGGAAACGATAAGCACCATCTTTATTTAAGAAATTATATTTCTTGTCATCTTTCTGCACTGCTGAATCAGTCACTAAAATCAGTTTATCCTTGCCTTTCATTTTGCCAATTAGATGAGCAGTCTGAAAATCAACATGTATCCCATCTCCAATAACCTCAGCATAAAAACCATCTAAGTTAACTGCAGCACCAAATAAACCTGGTTTACGATGATGGAATGGTTTCATACCATTACCGGTATGCGTTATAGCACTGGCACCATTTTCTAAAGCTTCTTTGGCTTGATTAAAACTGCAAGCACTATGACCTATACTAGCTACAATTTTTAATTCATTGCACTTTTTTACAAAACTAAAATCTTTATCTAGTTCAGCCGCATAAGTAACTGATATGATATTATTTCCTGATAATATTTGATATTTTTCTAATGCTTCCCCATCAGGGGCAACTATATATCTTTTATTTTGAGCGCCCTTACATTCTTTAGAGATAAAGTTACCTTCCATATTAATACCTAATATTTCAGCACCTTCATCAATTCTATCGATTATTCTACTATAAGTAACCATTGCTTTTTCATTTTTATTGACTGATTGAGTTGAAGTTGTCGCTAAAAATGCCGTAACTCCTTCTTTAGGCATATGTTTAGCCCATTTTCTCATTCCTTTTAAAGTTGGTTTATTGCTGTCTGTCCCATTATGACCATGACAGTGAATATCAATAAAACCAGGTAAAATCCATTTATCCTGATAATCAATATCAACTACTTTTTCATTATAAGGATATATAGCGATAATCTTATCATTTTTTATTTCAATTTGAGCTGGTTGTAAGTTTTCATCAATCCAGACATTTTTACTTTGAATAATCATTATTTTCACCTTCTCTTTTATTTTTTATTTTCGCAAATCAATTATATCAAATTATTACTCTTAAATAAAATCATAGCGATAAGCTTAAAAATAAGGTACAATTAAATCGGATATTATTTTTGGGGAGATTTATATGAAAAAATTATTTAAGATGTTGAACAATTCCAAAGTCTTCAGAGATTTAGACCAACAGGAATT
>JAAZKG010000019.1 GCA_012799935.1 Erysipelotrichia bacterium | reverse complement strand
CTGACAATTTTTCATCATTAAAAGGTGAACCTGGCATTAGGTCCATGAGAATAAAGAGCACAAGTAAAATAAATAATAGTGTTGCTATAGATACTAGAATTCTCTTTGAAATATATTTCTTCATAAAAGTTTCCTTTCTTGCAACAAATTAGAACGATTATTTCCATAATCGTTCTAATAAGCATTCTAATAATTAATCAACAAATACAATGTGACGATAGCTATCTACAGCTGCAACGTGGAATCTAATTCCAGTAATTTTTGGACTTATCAACATCGCACTTCCAGCTTGGAAGATAGGAACTATACCCGCATCTTCAGTAACTAAGACTTTTTCAGCTGCTAAAAAGTCTTCCCATCTTGTTAATGGATCTGTATCTGCAGCTTCAGCATGTTTTACTAACATATCATATGCTTCACTAGCATAACCGCCTGTACTTCTCCAGCTAGTAAATAAGTCCATGTAAGTTTGTGGATCACCATAGTCAGGACCCCAACGAGTTAATGAAACATCAAACTCTGCTTTTCCACCTTCTAAGGTAGCTCTTTGCATCATTAGACGAGTATTTTTTGGTTTTCCATTTAATTCAACTGTAAATCCAACCTTTTCTAAGAAGAATTGAATTTGTTCAGCAGCTTTAATTTCTGAATCACCTTGGTCAGTATCATAAATTAAGTTAATAGTCACATCATTACCTAATTCCGCAACTGCCTTGTCATAGTATTCTTTAGCTTTTACTTCATTGTATTCCATTACACTGCCATTATCATCACGGAAATCTTTTCCTGTTTCAGGGTTATTAGCTAAGCTAAATGGAATAATACCTTCAGCAGCAACCGAACCATCGTTTAATACTGTCGCAATTGTTTCTCTATCAATCGCATAAGACATTGCTAATCTTGCATTAACATTAGTCATCGCTGTTGGTCCAACAGTTTTATTAATATTAATTAACAAATAGAATAAGTAACCTGATAAACGACGAGTAAATCCTGGTTTTTCTTTATTAGCTTCAACTTGTTCACCAGATAAATTAACAGTATCAAGTAAGCCTGATTCATACTCCATTAAAGCCGTTTGAGTATCATTTACAACACGGAAGATAATTTTATCTGGAGTCTTATCAGTCTTAAAGTTTTCATAGTTCCAATATTTATCATTGATCGTAAACTCATATGAATAATTTGCTTCCCAAGCAGACATTACCCATGGTCCTGAATAAATCATATTGTCTACTGATAAGGCATATTGGTCACCTTGAGCTTCCACAAACTCTTCATTTAGTGGAAATAAAGTAGGGAACGCCAACATACTTAAGAAGAATCCTGATGGTTGAGTTAAAGTAACTTGAAGTGTTTTATCATCTAAGGCTACAACACCTAAATCATCAACTGTGTAACCACTTTCTGGATCATAACAACTAGCACCAACAATATTTGCTGTTTCTAAAAACCAGTTATATTCTGATGCAAAATCAGGATTGACAACTCTTTTCCAAGCATAGACAAAGTCATGTGCTGTAATTGGAGTCCCGTTAGACCAGATTGCATTTTCTTTAATTTTGAAAGTGTAAACTGTTCCTGTTTCATCAATCGTATATGATTCAGCTAAATCACATACTGGCAGATTGTTTTCATCTAATTCAATTAGACCGGCCATACACATATCTTGAGCACTAAATGAACCGCCGTCTGTCGCAATCTGAGTATCCATTGAAATGACATCAGATGGAACCTGTATAGTTACAACTTTTTCTTTAACTGGTTTTTCACCATTACATCCCACCAATAATGCCAAAATCATTAAACATACTAATAATTTTTTCATCTCTGAAATCCTCCCTTTTAGTAATGCGTTAAGTTTACACCACATTGAAAGTTTTTTCAAGTTTATTTTCACGTATTTTTCACAATTCTTGTAAATTCTTTCATCTTTTTTAAAATAAAAGACTACTTTCGTAGCCTTTTATCGTCTTATTTAATTTTTATTGCCCCTAATGAGACAAATCTGCCATTTGTTTTAGCAAACAAGATAGCATTATTTCCTTTGAAATCTAATTTTATTTTTTCTTCTAATGAATAAACAACTCCACCAAACATAACACTAGTTAACAAATAGTTTCCAACTGCTGCTCTGACGGTAGTTTCCATACCTGTAGGCATTGAAGAATAAACTTCAGCATCAATTTTACCTTCTTCACTAATATTTACAAACTCTGGTCTAATACCAATAACAAAATCTTCTTTTGTAACATTTTCTACATCATCAAAATCTTGTTGTTCGTCAATCAGTGGAATGCGATATTTAAAGCTAACTTCCTTATTGACTTTTTCAACATAACCTTTTTGATTAGTCTTTTTGGTTTCTTCTTCCTTTTTCTTTTTATCAATGCTGTCTTGTTTTTGATACCACTGATTAATATCTACTTTTCCTTTTGGAATAAACTCAATTTTTGTTCCATCAAAAATTTCTAACTCTATATTACCAACATCATTCTGTTTTCCTTTAGCTTCAATAAAGTTAATTGCTGGATTACCAACAAAGTCAGCTACAAACAAATTGTTTGGCTTAGCATAGACATCTAAAGGAGCATCGTATTGCTGTAAGATACCATTGTCAATCAAACATATCTTAGTTGCTAAAGTCATCGCTTCCATCTGATCATGAGTAACATAAACAAAAGTCGACCCGGTTTCTAAGTGTAGTCTTTGTAATTCTGAACGCATTTCTAATCTCAGTTTTGCGTCCAGGTTACTTAAAGGTTCATCCATAAATAACACTGTTGGTTCTGGTGCCAATGTTCTAGCAATCGCCACACGTTGTTGTTGACCACCACTTAATTCTGCAGGATAACGATCCATGAACATTCCAATTTTAACAATTCTCGAAACTCTTCTCACAATTAAATCAATTTCTTCTTTCGTCAGCTTACGTGTTTCCATAACTGGTTTATCATCTTTTAGATATACGTAATCTTTGCTATAAAAGAAACCTTCTTTTTTAGCTTTTTCTTCAGCTTTTTCTAACAGATCCTTTAATTCTTGAACTTTCTTTGAAGCAATAACTTTATAGTCTTTTCCCTCCAATTTATAAGACATTATTTTTTTAGCTGTAAACTGCGATATTTCAAAACGATCAATAAGTTTCAAAATAGCTTTGTTTTCATCTAATTTATTATTTTTGTCGAAACATTCATCTATTACTTTTATAACTTCTTCAGGCTTGGTTAAAATCTCTACTAGTTTAGCATTTATTCTACTGTCAAAGTCTACTTTTTCCATTTCTTCTTTAACATTCGTTAAACCAAAAGAGATGTTTTCGTAAACAGTCATATTTGGCCACAAAGCATAGTTTTGAAACAAAAATCCCACTTTACGTTTATTAGCAGGGACGTTAATTCCCTCTTTTGAATCAAATACAACTCTATCACCAATAGTAATTCTTCCACTAGTAGGAGTTTCCAGTCCTGCAATCATTCTTAAAGTCGTAGTTTTCCCACATCCTGAAGGCCCTAATAAGGTTACAAAAGCATTGTCATCAATTACTAAATTTAAGTCATCGACTGCATAAAATTTATCCCAACGTTTTGTTACGTTTGTTAATACAATTTCTGGCATATTTTATCCTCCTATTCCTTCATCTAAACTAGCTCCAGTAATATTGTTTACTAAAGCATTACTTATCAATATAGTGATAATTAATATCAGATTAATACCACTTGAAAATGCATATAAGCCCATTTCATCAAAGTAGTCTAAGGTTGTCGCCAAAATAAAGCCTTGAGTACACAACAACATGAATAAACTTAACTCTCTTAAACAAGTCATAAACGGTAGTAAGTAACCACTTATTATTGAACTTTTTTGAATTGGAATGATGATTTTTGTCATTCTTTTCGACCAAGGAACACCAAGTATCATCGCACTTTCTTCAATTTCTCCTGATAACTGCAACATCGAGTTAAGGGCACTTCTTGAAGCAAATGGAATATATTTAATTGTTCCCACGATAATTAAAATCCAATATGTATTAAAAAGATT
>JAAZKG010000151.1 GCA_012799935.1 Erysipelotrichia bacterium | reverse complement strand
TAGAAATAAAGGATATTATGACTGATTCTAGAGTAAAGATGGAAGATGCCATCTTTTTCTGCATTATTGGTTTAGTAAATGACGGTCATAATTTTATTGCTCAAGCTATTGAAAATGGGGCAATTTGCATTGTTCATTCTAAAGAATTAGATAAGTATTATGAGGGTATTACATATTTAAAGGTTGATGATACCCTAACAGCTTTAAATCAGTTTGTGTGTGCTTATTATGGCGATGTAACAAATGATATGATTGTTTATGGTGTTACCGGCACAAATGGCAAAAGCACTGTGGCTTGGATTATCAGATATTTAATTTCTCGTTATAAAAAGTGTGGCTATATAGGTACAATGGGTTATATGTGGGATGACACAATTAATGACTCATTTTTAACTACACCTGATGTAGAAGTCTTGCATGAAATGTTAAAAGAAATTTATGATAATGGCTGTAGAGAAGTTTCGATTGAAGTTTCTTCTCAAGGTTTGGACTTAAGAAGGATTGATGCAGTTAAATTCGATTATGTAATTTTTACTAATTTGACCCATGACCATTTAGATTACCATGGAACAATGGAAAACTACTATCTAGCTAAAGAAAAGTTATTTAAAATTGTTGGACCAGAACAAACTGGAATAGTTAACATTGATGACAGTTATGCGAAAAGAATTATTGCAGCAGCTAATTGCCAAATAGTTACTTTTGGTATTGATAATGAAGCTGATTATAAAGCTAACAATATAAAATTATTTAAAGACCATACTGAATTTGAATTAGTATGTAAAGGAAAAACTTATAAAATTGATACTAATTTGGTCGCAAAATTTAATGTGTCTAACTTATTAGCTGTTTTAGCGACTCTAAGTGAAGCAGGTTATGATATTGATGATTTAATTCCATATTTAAAAACTATTCCTCAAGTGATGGGAAGAGTACAAATAATAGATTGTGGGCAAAACTTTAATGTGATTGTTGATTATGCTCATACTCCGGATGGATATGAGAAAATATATGAATATATCAATTCCATTACTGAAAAAGGGAAAAGAATAATTACAGTTTTTGGTGCTCACGGTGCCAGAGATTACAAAAAAAGACCAATGATTGGTAAAATTGCCGATGATAATAGTGATGTCTTAATTTTAAGTGCTGAAGATGATCATTGGGAAGATCCTTATGAAATTTGTAAGGAAATTGCTGGTGGCATTACCAAAAATTCTTGGGTATATATTGCTGATAGATATGATGCTATCAGACAAGGAATTGAATTAGCTAATGAAGGAGATACGGTATGTATCTTAGGTAAGGCTGCTGAACAATATTTCAAAATAGGCGATGGAAAAGTATATTGGATGGGTGATGATAATGCAGCCATTGATATATTAAATAAATATTTAAAAGGAGATAATAACAATGAAAATTAATAAGTACATAGATCATACGCTATTAAAAGCACCATCAACATCAAAACAGATTAGAGAATTATGTTTGCAGGCAAAAGAATATGATTTTGCCTCAGTTTGTGTTAATACTTGTTATGTTGCTCTAGCTAAAGAAATTTTGCAAGATACCGATGTAAAAGTATGTTGTGTTGTAGGATTTCCATTGGGAGCCATGGCAACAGTATCTAAAGCATTTGAAACTAAACAAGCTGTAAAAGATGGAGCGACAGAAATTGATATGGTAATCAATATTGGGGCAGCTAAAGAAGAAAACTGGAAATATGTTGAAGATGACATTAGAGCTGTTGTTGAGGCAGCACAAGGTAATGTTGTAAAAGTTATCATTGAAACTTGCTTATTAACTGATGAAGAGAAAGTTAAGGCATGTAAGTGTGCAATTAATGCAAAAGCTCATTTTGTTAAAACATCTACTGGTTTTTCAACTGCTGGAGCAACAATTGAAGATGTCAAATTAATGAGAAAAACTGTAAAAGATAAATGTTTAGTTAAGGCAGCAG
>JAAZKG010000150.1 GCA_012799935.1 Erysipelotrichia bacterium | reverse complement strand
TGGATGTTCATTTCCTTTATAAACAAATAAATGTTTACGTTGAACATTTCCTAACTTAGTGTGTGGTAGCATACCATGAATAGATCTTTCAACCCATTCAACTGTGTATTTGTCTTTCATAGTACGCATAGATCTAGTTCTAAGTCCACCAGGATATTGAGAGTGATTATAGTAGAATTTAGTATCTAATTTGTTACCTGTAACGACAATTTTGTCAGCATTGATAACAATAACATAATCTCCACAATCAACATTTGGTGTGTACTCTGGTTTATGTTTGCCTTTTAAAACTTCAGCTACTTTAGTTGATAAGCGACCTAAAGTTAAGCCTGTTCCATCGACAACATACCATGTACGTGTAACGTCTGCTGGTTTCAGCATTGTTGTTTGACGCATATTTTTGTCCTCCTCATCAAAATGTAGTTTCCGGGGCTACTTTTTGTCGTAAAGTGACAAATACTATTTTAGTGATTTGTTTAAGTATTGTCAACCGAGAAAATTGAAATTTTTATATTAATCAACTAATACTTTTGTCTTTTATCAAATATATAAAATAGAATATAACTTTTAACCAAAATAATAACAAAAATCCTAAAGACCTTTAAACATTGAAGATTTTGCTTAAGGAAGACAGTTTATTTTGTCTAGTAATTAAAGTTTTGTATCATCAATATTATTTAAATATTCTCTAGCTTGTTTAACCACTGAACTAACACAACCATCTTCAAATGGTACAATTAATCCTGCTTCTTTAACAAGATTAGTGAAAGAAAGTGTTCCTCCCAGTGAACATAAATGTAAATAATCATCAAAAGCTTTTTTGTCATTTTGTCTAGTTCTTGACCAGAATTGCAGAGCACAAATCTGCGCTAAAGTATAGTCGATGTAGTAAAAAGGCATTTGGAAAATATGTCCTTGTTGAAACCAGAAAGCGCCTCTTTCTAAGATTTCACATCCGGTATAATCTCTTTCTGGACGATACATCTTTTCAAGTTTTTTCCAAACAGTTTTCCTTTCTGCAGGAGTCATTTCAGGATTGTTGTAAATTTCATGCTGGAAGTGGTCTACCAAAACTCCATAAGGAAGAAAAGTTAAAGCGCCTGTTAGATGAGAGAAGTAATATTTTTCAGTATCTTCACCAAAGAAATCTTTCATCCAAGGATAAGCAAAAAATTCCATGCTCATAGAATGTATTTCAGCTGATTCCATTGTTGGCCATTGGCAGTCTTCGATAGGAATATCTTTGCTCATATAATATTGGAAAGCATGACCTGCTTCATGAGTCAATACATCAACATCACCACTTGTACCATTAAAGTTAGCGAAGATAAATGGAACTTTATAGTCACTGAAAGAAGTGCAGTAGCCACCCATTTCTTTACCATCTTTACTTAGTAAATCCCAAAGCTCTTTTTCTTTCATTATATCAATGAATTCACCAGTTTTTTTATGCATCTGATGGTACATATTGACAGCTGCATCCACTAAACCAGCAGCATCTTTTTTAGGTGTTGGATTGCCAGTAGAAAACTCATAGACAAAATCATAATATTCCAACTTATCTAAACCTAAACGTTTAGTTTGTCTTTTGTATAATTCGTTATTTAATGGAACTAAATCAGCAAGGATTTGTTTACGATAGTTTGCGACCATTTTTTGGTTGTAGTCGAAACGATTCATTCTTAAATAACCCAGTTCAGTAAAAGTTTCATAACCTAATTGTTTAGCCATCTGATTTCTGACTTTTACCAGTTCATCAAAAATTCTATCAAACTCTTGCTCATTGTCTAGATAAAACTTCATTTTGGCATTAAAAGCCTTTTTTCTAGTTTCTCGATTATCAGATTGAATAAATGGTGAAATTGAAGACAAATTATAAATCTTTCCATCAAATTCGATTTGGGCTGAAGCTTTTAATTTGCCATATTCAGAACTCAGTTTGTTTTCTTCAATCATAAGTGGAATAATTTTTTCATCAAATGATTTTAAAGCAAACTCAGCTTTTTTAAAGTATACTTCAGGAAGATAATGATATAGTTTTTCCTTGTCCTTAAAAGCTAGACAGATTTCAGCAATCCTATTATCAAATGCTTGAAGTTTTGGACCCGTTTCATCCCAAAAATCATTTTCTTTTTCATAAAATTCATCCCTTGTATCAATAGTGTGTCTGACGGTTGCTAGATTAGCCATAGTGTTAACATGAGATTTTACTTTTTCGATTTCTTTAAATGTTTTAATAAAACAATTCGCCTCTGTTTGTTTTTGAAGTTGGTCTAAAAGCGCTGTCATTGTTTTTTCTAATTTTTCATAATTAATTCTTTCATACTTAAATTCTGAAAATTTCATTTTTGATCCTCTTTTCTAATATTTTTTCAATGAAAAAGCATAAGCACTTTATTCTTTATGTCAGTAATTATTTTAAAATGCTAGCAGAGTTGATTATATACTAAATTCAACCATTAAAAAAGCGAAAAATGATAAAAATTGATTTTTAGTTTTTTTCATAATAAAATCTAATTAATTTAAGAAACGATAAAATCGTTT
>JAAZKG010000149.1 GCA_012799935.1 Erysipelotrichia bacterium | reverse complement strand
GTTTCAGCAGAAAAATACGGACTGCTAGTGGAAAACGATTATGGTTTACTGACTTTTCAAGGAACTAGATTTATGAGTTTTGAAAGGATAAAATAAAATGATTAAATTATTTGTGGCTGATATTGATTACACTCTTTATTGTGACCAAGAAGATTGTAGCTGGAGTGGCTGAGTTTATTGAAAATGTATTTTAAATAAAGGTAAAAAATGATTAAAGCTTTAGTTTTTGATATTGATGATACTCTTATCAAATATGGTAAGAAGTATGTTGAAGAGTCTGCGATAGAAGCTATTAACTTAGCAAAAGAAAAAAGAATAATCATAATTGTAGCCACTGGAAGAGGCTACAAGTTTTTGCATCAAGATGTAAAAGATAGAGTAAAAGCTGATTATTACATTACAGTTAATGGTACTTGTATTAATGCAAGCGATGGCACAACAATTGAATGTTATCCACTGTCAAAAGAAACAACCGATAAACTGCTGGAAATTTGCTATGAAAGAGGTTATTCTTTTGGCTTTAAATTTGATGATTCTTTGCAAGTATATGTTGATTATCAGTATTTTACTTCTTACTATTGTAGAGGCGCAATTAAAAAAGAAACTATTGATGATAATAGTAAAACCAGAGATTATCATTTAACTCATATGTTACCATTGGGATGTTTTATTTATTCTCCAGAAAAAGAAGCGATGAAACTGGAAGAACAATTTGATGACCTTCAATTTTTTCAAGGTTATTTACATGGTTGTGAATGTATAAGAAATGATATTAATAAAGGAAAAACATTAAAAAAGCTCGTTGAATTTTTAGGTTTATCGTTAAAAAACTGCATAGCTTTTGGTGATGCTGATAATGATAAGGAGCTATTGAAAATGTGTGGCATTGGTATTTGTATGGGCAATGGAAGTGAGTCATTAAAACAAGTAAGTGATTATGTAACAACAGATATTGAAGATGATGGCATTTATAATGCTCTAAAGCATTATAATATTATATGAAAATTACAAATAAATATTGACATACTGGTTATAACCAGTTAGAATAATTGTAAGTAGGGAGAGTAAGTGTGAGTGATATTTATGATAAGGTTCCTTTATATTACAAATTGGCTGAAAATATTGAGGAACAAATTAATAATGATATATATGAAAAAGGTGAGAAGATTCCTTCAGAAAGAGAATTATGTGAAATTTATGGTGTTTCAAGAATGACAGTTAGGCTAGCAATAGATGAACTAGTTAAAAAAGGAAAACTTGAAAAAGTACAGGGGAAGGGAACATATGTACTTTCAAAAAGTATTGTTCAAAATTTAAATAAAGTATATAGTTACTCAAAAGAAATGAATAAACAAGGTAAGATTTCATCTACAAAAATGATAAAAAGAAAAATAGTAAAAGCAGATGAAAAACTTGCGAAAAAACTAAGAGTTCCAATTGGTGAAAATCTTCTGTATATTGAAAGGTTAAGGCTTGCTGAAAATGTGCCAATAATGGTTGAAAAAACATGGTTTATATATAATGTTACTCCATTTTTGATGGATATAGATTTTACAAAAAAAGGTTTATATAAAACATTAGATGAAGATTATGGCATTAGGTTTAATAAAGCGATAGAGACATTCAAAGCAACGCAATTAAATTCATATGAGTGTAGATTGTTGAATTGTCCCAATGATCAATATGGGTTATTAATAAAACGTCTTTCTTATTCTGATGATAAAATTATATGTTGTTCGTCAATCGTATCTAAGGGAGATACATTTGAATTCACAGTAGTATTAAACGATTAATAGCCTGTAATGTAAGTTGTGTGTTATTTTGAACTAAATGGTTATAACGTTATAATGATGGGGGGTAAAATGATAAAGGACTTTTTAAAAGAAGAAAATGTAAAAACGAATGTTTTAGTAGAAACTTGGCAAGATGCAGCGATATACACAGGAAATATATTATTAGAATTAAAAAAGGTAAATGAAAGATTTATAAAATCTATGATAGAAGTAGTTGAAAAATATGGGCCATATATGATTCTTGTTCCGAAAGTTTGTTTCTTTCATGGAGAACCAGGGCCTAATGTTAAGGAACCTTGCTTATCTTTAGCTGTGTTAAAAGAGCCAGTATACTTTAAAGAGTATACAAATCAACAAATTAATTGTGCATTTGCATTTGGCGCTACTGACAAGGACTCGCATATGAATATGATAATGGAATTAGCAAAAATATTACAAGATGAAGAGTTTATAGAATTAATTACTAATAATGCTTCAAAAGAAGCGATTATGGAAAAAATATATAAATACTAGTATAGGAGGGAATATGATACAGTTAGAATATTATGAAATTGTTAAAGAACAATTGGAACGTCAAATGAATGAAGAAGCGGAAAATATTGAAAAGGCAGCTCAATTTTGCGCTAACTCAATTACTAAAAATAGAGTAATCCATGTATTTGGATGCGGTCATTCACAAATGTTTGCAATGGAAGTATTTTACAGAGCAGGTGGTTTGGTACCTGTGAATGCTTTAATAATTCCACATTTAGCTTTATTTCCTAAAGCTAAACTAAGCACAATACAAGAAAGAGTAGAGGGATTCAGCAATGAGTATTTAAATCTCGAAAATACATCAGGTGATGACACTATGATAATTGTATCTATATCTGGAAGAAATGCTGGTGTTGTTGATATGGCTTTAGAAGCAAAGAAAATTGGGATGAAAGTTGTTGCATTAACTTCAAAAGAGTTTTCGAGTAGTGTATCTAGTCGTCACTCATCTGGAAAGAACTTAAAAGATGTAGCTGATATTGTAATTGATATTAAATGTCTGTCTGGTGATGCGTGTTTATCAATTCCTGGCATGAGAGATAAATTTACAGGCACATCTACAATTCTAGGTATGATGGTAATGAATTGTATTACTTCTAGAACAATTGAATTAAGTGTAGAAAGAGGATATAATCCGCCAGTCTATGTTAGTTCTAACTTAGATAAAGGTGATGCTATAAATGCTGAATATATTAAAAAATATCGTGATTTAATTAGTTGCTTGTAGGAGGGAAAGGGTATGTTAAAGATTGTAACTGTTTGTGGATTAGGTGTTGGTTCATCATTAATTTTAAAAATGACGGTGGATTCTGCGATGAATCAATTAGGTGTTAAATGTGACATTGAACATTGGGATATGGGTACTGTAAAAGGTAAACCATGTGACTTAATTGTAACTACTGAAGAATTTAGAAAAAACTTCGCTGACCAAGATAATGTTGTTTATATAAGTAATATGGTAAATATTAGCGAAGCAAAGGATAAATTAGAAAAGTATTTAAAAGAAAAAGAAATAATTTAAGGAGGTAATTTAAATGCTAGATTTTTTAATTAACATTCTCGAAACGCCTGCAATCGTTTTGGGTCTTGTAGCACTTATTGGATTGTTGCTACAAGGAAAAAGTGCTGGACAAGTATTCTCTGGTACAGTTAAGACATCTTTAGGTATGTTAGTTCTTGGTGCTGGAGCTGGTTTAATTGTTACAGAAATCCTTCCTTTTGTAGATTTATTCTCAACAGTATTCAATCTACAAGGTTTTGCGACTTCATCAGAAGCTGTAGTTGGAGCAATGCAAAGCGCTGTTCCTGTTATTGCTAATACGAGCGCGCTTATCATGGCAATTGGTTTTTTAGTTAACGTGATAATCGCTAGAATAAGCCCACTAAAATATATTTTCCTAACAGGTCATATGATGTGGATATTATCAGTAGCAATTGCTGGTAGTTTATATGTAGGTGGATTTAACGAAACAATTATTATTGTTGTTGGTTCTATTTTACAAGGTCTATTAATGGTTATATTGCCTGCTATAGCACAACCAACAATTAGATTGATTACAGGATCTGATCAATTTGCTTATGCTCACTTAACAACATTAGGAACTGTTCCTGCTGCTTATATTGGTGGATTGTTAGGTGATAAAAGCAAGAATGCAGAAGATATTAAACTGCCAGAATCATTAAGTTTCTTTAAAGACACTTCAATGTCTGTAGCAATCGTTATGGGAATATTTTATTTAATTGTTGTATTGATGGCTGGACCTGAGGTTGTTGCAGTTCATGCTGGGGCTCAAAACTATATAGTGTATGGTATTTTGAAAGCATTAGGTTTTACAGCTGGCATTTTAGTTTTATTACAAGGCGTAAGAATGTTCTTGGGTGAGTTAGTGCCTGCATTTAAAGGTATTTCTGATAAATTAGTACCTGGAGCTGTTCCAGCATTAGACGTTCCAGCATTATTTGCTTATGCACCTAATAGTTTAATGATAGGTTTCGTAACAGCGGTTGTTGGTATGATTGTTGGAATGTTTGTTTCATCTATATTATTCAAATCTGTTCCTTTAGTTTCAATCATTGGTGCATTTTTCACTGGTGGTGTTGCTGGTATTTTTGGAAATGCTAGGGGTGGAACTCGTGGAGCAATAATTTCTGGTTTTGTTTATGGTTTATTATTAATTGTTGGTTCAGGGTTCCTATTTACAATTTTTGATTATGCTGCTTATGGGGCTGCTGGTGTAGGACATGACTGTATAGATGTTATGGTAATAATGACAATCTTGAAACAACCATACGTTGGTATTGCTATTATTGTTGTAGCATTTGCAGTATTATGTTTCTTGAATAGGAAAACTTCAAAATAAGGAAAAATTATTTGATTATAAAAAAACAAATAATTATATTTAGTTTGTAAAAATGAATTTTAATTTATAATGAAACATTAATAATCAAAAAAAGTAGTACAATCAAGAAAAGATATACTACTTTTTATCCTATTTCTTTTGATAAGTTGACTAAAGAAAATAAATTGTATGTTAATTGATTGTTTTGTTAAAAGTTTTATAATTCTATCTGGAAAGTTAAACACTACTTTATTCTTTTGTTTATTCGTGAGGTGTCTGAATGATTGCAATTATAGTAAAACATTTGATACAAAATATGAATATTTTATTTAAAGTTAGAAGTTTAATTTTCAATAAATATAATAAGTTTATTAAATTAATTCTATAATTTGTATATAAGTGGAGGTATATTATGGATTTTTTGGGTATAAATTCTAAAGAGTTGATTAAATTGGATGCAATACACACAGCTAAAGAAATTAATCAACAACCTTATACATGGATAAAGACGATAAATCAAATAAAAGAAATGAAAGATGAAATAAAGGCATTTATTGATCAAGTGCTAATTAATCCAGATTATGATGTAATTTTTTCTGGTGCAGGTACTAGCGAATTTATAGGGAATGCTTTATTTTCTGATATAAATTTGAAAACTAATTTTAGAGCACGTTCATATGCTACTACAGACATTACTACAAATCCTAAAAACTATATTAGTAAAGATAAACCAACATTATTAGTAAGTTTTGGAAGAAGTGGAAATAGTCCTGAATCTATTGGTGCAATAGATAACGCGGAAGCAATAAGCAATAAGATATATAACTTATTTATTACATGTAATAAAAATGGAAAATTAAGCAAAAGAGCTGAAACTGAAGAAAATTGTTTTGCGATAAATTTGACTCCAGAAACACACGACTTAGGTTTTGCAATGACTTCAAGTTTTTCAAATATGTACCTAGCAGCCTATTTGGTATTTAATTTAGACAATTTAGATAAAATTGAAGAAAGTTATAAAGAAATAATAAAACTTGGACATGATATAAACAAAGTAGGATATAAGTATTTTGAAAAATTAGTTGATGATTATGATTTCAATAGAATCGTTTACTTAGGAAGCAATGTATTAAAAGGTGTAGCACAAGAATCAGCATTAAAAATGTTAGAATTAACTGCTGGCAAAGTTGTAACTTTATTTGACACACCTTTGGGTTTTAGACATGGACCTAAGTCGATTTTAAATGATAAGACTTTAACGGTTGTATATTTAAGCGATAATGCTTATGCAAGGAAATATGAATTAGACTTAGTTAAAGAAATAGTCATTCAAAGAAAAAACAACAAGATTTTAGTCGTTTGTAATACACCATGCCTAGAGTTAAACGATATTGTAGATTACATTTATTGCTTTGGTGGTTACGCAAAAGAAAATGTTGAATTAGCATTGCTATATACAATGTGTGCTCAATTGATTTCATTCTATAAGTCTTTGTCACTTGGTATAACTACTGACAATCCTTGTCCGAGTGGAGATGTTAATAGAGTTGTTAAAGGTGTTGTAATATATAAATATAAAATTTAGAGCAGAATCAAAAGTTTTAGGATATATTTTGTTAAAGTTTTATATTTAAAAATTGTTGATTATTTGAATAATTAAATGATTTATCTAATAATTTTAGATTATAATTCGGGTTATAAAAAAAAGATATATTTCATAAATAAGTATGATTTATACTGCAACAAACATTATTTACGTATTTTGCTGAGTAAAGATTAAGATAATCAAATGGAAAAAGGTGATTAAAAGTACTTAAATCACCTTTTGCTATTTTTTTTAGTTTCAAACAACTAAAATCGTGTTTGATGGTTTCTTGCTTAATTAATTTCTACAATTAAATATAAATTAATCAAATCCATAATTTTTGTTGGTTAGTAGCTTGTAAATATTCGTCAATGGTATTAACTATTCTATCAACAACAATGTCTTCAGGTTTGTTTTTAATTAATCCATCTCTAATTTTAGTGTATTGAATAGGCATAAATTGACTTAATAGATTTAGAGGTACTCCTTCCTTAAAGTTGTTGAATAGAATTTTTATAGAATTAGTTACATTTTTAGTAGGCATATAATACCTAGATCTATCTGAGAATGAATATTTTCGCTTTAAAGCAATTTCTTGAGGAGTTCCAGTGTAATGTTTTTGCCAGTTTACAGGGTTCTTCAACATTTCTTTGTCTAAAATTTCAATAAAATTACTTTGTTTTACATTGGTATTTTTAAATTGCTCTTTTTCAGCAAACGCTAAAGCGAATAGTGCTTCTCTAGCAGCAAAAGTTAACCCGGGGCCTACTTTTAAAACTCCTACACCATCTTCAACTAATTCTTTTAAAGCTTTTTTTGTTTGATAATCTGTTGAGTGACCTTCGAAAAAGATATTATTATATTTTTTTATTGAATTCATCAAATCTTTTGCTTTATTTCTATCATATTCAGTACATCCAGTATCTTTTTCTTCCACTCCAGGTTGCACCACAATCCCAATAACATTTTCCCAAGCATCATTTAGATTCTTTTCATTGAAAGCTTTTTTGAATGTATCGTATGTTGCTTTGAAATCTTCAACTTTTGTGACTTGTACTTCAGTATTATCAGTTTTAGCTATAGCGCCTCCAGGAATTGGAACTTCACTACCTACAATATAAACAGGAGCAATTGCATTAGGATTACTTTTTAGTAATTCTTTATATGCTTTTTGTGCAATCTCTGCTAAAGTAGCACCTCTTTTTGCAATAATTTCTGTAGAAAGAGTTGTATTATTGTCATCATCATTTAATTTCATAGAAGTATCGATATGTATTTTAGTGTAACCAGCAAGAATGTATAATTCTATAAGTTTACTTGCTTCTTCCATTGCTTCTTTTTCATTTAGAGATGCCCATGTAAGTGGTCCTAAATGATCTCCACCAAGTATAATATTTTCTGGCGGGAAGTTTTCTTCTTTCGCTATATCAAAAACAAATTTTTTAAAATCTTTTGGCTTCATTCCTGTATAACCTCCATATTGATTGACTTGATTACTTGTTGCTTCGATTAGTACAGGAGTTTTTGTTTGAAGCCCTCTTCTTAGCGCTGCCTTTATGACAAAAGCATTTGCGCTACATACTGAGTAAATTCCAACTGGGTCATTTTTCTTTTGATATGTTACAATTTTTTTTAGTGGATGATTTTTCATAGTGTAACCCCCCTTAACTATCATTTTATCATAGTTTTGATTATAAATTTATATATAATATATTTTTTAAATGTTATTTTATGAATGAAAATTTATTAATTATATGAAGGCACAAAGATTGACAATATAAAATATTTTATGTAAACATCCTTTATATCTAGGTATAAAAAAGAGAAACTAAACTTTGTAAAATTAGTTTGAGAAAAAATACTAACAAAAGAGAACTTCACATTACTGATTTTACCACAAAATTATTTGATGCAATAGCATTAGGACAAAAATATTGATGAGTTTTTTGTAAAGAACTAGAAATAGCTATTAACGATCTTTTAAAGAACGAACTGACTGTATTTCTAAACTACGAGAAACATGATTCGAAAGGACATAATTCTGGCAATTCAAGAAACGGCACTACACTAGAAACTTAAAAACTAAATATTGTGAGATTCAGGTGGAAAACCCACGAAATCATAATGGAGAATTCAATCAGCAAACAATATCGCTGTATAAACGATAAACAAATGACCTAGAAACAACTGTTTTATAGTTATATTCAAAAGGTATCACAACTGCTGAAATTGCTGATTTAATAGAGAAAATGTATGGTCATGCTTACAATCCAACAACTATCTTCAACATGGCTAAACTAGTCAAAGAGAATGTCTAGCAGTTTCGTAATAGAATTTTGAATAAGAGATATACAATTATATACTATGATGCAATCAATCTAATTATAAGACAGGATAGTGTTAATAAAGAGACTTTACACATCCTTTTAGGCATAATGCCAGAAGGATTTAAAGAAATCATCTTATTTAGACTATATCAAAATGAGTCTAGTGAGAATTATCGCGAAATGTTGTTTGATATTCAACGAAGAGGCATTAAAAAAGTTCTATTGTTTGTCAGCGATGGACTTAAAGATCTAACAGAATAGAGTCTAAGTGTTTATCCTAAAGCCTATTATTAGCTATGCTGGGTTCATATTAAAAGAAATATATTAAGGCTAGTTAGAGTGAAAAATAAATTGGAAACGACCTCTAAAATTAGAACCATTTATCAAACTCAACCAGTTGAAGAGGTCAACTTCTCTTAGAGAAGTTATTGAGGATATTTTTTTCAAATATACCACGACAAAAAGTTTACTTATGAAAACGGAATATCTATTTACCTTCTTTAAATTTCCTAAAGTAATAAGACACTCAATATATTCACCAATATAGTTAAGGGCTATAATAAAAAACTTTTAAAAAAAGACAAAGAGGAAGGAACAGTTTCCCAATAAAGAATTACTTGAGCACTTTGTATGTAATCATATGATTCAAGTATTATTTAAAATTTTCAAATTGAATCCATTTAGAATTCAATCTAGCACAAAGTGAGTTGATTGAAATGTTTGACTCACTCTATCAAAGAAATTAAACTAAACTTGACTAGTGAATAAAGTTGAGTTTATACAAAATTATTGACACTATCTATTAATTCATTGATAAATAAAATATAAGCAATTTGTTATAAAGAAGTTTTTAGTTTTAAATTTAATAATCTTATATAACTTTATGTTAGTAACCCATATTTTATTTCTTATCGTAGAGAAGTTATTAAAAATATTAATAGCAATAGTAAAACAGAGATTATCATTTTAATTAAATGTTACTACTGAAAGGTTTTATTTATTTTCCTAATAAGGAAGAAGTATAACTTGAAGACAATTGAAAAATTCAGTTTTTCACAGTTAGTTAAATGATTGTTAATGTTTAAGTAATAATGTTAATAAAAGAAAAGCGTTAAAAAATTGTTGAATCATTGGGTTCATCGTTAAAAGACTACACAACTTTTGGGGATTCAATTATTTGTAAGACTTTAATTTCGTTATAATGTAGTATAATTATAGTAATAGGTAACAATTAATTAAAAGGTGAGGAAAAAATATGAATGATGCATTAAAGTTAACAATTATAGCTATTGGATTTAGTTTAGTTTTCACGATTATAACTAAAATTTTAACAGCTAAATTAGAAAAACAGCTTGTTAGTCTAATAATCAATAAGGATTATGATGGTTTTGATAAATTAATTGATTCTATAAAAACCAAATATTTGCTTCGTCCATTCAATATAGATTTTATGAAGTTGAATGTAGCTCTGCTTAAATTAGATATAGACCAAATTGATGCGATGTTTAATTATTTTGAAGAGGTTAGGCTTAACAAAACAGAGAAAGAGGCAGTTTCTATTAAAGGTTTTTATTATTATTTATCAATTGAAAACTATGGAAAAGTAAAAAAATACTATAATTATATAAAACAATTAAAAAATGATGAATCTAGCTATGAATTTGACAGAATATATGATGTTTATGTAAAAAATGGATGTGAATATCTGCAAGAAACTTTAAAAGAATTGGAAACAGCTAACGAGTTAGTAAAACCAGTTCTTGAAGCTATGATTTCAAAAATGTATGAAAATAAAAATGAAGATAAACTGGCTCAAGAATATGCTGATAAAGCTAAGAAGCATCTGAAAAATCAATAAAATAACTTTATAATAGTATTACGTAAACTAACCCTTTAAGTTGAATAACAACTAAAGGGTTTTTTTATAGAAAATACTGGTAACAAAAAATATTTGTAACAGTAAAATAGGAATTTGTTTATGTTTTGATTATTATTTATTAGGAGGTAACTATCAATGCTTAAATTTATAAAAACTATCGCAATTCCTTTTTTGGCATATTTATCATTAAGGATATTAACTTCAAGTAAAGGGATGATTAAATTTTTTGGATTTTCAATAGGATGGAGGGATTAAAATGATTAAAAATATTTTTACGTTACTGACTCTAATTGCTTTTGCCATTGCAGTATTTAAGTTGGCTTTTGCTAATAGTGGTAGTTTTAGTTTCAATAAAGTCAGAATTACATTTAGATAAGGGAGGTGTTACCTCCTTTATGAGTGTTAAAAATTGGGATAAATCAATTCAGCCACGAGAAAAAGCTGTAGCTAATGGAATTGAGTCACTTTCAGATAGTGAACTATTAGCTTTGATAATAAAAAGTGGTACCAAAGGTTGCTCATCAGTAGAATTAGCGAATAAAATATTAAATCAAACTGGTGGAATTAATGGTTTAATGAAACTATCAATTCAGCAGTTAATGCAGTTTAATGGTATTGGTCTAGCAAAGGCCAGCCAAATAATAGCTTCATTAGAAATGGTGAGAAGAATGAATTATCTAGAAATGTTAGATAAAGATATGGTTAAAGAGCCCAAAGTATTAATAGAATGGTTGAAAAAACATATTGGTAGCAAAACTCAAGAGTACTTTGTAGTAGTTTTTTTAAATACAAAAAATCAAATTATCGGTTATAGTGATATCTACAAAGGAAGCAGTAACAGTGTTTCGATAAATACAGCTGAAATATTTTTAGAAGCCATCAAAAAAGGGGCGCAAAAAGTTATAATAGCTCACAATCATCCTTCACAATTTATTGAACCGTCATTGGCTGATGATGAAACAACTTATCAACTTCAACAAGCAGGAAAACTGATGAATGTTCCTTTAATTGACCATATTATTGTTAGTTTTGATGGTTACTATAGTTATGCTGAAAAAGGTAAAATAATATATTGAAAATAATATTCTAATTAAGGTATAGTTAAAAGGGATTCGGTTTAAGTAACTATTTGGGAGGTAAATGTTATGAAAAAACTAAAACCATTTATACTAGTATTGTTTTCGATAGTATTAAGTTTGATATTTGTTTTTTATGTAAACAATAGAGATGATAATGATAAAACATATTTGATGTCAGATTATATTTCTGAAGCAGATCAGTCAATGCGAAACTACTTTAATGAAACAGATTTGCCAGTTTATCAAGGCGAATATTTTGAAGTAAAAGTCAAAGAAGCCTTTGTTTATTCTGGAGAAAATGGTGGTAAGTTATATATTTATAATTTGCTGATTGCTCCAATTTATAAACAAAAAATGATAATTTCTTCTTTTAAACTTTCTTCTTTAGAGTATGGTGCTAAGTTTGATAATATATACTTTGAACAAAATGAT
>JAAZKG010000148.1 GCA_012799935.1 Erysipelotrichia bacterium | reverse complement strand
CAGTTAGGCCTTTAGATAAAAAACATATTGAAAAATTAGAAGAAACAATAGGATCTGAATTAGAACAAAAAGTTGTTTTAGAAAATAAGATTGATGAAGCGCTTTTAGGTGGATTTAAGATTGTTATTAACAACAATGTTTGGGATGGTTCATATCGCTCGAAATTAAAAGATTTAAAAGCTTCATTACTAGCAAAAGATGAGGATTTTGAAGCTTCAACAAAGGAAATAAGTCTATCGATTAAAGAGCAAATTGATACTTTCGAAAAACAAAGAGTAAATGTTCAAACCTCGGCTACGACAGGATATGTAACATCAGTGGCTGATGGAATTATAAATATAAGTGGAGTTTTTGAAGCAATGTCGGAAGAACTATTATCAATTGGTGATAGTGTAGCAATGGTTATGAACCTTGAAGAGGACAATGTAGGAGCAGTACTTTTAGCAGATGCTGGAAATGTTGTTGAAGGAAGTCAAGTAGTTGCTACTGGTAGAGTTGTTGAAGTCCCTGTTGGAGATGCTTTGTTAGGAAGAGTAGTTGATGCTTTAGGAAATCCGATTGATGGAAAAGGGGCAATTAAAACCACTGAATATGCTCCAATTGAAAAAACTGCTCCTGGAGTAATTGAAAGACAGTCAGTTCATCAGCCTTTAGAGACAGGGCTTAAGATTATTGATTCGATTATTCCAATTGGAAAAGGACAACGAGAGTTAATTATTGGAGATAGACAAACAGGAAAGACAGCTATTGCCATAGATGCCATCTTGAATCAGCAAGGAAAGAATGTTAAATGTATCTATGTTGCAATTGGACAAAAAAATTCTACCGTAGCCCAAATTGTTGAAAAACTAAAACAAAATGGAGCCATGGCTTATACAACGGTGGTAGTTGCTGGGGCAAGCGAGCCAGCAGCGCTACAATATATTGCGCCATATGCAGGCTGTTCAATCAGTGAATATTGGATGAATCAAGGGCAAGATGTATTAATCATTTATGACGATTTAAGTAAACATGCTGTTGCTTATCGTACGCTTTCTTTATTATTGAAACGTCCTCCAGGAAGAGAAGCTTATCCAGGCGATGTTTTCTACTTGCATTCAAGATTGTTAGAGAGAAGTGGAAAACTATCAGCAGAATTTGGTGGTGGTTCATTAACCGCTTTGCCAATTGTTGAAACTCAAGCTGGAGATATTTCCGCGTATATTCCAACCAACGTAATTTCAATTACTGATGGACAGATTTTCTTGCAAACAGAATTATTTAATAGTGGTATTAGGCCAGCAGTAGATTCTGGTTTATCAGTATCGCGTGTTGGTAGTGCAGCTCAAACTAAAGCCATGAAGAAAGTATCTGCTTCATTAAAATTAGATTTAGCGCAGTATCGTGAAGTATTAGACTTTGCTCAATTTGGCACCGATTTAGATGTAACAACAAAACAAACTATCAATCGTGGTCAACACTTAACAGAACTTTTAAAACAACCACAGTATGCTCCAGTAGCTATGGAGGACATGGTTTTAGTTTTATTTGCTAACCAAAAAGGATTGATTGATAGTATTCCTTTAAGAATGGTTAAGTATTATGAAAAATCATTATTACTAGAAATGCATTCTTCTCATCCAGAAATTGTTGAAGAAATAAGAAATGAAAAGGATATTTCACCAGAACTTGAAGAAAAAATGTATCAGGTAATGAAAGAACATGGTGAAAAATTTAGAATAACGGAGATGTAAGATGGCAGGACAAATTAGCATGATAAAAAGGCAGTTAAAGTCAGTTCAGTCAACACAAAAACTAACTAATGCTATGGCTTTAGTTGCGACAGCCAAACTTCAAAAACAGAAAAACAAAATGATAGAAAATAATGAATATGCTGATATCTATCATACTTTCTTGTTGGCTGCTTTATCTGCTAAAAGAGAAGGAGAAGAAACAAACTTATATTTGAAACCTTCAACTATTGATAATCCTGCTCATATTATCATCACTTCAAATAGTGGGCTATGTGGTTCTTACAACCAAGATTTATTAAAATATGTTGAAAAACATATTTCAAAAGATGAACCAATCTTTGCCATTGGAACATATGGGATTAAATGGTTAAAAGCTAATAATTATATGGTTATTAAAGAATATAATGAATGGCAGGATCTGGAACCAGCAAAAATCAATCAATTAATTACAGATTTACTTATTTTATATCAAAATGACATGTTATCTTCGATTGATGTTATTTATACACAATATGTAAATGCTCTTACTTTTTTACCTACAACTTTCCATTTATTGCCAATTAAAATAAGTGGTGAACTTATAGAAACAGAAATGTTGTTGGAACCAAGTAGAGAAGAGGTATTAAATCAGTTGATTCCAATGTATGTCAGTTCACAGATTTATTCCACTTTCTTACAAGCTAAGACAAGTGAACATGCAGCAAGAAGAAGTGCCATGGATAATGCTAACAAAAATGCTGATGATTTAATTAATGAATTGGAATTAACATACAATCAAGCAAGACAAGCTGCTATTACCCAGGAAATGAATGAAATAACAGCCGGAACGGTTAACAGTAAGTAGAAAGGAGTTAATTATGGTAGAAAATATTGATACATCAATAGAAACAAAACAAGAAGAAACAACTTCTACTGCTTTTGAAAATATCGGTGAAGTAGTACAAATAATAGGTCCTGTTGTTGATATTAGATTTAATGAAACTTTACCTAATATATATAATGCGATAAAAATTGAATTAAATAATGAAACTATCACCTGTGAGGTTGAACAACACATCGGCGATGATAAAGTAAGATGTATCGCTATGAACCAAACAAGCGGATTAAAAAGAGGAATGATAGCTTATGATACTGGTAAAGCGATTGAAGTGCCAGTTGGCAAACCAATATTAGGAAGAATGTTTAACTTATTAGGAGACCCAATTGATGGATTAAGTAAAATTCCAAGTAATGTTAAAAGAGATGTTATTCATAAAAAAGCTCCATCTTTCGAAGATCAACAGACAGCAGTAGAAATTTTAGAAACAGGGATTAAAGTTGTAGACCTTTTATGTCCATATATTAAAGGTGGAAAAACAGGTTTATTTGGTGGTGCCGGAGTTGGTAAAACGGTTTTAATGCAAGAAATGATTCACTCAATTGCTACCGAACATAATGGTTTATCAGTAGTTGCAGGTGTAGGAGAAAGAACTAGAGAAGGCAATGACCTTTACTATGAAATGAAAGATTCAGGAGTTTTAGATAAAACAGTTTTAGTTTATGGACAAATGAATGAATCTCCAGGAGCTAGGATGAGAGTAGCACTAAGTGCTTTAACTATGGCAGAGTATTTTAGAGATGAAGATAATCAGGATGTCTTATTATTTATTGATAATATTTATCGTTTCTCACAAGCAGGATCAGAGGTTTCAGCACTTTTAGGAAGAATGCCATCAGCAGTTGGTTATCAACCTACCTTAGCGACTGAAATGGGTGAACTTCAAGAAAGAATTACTTCAACTAAAAATGGTTCAATCACCTCAATTCAAGCAATCTATGTTCCAGCAGATGACTTAACAGACCCTGCTCCTGCCACTACTTTTGCTCATTTAGATGCCAAAACAGTTTTGGATAGAAATATTGCTTCGTTAGGTTTATATCCAGCAGTTAATCCATTAGAATCTTCTTCAAGAGCACTAGATCCTAATATTGTAGGTGAAAATCATTATGATGTTGCTCAAGAGGTAATTAGTATTCTACAGAAATATAAAGATTTACAAGATATAATCGCTATTTTAGGTATAGATGAATTATCTGATGAAGATAAAACTACTGTTAATAGAGCAAGAAGAGTAAGAAACTTTTTATCACAACCATTCCATGTAGCGGAAAAGTTTTCTGGTTATGATGGGAAATTTGTAAAAATAGAAGATACAGTTAGATCGTTTCGAGAAATCTTAGATGGCAAACACGATCACCTTCCAGAAGCTGCTTTTACTTTTGTGGGGGCTATTGAAGATGTAGTAGAAAAAGCGAAAGGGATGATGTAATGAATAATTTTAAGGTCCACTTTGTTACATATAAAGGACTCTATGAAACAGTGGAAACTAATAGATTAAATGTTCCCACTGCTGAAGGCAGAAGATGTATTTTGGCTAACCATATGCCAATAATGTTACCTTTAAAAATTGGAGTCATCGAAACAACTTTTGATAAAATCGATTCTTATCATTCTATTAGTGATGGTATGCTTTTGTTTGAGAATAATGAAGCTACAATTCTTTGTGATGCAATTGAAAATGTTCAAAAGCTTGATAAACGAAAAGTTAGAGCGTCAATTCAAAAAGCTGAAGAAAAATTATCAGTGGCTCAAAGAGATACAGATATTATTTTAGCAAGAGCATCACTAGCTAAGGCAATGAACAGATTGGAAGCTATAAACAAATACTTAGATAAATAAAAAGATAGAAAACGACAATTTAAATTGCCGTTTTTTATTGGTAAGCAATAAATAATAATCATGGTTTATGATACAATATTTAATGTATTGTATTATTTATAACTATAAAGAAAGGGATAATTTATGAACTGTTTAGAAAAAAGGATTTTAAAAGATGGTGTTGTAAAATCAGGCAATGTTTTAAAAGTTGACAATTTTTTGAATCACCAAATTGACATTAACTTACTAGATGAAATGGGCAGAGAATTTTATGAAAGATTTAAAGATAAGAAAGTCGATAAAATTGTAACTATAGAAGCTAGTGGAATTGCCATTGCTTTTGCGGTGGCAAGATATTTCAATGTCCCAGTAGTTTTCGCAAAGAAGGCAAAAAGTGTCAATATTGATGGAGATGTATATATTGCTGAAGTTGAATCTTTTACTCATAAAAATAAAAATCAAGTAATTGTTTCTAAAAAGTTTATAAATGAAGGAGAAAACATTTTAATTGTCGATGACTTCTTAGCTAATGGCTGTGCTTTACAGGGCTTAATATCAATTATCAAGCAAGCTAAAGCTAAAATTATAGGCATTGGAATTGCTGTTGAAAAAGGATTTCAACCAGGTGGAACAATTATTAGAAACTTGGGATACCATTTGGAATCGTTAGCTATTGTTGATGGGATGAATTCTGATACAAATGAAATTATTTTAAGAAATCAAAGTTGAGATTTTAAAATAAATAAAACAATAGAAATTGCAAATGGTCATAAAAAAGTTTTATTCATAGTTAATGAAGTGTTGACTATTAGATATAAAAAAAGAATTATTTTTTTCCATAATTCTTTTTTAAGGCTTCTAAAGTTTGTTGACTAATTATATGTTCCATTCTACAGGCTTCTTCACTAGCGACGTTTTCATCAACACCAATGCTAATTAACCAATCGGTAAGAAATACATGACGGTCATAAACCTTCTCAGCAATTTTTAGACCTTCTTCTGTTAAATTTATAGCTCCATCTTTACCAACCGCAATAAAACCTCCCTTAGAAAGTTTTTTCATAGCAACACTTACACTTGGTTTTGAAAAATTCAAAGCTTCAGCAATATCAATAGAACGAACAAAAGAACTCTTTTTAGAGAGAACCAAAATAGTTTCTAAATAATTTTCTGCTGATTCATGAAGTTTCATATATTTATTCCTTACTTATGGGTAAATTATAACAACAATATCGACTATTTTCAAACAAGTCATAGAATGTTAATTAAATAAAGGATAAGATAGATTTTATTAAAGTTTATGGGCAGATTCTTTCCCAACCTATGCCGAGTACATAAATCCATCTTTTAAAGCTGTTTTCATAAATGTCTAAAAATTGAGTTAATTTAACTCCTTGTTTTCTTATTTGTTCATCTTCGGTTGGTATTTGCCAACCAAGCATCATATATATGCGATAATTTTTTTTACTAAATTTATCAAGATGATATTCTTCTTTGTAGTTATCATAAATCAGATTAATAGCTTCAGCATATTTTTCCTTAGCTAAATCAAAAGCTTTGTCAGGGTCAACAAAAACAATTTGACCATATTTATTTTCGCCAAATTGCCATTGTTCAACATCTTTAAAATCATCTACATGTGCTGATCCAGTGTAAGGGCCTACGACTTTATCGCTTTCAGCATAAAAACCACGGATGAAAACCATGTAATAAGAAATTAAAGCGATAAAAATAATGCTCATAATAAATATTAATATAATTTTTCTTTTTTTGTTTTTCATAAGATTCATCCTTTTCCAATTTTTTCACTATAAATTTTATCATATACTATGATAAAAAATGATGTGAAAACTTGTGAAAGCGATAGGAATAATATAGAATTAAACAAGGGGGATTGGTAATGATGATAGACAAAAATTGGTTGGATAAGGAGTATGAAAATAAAAGCGCTAAACAACTTTTAAAAGCTCCAATTGATGCTCTACAAGGAGTATCTGAAAAAGATAAAGAAAAAATGAAAGAGGCTTTTGGAATTGACAATATAAAAGAAATGGCTAATTTGAAGTATTTCAAAAGAGCTAAAATATTGTATGAAGAAACAAAAGGTAAATAATATGAAAAAACATATATTAGGGTTATTACTACTATTTTTCTTTTTATTTTTGGGGATTAAAGGATTAAACAAACTTGACGAAACAGTTAAAATGCCATTTATTGACAATTTTAAAAAAGAAGTAGTTGATGAAAATGTAATTTTAGCTGAACAATTTGACCTGTTTGTAAACTCAATCAAAACTCCTATTACTTTAGAAGAAGAAAGTGTAATTATTGAAGCTCAAGAAAAATACGACAATCTTCCTTTGGAAGCTCAAGAAAAAGTAAAAACTTTTGAAAAACTTCAAGATTATAAAAACCAAATACAGGTTTTAAAAGATAAGCAAGCCGCTTTGGAAGTTATAGAAATGATTAATGCCCTAGATAATAATTATAATGAAAAAGCTATTAAAGCTGCTAGAGATGCTTACGAAAAACTTACTTTACAACAAAAAGAATTAGTTACAAACTTGTTTATTTTAGAGGAAAATGAAGTTCGATTAATAAAAATGGTGACCAATACTAACTTGAATGTTGGTGATATCGTAACATTTAAGGGGGGTAATGTTTATTATAGTTCAACATCTAAATCCCCAACACATAATAGACCTGAAAGTAGATGTAAAGTAACACGTGTAGCAAGAAATGCTAAGCACCCTTATCATTTGGTGTCATTAGATGGCAAAAGAGTATATGGGTGGGTAGATGTAAAAGATATTGAAAAGGAGTAAACTATGGAACAAAAAAATATAAATAATTATCAAAAAGCTGAAAAAACTGTTTCATGGTTAAATTTAATCGCTGTTATATTGGCGATTGTAGCCTTTATTTTAAGAAAACAATATTTTATCTATTTAATGAGTTTATCATTGACTTTGTTACTGATAGTTTTAGTAATCATTTTACATCTTGTAAGGGATGATGATGAAGAAAAAACAAAAACAGTTTTCTATCATTTAATTGCCTTATATTTGATTTTAACTATTTGTAGTTTTTTCACCAGTGCTAAAGCATCTAACTATAACAGTTTTTCTTACGTGTTTTTGCATAGTATATTAGTTGGGTTTTTAATGTTGATAGCTATACAATTTATCTTTGATAAAAAAGTGCTTTTAATTTCAATATTAGGTTTTATCTTAGTTTTCGCTTTAGCTTTATTTCAAATAAATATTGTATTAAATATTGTTTTAGCATTAGTGATGGGTGCTGTAATATTTTTTGCTCTGACAAAATTAATGAAACCAGCTGGTATTTATGGAGTCATTTTTGGAGTAATAAATCTAGCGATAGCGATAGTGCTATTAATTAAACCGATGGAGATAATTGTTTTTTATGGACATATTATTGTTAACTTTGCTATTGTTGCATTATTTTATGCAATACCAGTTTTAGCTAAAAATAAAAAGGTTGAAGAAAAAGCTGTTGTTGAAAAACAAGAAGAAATAGTTAAAGTTGAAGAAAAAGCAGTCTCTTCAGAAGAAGAAAAAACAAAAGCAGAAGCAGTAACTAAAGATAAAGATTTACAAAACAGAAATCGATGGATAATCAAAAAATACAGTTCTTTGCCTTTAGACAAACTAATGAAGTCTCCAGTAGATGCTTTATGGGGCGTCTCAGCAAATGATGCAAAATTACTTAAAGAAGCATTTAATATAAAAACAGTTGAAGATTTAGCAACTAATAAATTCTTCAATTGGGCAAAAGAAATTGTGGAAGAAGCAGAAAAAGAATAAAATAATAAGGCTTTGCGAAAAAGCCTTTTTTGTCAATAAAAATACTGTTATGATACAATATGTATCGAGGAAAGCAAGTTATGTTAAATGATACAATTGTAGCGATTTCTACAAGCGCTTTAAGTGCTGCTGCCATAAATGTAATTAGATTATCAGGGGATAATTGTTTTGATGTGCTTGATAAGATATTTGTCAGCAAAGAAAAAGATTATGAGGGTTATCGTATCTATTATGGATTTATTGTTGATCCTAAAACCAACGAAAGAGTTGATGAAGTATTAGTCAATATTTTTAGAAACCCAAAATCATTTACTGGTGAAGATATGGTAGAAATCAACTGTCATGGCGGTCTATATGTGACCAGAAAGATTTTAACTTTGTGTTTAAGTTATGGTGCAAGACAGGCTTTAAATGGAGAGTTTACAAAAAGAGCTTTCCTAAATGGGAAAATTGATTTAACTCAGGCGGAAGCTATTAATGATTTGATTGTGGCTGATAATAAAGATAATGCTAAACTAGCAATGAATTCATTAAGTGGAAGTATTAGAAAATTATTAGAACCAATGATTGATGCGGTTGAACAGTGCGTGGCTCATATTGAGGTCAATATTGATTATCCAGAATATGATGATAATGGAATTATCACAACAGGAGAAGTGAAAGCTTTAGTTGAGAAATGGCTGATAGAAAGTGAAGAAATTCTAAATGTTGCAGAAAGCAGTATTGTGGTAAAAGAAGGAATTAAGACAGTAATAGTTGGAAAACCAAATGTTGGTAAAAGCTCTCTTCTTAATGCTTTGTTAGATCAGGATAAAGCCATAGTTTCAGATATTGCTGGTACAACTAGAGATTTGGTGGAAGGTGAAGTAAGACTTAATAATGTAACATTGCATTTAATTGATACCGCTGGAATTCGAGAAGCAGAAAGCAGCATTGAGCAAATTGGTATTAGAAAATCAAAAGAAGCTTTAGCTCAAGCGCAGTTGGTTATTGTTGTTATAGATAGTTCAGATATCGATGAAGAAGACTATCAACTGTTAGAAGAGACAAAAGATTTAAATAGAATTGTTGTTTATAATAAATCGGATATTAAAGAATCTGATGAAGGCATAACAATTTCAGCTTCCAACAATGATATCAGCCAACTGATAAACGCGATAAATGAAATGTTTGAAGAAAATAAAATTGCTCTTTTGCAACCTGCTTTAACTAATGAGAGACAGATTTCATTAATGAGGAAGGCTAAACAATCAATGAAGTTAGCTTTAGAAGCCTTAAATAATGAAGTTCCTTTGGATTTAGTTACTGAAGATATACAAAATGCTTATAGATATTTAAAAGAGATATTAGGAGAATATTCTAGAGAAGATTTATTAGATGGCATTTTCTCAAGATTTTGTGTGGGTAAATAGGATGACATATTGGATAGATACTCACTGTCATTTAGCTGATGATAGATATAAAAATGATTTTGATAGCTATATGCAAAGGGCTAAAGAAAATGATGTAGCTATTATTAATGTTATATGCAGCAGTGAAGAAGAGTTAATGTACATGCTTAAAAAACAAAAACAATATCCAAACTTGGATATTAGTTTTGGTTATTATCCTCAAGATGCTAAAAGTATAACCCAAGAAGATTTAGATTTTCTTGCTTTTGTTTTAGAAAAATATCCACAAATTAAAGCAATCGGAGAAATAGGTTTAGATTATTACTACACGAAAGAATTTGCTGATAAGCAAAAAGAGTTATTTATTAAACAAATTGAAATTGCTAACAAATATAAAAAACCGATAATAATTCATTCAAGAAGTGCAGCCAAAGATACTTATGACACCTTAAAGGCATATGCAAAAACAAACGTTTTAATGCATTGTTTTTCTGACTCTTTAGAAATGATGAAAGAGTATCAGAAGTTAGGTTATTTTATTTCTTTTACAGGGGTTGTAACTTTTAAAAATGCTAATAAAGTTAAAAGTAATGCGATAAATGTAGATTTGGATAAAATAATGATTGAAACTGATAGCCCTTATTTGACGCCAGTTCCTTTTAGAGGCAAGGATAATCAACCAGCTTATGTTTGTTATGTTGGTAAGTATATTGCTGAGTTAAGAGAAATGGAAATAGAGGATTTACAACAACATTTAATTAATAACTATCAAAGATTTATGGGGGCAAACAATGATTAAAGTAAAAGAGTTAATCGTTGTTGAAGGAAAACATGATAAAGAAAGAATAGAAAAACTATTTGATTGTCATGTCTTATGTACTAACGGATTAGCAATAACTGAAGAAGATGTAAAGTTAATTAAAATGGCTAGCGAAAACAATGGTGTTATTGTAATGACTGATCCAGATTTCCCAGGAAAGAAAATACGAGATGTAATTGATTCAAAAGTGAAAAACGTTAAACATGTATTCATTGAAAAAGATAAAGCTATTGGCAAAAGAAATGTTGGTATTGAATATGTTGATGATAAAGATTTAATTAATGCTTTAAAAAAAGTTGTTACTTTTATTGAAAATAAAGAAAGTATTAGTTGGAACGAATATCTTAAACTAGGATTAATCAAAGATAAAGTAAAAAGAGATTATTTGTCAAAAAAGTTAAATCTTGGTATAAACAACAATAAAAGACTTTTTAAATATTTAAACATGCTTGGTTATCAGTTTAATTATTTAAAGGATATATTAGATAAATATGATAGGAAGTAAATCAAAAACTATTAATGTTTTAAATAAATATGATTATCGTGCAAAGAAAAAATTTGGACAGAATTTTCTTGTTGAACCAACCATTATTAAAAAAATAGTTGAAGAAATAACTGAAGGTAGCATTATCATTGAAATTGGAGCAGGTCTAGGAGCGATTACTCAAGCATTAGCTCAAAAAGCAAAAGAAGTCATCGCTTATGAAATTGACAGTGATTTAGTAGAAATTCTAAATGAGAATCTAAAAAATTATGGAAATATTAAAATTATAAATGAAGACTTTTTAAAAGTTGATTTAGAAAGTTTATTAAACTTTTATAATCAAAAAGTAACAATTGTCTCTAATCTTCCTTATTACATAACAACTGAAATATTAACTAAAGTATTACAATCTAGTGATAAGATTAATAAAATTATCGCCATGATGCAAAAAGAAGTGGCTGATAGATTTACTAAAAACAAAAAAGGGAAAGACTATAGTGTTTTACAAATAATGGCGCAGTATTATTGTGATGTAAAATCATTAACCAAAGTTAGTAAAAACAACTTCATTCCTACACCAAAAGTAGACAGTGAAATATTAATATTTGAAATAAAAGAAGACTATAAAAAAATAGAGGATGAAAAATTATTATTTGATATTGTAAAAGCATCCTTCTCACAAAGAAGAAAAATGATACTTTCAAATTTAAACAATAGTGGTTTCATTATTAATCCACAACAACTATTAGATATCGGAGTTAACCCAACTTCAAGGGTGGAACAATTAGAGTTGGAAGACTATATTAAAATATATGAAGTAATTGTTTAGAATTGATTTAAAAAGAAAATATAAAAATCAATAAAAATTTTTAAATAGAGTTTTTTATTTTAAATTATGAAGGGTTTTAAGAATATGTAATTTGCTCCCATGGTTTTCCTGTGCTAAAATTATAGACAATATATGGTGGTTTTTAACCAAAAGGAATAAGAAAAAAATCAAAGGAGGATAAAATGCTAGAGATTAGAGATACTATTTACGCTTTCAGTAAGAACGCAAAACCTGTTGCTCACATAAAGAGTGGAGATACTGTAAAATTCATTACCGAAGACTGTTTTGGAGGACAAATTAAAAGTGAAGACAAACTTGTGGGTGCAATAGACTGGAATAATGTAAATCCAGCAACTGGACCAGTTTATATTGAAGGTGCTGAACCAGGAGATGTTGTTGTGGTAGATATTCTTTCTATTGAAGTGAAACCTCAAGGAATTGGCTGTACAATACCAGGAGCAAGCATTTTTGATGGTGAAACAGAAATTAGAACAAAGGTATTGGAAGTTAAAGATGGTTATGTCCATTACAATGATATTAAATGGCCTGCTAATCCAATGATAGGAGTAATTGGCTGTGCTCCTGCTGGCGATGATGTTGTTTCAGGTATGGCAGGTAACCATGGTGGAAACATGGATAGCAAAGTAATAACTAGAGGAGTTAAAGTATATCTTCCAGTAAGAGTAAAGGGAGGGCTTTTAGCTTTGGGCGATCTTCATGCCAGTATGGCAGATGGAGAAATGATAGGCGCTGGAGTTGAGATAGCAGGAGAAGTGGTTGCTACTGTAAGTTTGATTAAAGATTTCAAACTAAATTGGCCAGTAACTGAAACTGCTGATTATTTCTATGTAAATACCTCTGCTCCAAGTTATGATGAAGCTGCAGAACTTGGTTATAGAGAAATTCATAGACTATTAATGAATGCGTATGGTTGGGACTTTACAGATACTGCTATTTATATGAGTCTTCAAGGCGACTTATGTGCTAATCAGACAGTACTTATGTCAAGTTGGGGCTATAACATCCGTGTCGGAACACCTAAGGTTTCTTCAAAAAGAAGATTGATAGGATAAATTAGTAAGAATTACTGTTATAAAATATAAGGAGTGTTAAAATTGTTTTAAATTTACTACTCCTTTTTATTTTGATTTTTTTATAAATTTAAGTTATATACAATAGACAAGAATTATTTATTAATGATAAAATACCTTAACGCAAATATTTAATTCGTGTAGAAAGATAGTTTAAAGAAAGGGGTTGTTTAGATGAATCTTAAAGAACGCTTGAAACAATTTAAAGAAAAAGAATATGATTTAAACAAAGAAAAATATGCAGATTTAATTACATCACAAAATCCTCACACTCTTGTTATTACATGTTCAGATTCTCGTATCGATGTAGAAAAAATGATGCAAGCAGATCCTGGGGAAATATTTCATATAAGAAATGTAGCCAATATAGTTCCAAGGTCTAAGGAGCCAAAGGAACATCCTGACATTATTTCTGCTTTAGAATATGCAGTTAAAGTACTAAAAGTAGAGAACATTGTTGTTT
>JAAZKG010000147.1 GCA_012799935.1 Erysipelotrichia bacterium | reverse complement strand
GAAGAAATAATAGAAATGTCTATTGTAGACTTCTTAATGGCTAAAGGCGATAAAGAATATAAACATCACATGACTGATAAAGCTTTTGCTAGTATACGAATCTATTTGATAGAAGAAAAAGATGATGGCTCATTTTATGTCTATGCTTGGGTTTTGCAAGAAAAATACTACTTAGAAAATAACGAAATCATAATGGACAGCGATTCATCACAGCCTTATAGATTTGTACTTGAAAAAGTTGATGACCAATTTGTGGTTATAGATATAAGAACACCTCGACTTGATTATTATGAGGAAGACATGAAAGATCTGTTTCCAAGGACTGTCAGAAAAAAAATGGAAAGAATTCATAATGATGGTACAATTGAAAAATTGAATCTAGACATTAAAAAGCAATTAAAACTATATTTCCATTAACAATTTCATCTTATATTAAAATAGCTCATTTATTAGATGAGCTTTTTATTTGGATAATTTTTTTTATTGTATTTTCTCTAAAAACAATCATAAAAACATAAAATCAAAACTTTTATTTTTGTTTTGGATTGTAATTTTTTACTCCAAAAATAAAATAAACGACATGGAATAACCACACAAATGCAAGAATTACACAAGGAATATAAAGGCTTTTGCGCATCATCATAAAAAAGCCAAATCCCATTAAAATAGTCACTGTAATTATAACTTTTATTTTTGTATACCTTGTCATTCCTTTGCCACTTACATAAGATTCAAGGTTATTTTTATATAATTCTGTTCCAATAAACCAATTGTAAAGTCTTTCCGAACTTTTACCAAAACTATAAGCAGCAAGTAAAAGAAATGGGAAAGCTGGCAACATTGGCACCGTAGCACCTATAGCACCAAGAATAAGCCCAATATAGCCAAGTGCTAACCAAAAATTTCTTTTAAATTTCATTTTTCCTCTCCATTCTTTTTTTGTTAATTTTGTTCATATAGCATTCCTTTTTCAAATCGATAGATACGATCAGCAATGGCCATGGTTGATTCACGATGTGAAACTAGAATAATACCCTTTTTATGTTTTTGTTGTTTTAGTGCTTTTAAGATAATTCCTTCATTGATGCTATCAACATTGCTAGTGGGTTCATCAAGTAAAATTAAGCCGCTACCTAAAAGAAATGCTCGTGCCAAGCCAATTCGTTGCTTTTCTCCAGCTGAAAGATTATCTCCAAAAGCACCAACAATAGTATTATATCCATCAGGGAGAGTGAGAATAAAATCATGAATTGATGATAATTTACAAGCGTCTTCAATTTCCTCTTTTGTTGCATTAAACTTAGCAATACGTAAATTATTTTCTATTGTGTCATTGAATAAATATGTTTCCTGACTGACCATTGTTACATTATCTAATAAATTATTAGTGTTGATTTCATCAATATCTATAGAGTTATAGGCAATTGTTCCACTATTTTTCTGCCAAAATCGAAGCAGAAGTTTAAGCAATGTAGATTTCCCACACCCAGAACTGCCAACAATTCCAACAATTTCTCCTTTTTTAATATACATACAAACTTCTTGAAGTACTTGCAACTGTTTCTCATAACTAAAAGATAAGGCATTTACTGCTAAATTATTGAAATCAAAAGTTTTACCATTTTCAATAGGAGAAACTTCTGGTTTCTCTTCTAAAAGATTTAACAATCGATCTGCTGAAGCAAATGTTTGGGTTAAATTTCCAGGCAAAGCTGAAATAGCTACTACAGGGCCAAAAGAACCAAATACTGTAACCACTCCTATAATCATTTTCCCTAAAGAAAGCTGTTCTTTTATTACAAGCACTATTCCTATAATAAGGGTTGTAAAAATAAATAAAGAAATAAAAAGTTCAGTAATTGCTGCAGCCTTGGTAATATCTTGCTTCATTTTTTTCGTTTCTGCCAATAATATTTTTGAACGTCTATTAACTTCTTTTTCACGCTTTTGTCCAGCATTGTTTAAAACAATCTCTCTAATTCCTTTAATACTATCAATAAAATAACTATTGAAAGAAGCAAACTCTGCACGATAACGAACTCCTGATTCTTTTAACTTACCAGATGAAACCATAGGTACTAAAAAACCTACAAAAACATATCCTATAAAAGCAATTAATGATAACCACCAACTTGAAACAAAACCTACATATATTAATACAGAAAAAGACACTATAAAAGCAATACAAATAGGCGAAATTGTATGAGCATAGAAAACTTCTAAAGTTTCAATGTCTGAAGTAATCATGGCAATTATTGACCCTTTTTGTTTACTTTCTAATTTTGCTGGAGCTAATACACGCAAAGCAGAAAAAATTTTGTCCCTTAATAAAGCAAGTAGATGAAAAGCAATATAATGATTACTATACTGTTCTATATAGCGAAGAACACCTCGTAAAACACCAAATCCTACTGATAAAAAAGCAATATTTCCATAAGACAAAACAATGCTTTCTCCTAAAAACTTTGCTATACCAATTGACCCCATAATTGTTACTGACATCGCACAAATAAAACCCACTGAACCATTTATAACTGCTAAAACCATAACATAAGAAAGACTTCCAAGCACCATAATAAGGGCAGCCATTATCTTTAATCCACTACGACGTAGTTTCTCTTTACTTTTCATACTGCCTCCTTTAAATAACCTTGTTCTAACTGTTTTTGTTGATTGTAAAGCATAGCATATCCGCCATTTTTATTCATCAACTCTGTATGAGTTCCCTTTTCTTTAACCTCTCCTTTTTCCATATAGTAGATTAAATCTGAAGAAACTACATTACCAAGACGATGGGAAATAACAATAATTGTTTTCCTTTTTGCTAATTCTTTAATATTTGACATAATGATTGCTTCGCTTTCAATATCAATATTGCTAGTAGCTTCATCAAAAATATAAATATCTTTATCAGCGATAAGATTTATAGCCAAGGCAAGTCTTTGTCTTTGTCCTACTGATATGTTAGTTCCATCTTCTGTAATTTTTTTGTCTAATCCTCCGTTTTCTTGAACAAATTTTAAAAGATTAACTTTTTTTAGAGCAATGTAAATTTCTTCATCTGTTACATTATCATCAACTAATTTAAAATTTTGACGAATTGTTTCATTAAAGATGTATGTATTATAGTTAACTACTGCTAAATGAGAATAATAATTTTCACGAGAAAGATTTTCGATTAGTTTAGAACCTATAGTTATATTTCCGTTTTTTGAACGTAAAGCTCCACACAATAGTTTAACAACTGTAGATTTGCCACATCCTGATTTTCCAACAATGGAAGTCATACTATTGACTGGAAAATTCATAGATACATTCTTTAATACATCGCGTTTATCATCATAAGAGAAACTTAAATCGCTTATCATTAAATCTGTGTCATCTACCTCTTCTTGACCCCACACTGGATCTTGTTGTTCAAGTAAAGAAATAATTTTTTCGCCTGCACTTAGACCATTCATCGCTACATGAAAAGCAGAACCAAAAGCACGTAACGGCAAGAAAAACTCTACAGCAACTAGTATTAAAAATAAAGCATAAAAAGGAGATAACCCTCGATTAACTATACCGATAATCGTGTAGGCAATACCAATTCCTGCGCCTCCATAAGCTATCAAATCCATAATTGTAGTACTAAAAAGTTGCATAACCAAAACTTTCATTGTAACCTTACGAAACTCTTCGCTTGATTTATTCATTTTTATATGTTGATTAGCATCTGCTTTGAAAATTTTTAATTCTTTAAGACCTTGTACACTATCTAAAAAACTATCGCCCATAGAAATATATTTGTCCCAATATTTTGCAAATATCTTTTTTGCATATTTAGAAAAAGCTATTATAGACAATGGAATTAAAGGAACACAAACTAATAAAACTACTGCAACGCGCCAATCAATCCATACTGTAATTGAAAATAAAATTATTGGCGCTATCATGGCATACAAAAACTGTGGCAAATAAGAAGAATAGTATAAATCAAGTTGCTCAATTCCTTCTACTGATACCTGAGTAAGTCCCGCAACGTTCATTTCTTCGGTAAAGCGAACTCCTAATTTTACTATTTTGTTATATACTTTTTCACGTAAATCTTTCTTTGCTTTTCTTCCAATAACATCCCTTAATGCACCAACAAAGCAAGAAGTTTTATATCTTACAAAAATACCACTGATAGCAAGTAAAGTTGGCAAGAAAAAATCAATAGTCTTTAAATTACTGAGATTATAATGTACAACCAATCCGACACTATAACAAATACACGCTGTTATGACAATGTTAGCAAAAGAACCAAGCACCATTAATGCCACAGCATATATTATATATTTTTTATTATCTCCTAATAATTGAAGAAGTTTTACATTTATCATTTTTTTACCTCCTATCAAAATCTTAAACAAACATTCAAATTAGTCATAACTAACCTATGTTTTAAAAACTACAGCGACCTGTTTTTCGCTGTTAATTATTTTATCGACATAATACATTATCATATTTATATATAATTGAAATTACTCTGGTTTCTCAATTATTGCGATTGAACAAGGAATAAATCCATCAACTTTTATGTATCTAACATTCCTACATCCTAAATCGGTAAAAAATTGTTCATAAGACGAAAATGTAAATTTTCTTTTAAAATTTGAATCTGCACCAAACTTTCCTAATATTTTTGTGAATACATTTTCTTTTTCATTAATATAAGTTGTAACGATAATCTTACATCTAGGTTTACATACTCTAATAAGTTCTTCCAATGCTTTTTTGGGTTCTTCTAATAAATGAATGACATTTCCTGCCACAACCTTGTCAAATGAGTTATCTTCAAATTCTAATTTTGATATATCCGCAATTTTAAAATGAACATTTTTATAAGCTTTACAATTAATTTCTGCTTTTTGCACCATTTTTTCTGAAAAATCGGTCGCAATTAGTTTCGAACCTCGACTGGCAATCATTTTTGTAAACATACCAGTACCACAAGCACACTCTAAAACGAAATCGTTAGGTTTAAAAAGTGAAGAAATCTGCTTTTTTAGATTGTTGTGAGTCTTAAAATTAATTACATAAACAAACACATCATATATACTCGATACATAATCCCAAAAAAATTTTTCATTCCTCATAAAAAATAATTTCTCCTCATAAATTAATTAACCAAATTTTTATAAAAGGGGTTGTGTTAAAACACACCCCTTTAATTTTGATTATCTTTAAATATTGTTGTTTCTAACATCTTTAATTTTGTGATTATGACTATTACAGTTACCTCCACATTGTTTTGAGTATGGGCAACCAATGCAAGTCTCACCACGTTTTTTGGCATTTGAAAGATACCAAAGGATGCTGACAACAATAACAATTAAAATCAAAATAACAATAATATCTTCCATATAACAAACCTTTTTATAAACTAACTGGTCGTACTACTTAAATTATATTCAGTTTTTAATCTTTGGTTAGATCTTACAATAAGTGCAATTACAATAGATATCATAGCTAATACAGCTATAAGTCCACCCAATGCTGCTTTAGCATGAAGAGTTCCACCAGTAATGATAGTGCCAATAGTATAAACAAGGTAAGCTACCGTATAGCCCACACCAAGTTGTAGAGCTATCCCACCCCAAACCCATTTAGCACTCTTCATTTCGCTGTTCATTGAACCAATTGCGGCAAAACATGGTGGAGTATATAGATTAAACATCAAGTAAGCTAAAGCTGCAACTTTAGTAATCGCAATGATGCCAGCTACTTCTTTCCCTGCGCCTTCAATAAGTGCAAGTTCTTCAATATCAATTAAATTTTCAAGTCCAACAAAAGTAACTGCTAAGGTACCAACTACATTTTCTTTGGCAATTAAACCTGTAACTGCCGCTGCTGCCAATTGCCATGATAATACTCCAACAATTGGAACAAGCAAATAAGCAAATGGTGTAGCAATTGAAGCTAAAATTGACTGGTCTGCAAATTCAACCACTGTAAAATCCCAAGTGAATGTTTGCATTAAATGTACTGCCATATTACACAACAAGATAATAGTAGCTGCTTTTACAATATAGGCCCATCCACGACTTAACATCGTTTTGAATGCTCCCCATATAGAAGGAATCTTATATTCTGGCAATTCAATAATAAAGAACGACTTTCTTGCTTTATATCCAACAATCATATTAACAAGAAGTGCTCCAAAGAAAATTAAAGCAATACCAGTAAAATACATTAGGGTGCTTACCCAACTTGCATTATCAAAGAATGCCCCAGCAAAAAGTGCTATAACAGGTATCTTTGCTCCACATGGCATAAATGGCGCAAGCATTGCTGTAACTCTTCTTTCGCGCTCATTACGAATTGTACGACACGCCATAATACCTGGAACAGCGCAGCCAATAGTTATGACAAAAGGAATGACAGATTTACCTGAAAGACCTACTTTTTTAAAGATTGGATCAAGTACAACTGCAACTCTTGACATATATCCACAATCCTCAAGTAAGGCAATGAGAAAATACATCACCATAACAAGAGGGAGAAATCCTAGAACTGCACTAATGCCACCGATAATACCATCAACCACAATTGATTGTAATAAAGGACTAGAATTGATCATTAAATCAGCTACATAAACTTGTAATGATTCAATAGCTCCTGTTAAAATACCTTCAAGATATTTCCCTAAACCAAGATGCCCCTCTGCTTGAGAAATGTAAAATACCAAAAACATCACGATAGCAAAAATAGGAATACCAAGCCATTTGTTGGTTAAAATTGCATCAATTTTATCTCCAATATTTTTATCTTTGGTTAAAACTTTACGGGTTTCCACTGCTTCTACAATTTCATTAACAAAATCAAATCTTTTTCTATCAGCCTCTTCAACCGCTACTTTATCAGTAAGATCAATCTCTTTTTGTCTATATGGAGCTTTTTGGGTCGTCTTAGCTATTGAGACAGCAGTTTCAACAACTTCTTTTAGACCTTCAGTAGTTGTAGCTACCGTATTAACTACTGGACATCCAAGCTTGCTAGATAAAGCTTCTACATCAATTATTGTTCCTTTCTTTTCGTTTAAGTCGCTTTTATTTAAAGCTACTACTACAGGAATACCCAGTTCTAAAAGTTGCGTAGTAAAGAAAAGACTACGACTAAGGTTTGTAGCTTCCACAATGTTAATAATAACATCAGGATCTTCTTTCTTTACATAAGAACTGGTAATACTTTCTTCACTGGTAAATGGAGACATGGAATATGCACCAGGAAGGTCAACAGCAATCAGCTGTTCATTTTCTGTATACGCCTTTTTAATAGGGTATTCTTTTTTCTCTAAAGTAACACCAGCCCAGTTACCAACCTTTTCATAACGGCCAGTAAGTGCGTTGTACATTGTGGTTTTACCAGAGTTTGGGTTGCCTGTCAAAGCAATTCTCATATGGATTACCTCCTTCTTTCTAAATATATAAAACTTGAATTTTTTTGAAATCAAGTTATAGCCAACTTCTTAGTTAGTTATGACTAACTTGTGAATAAAAATAAAATGGTTTATTGCCAAATCTTTAAATAGTCTCTAGATAATAATAGCTTCAGCAAGCTGATTATCAATATTATATCTTCCATCTTTTATAGCTACAACGCAGCCCCCTTTTAGATGACGTATAACAGTAATTTTTTCTCCAGTATAACAACCAAGAGAAAACAAAAAAGCATCAAGGTCTTCATCGCCAGTTGCAATATCATTTATACTATACTCTATCCCCTCTTGTGCTTGTTTCAAGTTCATAACAAACTCCTTAATCTAACAGTTTTTTTAGTTAGTTATGACTAACTGAATTATATAATATTCTTTTTTGTTGCAAATGTCAACAATATTTTGTATTATTTTTTAAACATTTAACTATTTCTTCTATCAAAAGCAGTTTAAAAAAACCAGTTATGTCTTAAAAACAACCATCTATTGAAAAATTATCGCAAGATATTTTCTATTTTCATATAATGAAGTCGCAACATAAAGGAGGTAAGCATATGAAAATTGAAGTTCAAATTGACTTAATGTGTACAGAACCAAAAATAATTATTATCACCAATGAAGTTGGTGATGAAATTAATGCAATTATCAAAAAGCTTGAAGATGTACAACCAAAAATAATTGCTGGTTTCAAAAATGATACTGTACAAGTTTTAGAACCAAATGATATATTTCGTGTTTATGCTTCAAGTGGCAAAGTTTTTGTTGAAACAAGTAATGGAGATTACACCTTAAACTTAAGGCTATATGAAGTAGAACAGCGCTTAGATAATCGGTTATTTTTACGAATATCTAATTCTGAAATTATTAATTTGAAAAAAGTCAAAGACTTTGATTTAAGTTTTACTGGAACAATTTGCGTTTCATTATTAAACGGAACGATTACTTATGCTTCAAGAAGATATGTAAGCAAAATCAAGAAAGTATTAGGAATATGAGGTGACTATTATGAAAAAGAAAATATTTTTAAGAGGATTGTTAGGTTTCCCTTTAGGGATTTCACTGGGTTATATCATCACTATATTAATTTCGCTTGTACACGCAAATGGATACTATAGTCCATGTGTCCCACAACTTATTGATTTAATGGGTAGCGAAATTAAAGCGGTTCTATTACAGTGTATTTTAAGTGGAATATTGGGTTCATCTTTTGCAGCAAGTTCCCTAATCTGGGAAATGGATGATTGGAGCATTGCTAAACAGACAGGAGTATATTTTGGTATTACAGCATCAGTTATGATGCCAGTAGCTTATCTAGCAAAATGGATGGAACCTACTCTTTGGGGATTTGTAAATTATTTTGGAATCTTTATTATAATTTTCATTGCTATTTGGTTAATTCAATATGTTTTTTGGAAAAACAAAATAAATAAAGTGAACCAAGAAATAAAAAACAAAAGAAAGACACTTTAAAAATTTGTACAGCAAGCAAAAAAAGATCCTTCAAATAGGGTCTTTTTATAATTTGGCGTTCCCGAGGTGATTTGAACACCCGACCTACCGCTTAGGAGGCGGTTGCTCTATCCAACTGAGCTACGGAAACATAATTTAAAAATCTATTAAATTTTACTTATAAACTATAATTATGTCAATCTTAGCATTTAATTTATTGGTCATCAATT
>JAAZKG010000146.1 GCA_012799935.1 Erysipelotrichia bacterium | reverse complement strand
TAGGAGCAGGACTTGAAAAAGAAACCCGTTAGTTTACGTTATAACATTTGAGAAGCAATTAAGGTGGTACCACGTCAGTCAACGTCCTTTTTAGGACGTTTTTATTTATATTTAAAGGAGTTGAAAAATATGATTAATATTAAGGAAAATGAACAATTAAGTATACTTAATCATTCCTGTGCCCATGTGCTAGCACAGGCGGTTAAAAATCTTTATCCTCAAGCGAAGTTTTGGGTAGGACCAGTTATTAGTGAGGGGTTTTACTATGATATAGATATTAATGGAGTAACAATTACAGAAGAAGATTTGCCAAAAATTGAAAAAGAAATGAAGAAGATTTCTAAAGATGGCAAAAAAATTGTTAGAAGAGAACTGAGTAAACAGGAAGCTTATGAAATGTTTGCGGATGATCCATATAAAATAGATTTGCTTGACAATATGGCTGAAAATGAAAATGTTATCAGCTGTTATAGTCAAGGTGATTTTATTGATTTATGTCGTGGCCCTCATGTTGATAATGTTAAGATGATAAAACATTTTAAATTATTAAAAACAAGTGGTGCTTATTGGAAGGGTGATGCTAACAATAAGATGCTGCAAAGAATTTATGGTATCTGTTTTGAAACACAAGAAGAGTTAGACCATCATTTAGATATGATTGAAGAAGCTAAAAAAAGAGACCATCGCAAGCTTGGAAAAGAAATGGATTTATTTATGTTATCTGATTTTGGACCAGGGTTGCCATTTTGGTTGCCTGATGGTTTTGCTTTAAGAAGAATATTAGAAGATTTTTGGTTAGATCTTCATAGGGAAAATGATTATTTTGTAATTGATACACCTATTATGTTAAGTCAAAAACTATGGGAAACTAGTGGACATTGGGAACACTATAAAGAAGATATGTTTATCATTGAAGCCGATGAGGGCACTTATGCGATAAAACCGATGAACTGTCCTGGTGCGATTTTAGTTTACAACAATACTTTACACTCATATAGAGAGTTACCACTGAGATATGCTGAATTAGGTCATGTTCATAGAAATGAGGCATCAGGTGCTTTAACTGGTTTATTCAGAGTCAGAGGATTTACTCAAGATGATGCTCATATAATGTTGATGGAATCGCAAATTGAGGAAGAAGTTGCTAGGATTTTAGATATTTATGACCAGATTTATTCAGTATTTGGTTTAAATTATGCAATTGAACTATCAACTAGGCCAGAGGAAGGTTTTATTGGTGAAATAGAAGTTTGGGATAAAGCTGAAAAAGCTTTAGAGAAAGCATGTTTAAAAACTGGAAGACAGTTTAAGATTAATCCAGGTGATGGAGCCTTCTATGGCCCAAAACTAGACTTTAAATTAACTGATTCACTTGGAAGAATATGGCAATGTGGAACTGTCCAATTGGATATGCAGCTTCCTGGTAGATTTAATTGTCAGTATGTGGCTGAAGATGGCAGTAAGAAGACTCCAGTTATGATTCATCGAGCATGTTTTGGTTCACTGGAAAGATTTATTGGTATCATTTTAGAAAACTATGCTGGTGTATTCCCATTATGGTTAGCACCTAAGCAGTTTACAGTAATTCCAGTAAACCCCCTAGTACATGGTCAGTATGCTAAAAAGTTGACTGAAAAATTAACTGCTGAGGGTTTCAGGGTAATTTGTGATGATAGAAACGAAAAGCTTGGCTATCGTATTAGAGAAGCCCAAATTAAAAAGAATCCAATTCAAATAGTGATTGGCGATGCTGAATTAGAAAATAAGACAGTTACCATTAGAAGACATGGAGACAAAAAATCAGTAACATTAAGTTTAGAACAGTTTATTAAAGATATGAAGCATGAAATACAAACAAAAGGATTAGAATAGAGGTAAATAAAGATAAAATGGAAAATGCATGGAAAAAGTATGAGAATATTCAAGAAGTAATGGACTTCAACGAAGGATATAAGAATTATATTTCTACATGTAAAACGGAAAGAGAATGTGTAGCTGAAGCAATTAGAATTGCTAAAGAGAATGGTTTTAAAGATATCAATGAATATATTGAAAATAAAATTCAACTGTTGCCAAATGATAAGGTTTATTACAACAACTACGATAAATCATTAGCATTATTTGTTGTAGGTTCACAGCCTATCGAAAATGGTCTGACAATTTTAGGAGCACATGTTGACTCTCCAAGGTTAGATGTTAAACAAAACCCATTATATGAAGATTATGATATTTCTTTAATGGAAACTCATTATTATGGTGGCATTAAACCATATCAATGGGTTACTTTACCGTTAGCTTTACATGGGGTGGTTTGCAAAAAAGATGGTACAACGGTAAAGATAGTTATTGGTGAAGATGAAAATGATCCAGTAGTAGGTGTATCTGATTTATTGCCACACTTAGCTAAAAAACAAATGGAAAAAAGCGCCAAAAATGTTATTGAAGCTGAAGATTTAAATATTACAGTTGGTTCAAT
>JAAZKG010000018.1 GCA_012799935.1 Erysipelotrichia bacterium | reverse complement strand
TAAAGAAATAGTAACATAATTATCACAAATAAAAGCAGAGAAGACTACGGATAAAAATGTTGCCAATAATGAAGCAAGAGAAACATATTCAGTTACCTTACTGATTAAAAACCATATTGCTACTGGTGCTAAAAAGATGATAATGAAAGATTTTAAACTAGCAACTGAAATAGCCAAAATTATACCAAAACTGGTTGCTACTGCTTTTCCGCCTTTAAAGTTAGCAAATAGTGGATAGCAGTGTCCAATGGCAACAAAGATGATTGTGTAACAAGCTATTATATAATCAAATCTTGATAATATCATAAACATGACAAAACCTTTTAAAGCATCCAAAACTGTTACTATGTAGGCTACTTTTTTTCCTAGAACTCTTCCAGCATTGGTTGCACCTAAATTTCCAGAACCATATTTTCTAACATCAGTATTATAAAATACTTTGCCAACAACAAGGGCCCAAGGTATTGATCCAACGATATAGTTTAAAACTGAAAAAATAATTGCTTTCATAATATCACCTTTTTAAATTATATATTAGTTAAATAAAGGATGCAATTTTTATGATATAATATTTATGTAATAGAGGTGTTTTATTTATGGTCAAAAATGTTAAATCTTACGATGAAAGCAGCATTCAAATATTAAAAGGACTTGAAGCTGTTAGAAAAAGACCAGGTATGTATATTGGATCAACAGATCAATATGGTCTTCATCATTTAGTTTGGGAAATCATGGATAATGCTATCGATGAGTCTTTGAACGGATATGGTGATTGTATTAAATTAACAATTGAAAAAAATAATGCTATTTGTATAGAAGATGAAGGTAGAGGCATGCCTACTGGAAAACATGTAAGCGGTGTATCTACTTTGCAAGTTATATTTACTGAACTTCATGCAGGAGGAAAGTTTTCCAGTCAACAAGGATATAAGGTTGCAGGTGGACTTCATGGAGTGGGAGCTTCTGTTGTTAATGCTTTAAGTGAATGGCTGGAAGTGACAAGTAATTATCAAGGGAAAACTTATCGTATGATGTTTGAAAAAGGTGGTTCAAAAATAGGAAAACTTGAAGTTTTAGGAAACACTAGCAAGACAGGTAGCAAGGTAAGATTTTTACCAGACAAAAAGATTTTTAATCGTATTGATTTTAATTATGCCACCATAAAACAAAGATTAAGAGAAAGTGCCTTTTTAATGGGTGGTTTAAGAATTATTTTAAAAGATGAAAGAAGTAATCAACAAGAACAGTTCTATTATGAAAACGGTTTAGAAGCTTTTATGGAATACCTTCATGAAGATAAAACAACAATTTCACCGATTGTCAAATTTAATGGTGGAACAGACAAGATTAATATTGAGATTGCTTTTCAATATACAGATTCTTTTGAGGAAAATTCATATTCATTTGTTAACCATGTCAGGACTCCTTTTGGAGGTTCGCATGAAATCGGATATAAAACCGCCTTTACTAAATGCTTTAATGAATATGCCAGAAAAAATGGTTTATTAAAGGAAAGAGATAAGAATTTAGAAGGTAGCGATATTAGAGAAGGATTAACCAGTATTATCTCAGTTAATATTTCCGAAGATTTATTGCAGTTTGAAGGTCAAACCAAATCGAAATTAGGAACTCCAGAAGCAAGAGTTGTAGTAGATAATTTAATATCAGAAAAATTAGCATACTTTTTAGATGAAAACAAAGAACTTTCTAATGATTTAATTAAAAAGATGATTAAGGCCGCTGCTGCAAGAGAAGCAGCGCGTAAAGCTAAAGAAGAAGCAAGAAAGAATAAAAGAAATAAAAAAGACGAAAGATCTTTATCTGGTAAATTAGCAGTTGCTCAGTCAAAAGATGCTGAGATAAAGGAATTATTTCTGGTAGAAGGTGATTCTGCTGGTGGTAGTGCTAAGCAAGGAAGAGATTCAAAATATCAAGCTATTCTACCTTTAAGAGGAAAAGTATTAAATACTGAAAAAGCTACCCTTGCTGATATTAATAAAAATGAAGAGTTATATACACTAACTCAAACTATAGGTGCTGGCCTTGGTGATTCTTTTGATGTTGAAGATTCAAACTACAATAAAGTCATTATCATGACTGATGCTGATGTTGATGGTTCTCATATTCAAGTTTTATTATTGACATTCTTTTATAGATATATGCGTCCTTTAATTGATGCTGGAATGGTTTATATCGCTTTACCACCACTTTATAAGGTATCAAAAGGTAAAGAGTTCTTTTACGCTTATAACGAGGATGAGTTAATTGCTCTGAAAGAAAAATATGGAAAAGTGGAAATTCAGCGTTACAAAGGTTTAGGAGAAATGAATGCTGATCAACTATGGGAAACAACTATGAATCCTGAAACTAGAACATTAATTCAAGTGGGAATTGATGATAATCATTCTACCGATAAAAGGTTTACCACTTTAATGGGAGATAATGCGGCAATTAGAAGAGAATGGATTGAATCATATGTTACATTCACTTTAGAAGATGGTTACTTATTGGAGGAGGATAACTAATATGAAAAAGAAAATTGTTGAAGAAAAAATATTAGAACTTCCCTTAAAAGATTTAATAAGTGATCGTTATGGTGAATATGCGAAAACAATTATTCAAGAAAGGGCCTTACCCGATGCAAGAGATGGATTAAAACCTGTTCAAAGAAGAATTCTTTATGCCATGCATAAAGATGGGAATACCCATGAAAAAGCTTATAGAAAAAGCGCTAAAACAGTTGGTTTAGTGATTGGTAATTATCATCCTCATGGTGATAGTTCTATTTATGATGCAATGGTAAGACTTTCTCAAGATTGGAAAGTTAATCATACACTTATTGAAATGCATGGTAATAATGGTTCTATTGATGATGATCCAGCTGCTGCAATGCGTTACACTGAAGCAAGACTTGCAGAAATTTCTTCAACATTATTAGAAGATATCGATAAAGATACAGTTATTTGGACGCCAAACTTTGATGATACTGAAAATGAACCAACAGTCTTACCAGCAAGATTTCCTAATTTGATAGTTAATGGATCAACAGGTATTGCAGCTGGTTATGCAACAAATATTCCTCCTCATAATTTAAAAGAAGTTATTGAAGGGACTGTTTATCGTATAAATAACCCTAATAGCACTATAAATGACTTGATGAAAATTATTAAAGGACCAGATTTTCCAACAAAAGGAATTGCTCAGGGAATTGATGGAATAAAAGAAGCTTTTACCACTGGTAGAGGAAGAATTGTTATTAGAAGTAAAGTTGATATTGAAAAAGGTAAAGGTGGAATCCAGCAAATAGTCGTAAGAGAAATTCCTTATGAAGTTATAAAAACAAATATTGTTAAAAAAATAGATGATATTCGCTATAATAAAGAACTTGATGGTATTTTAGATGTCAGAGATGAATCAGACAGAACTGGATTAAGAATTGTTATAGATGTTAAAAAAGATGCAGATGCAAATCTAATTTTGAATTATTTATATAAGAATACGGACCTACAGGTCTACTATAACTACAATATGGTAGCTATTGTTAATAATAGACCGATGTATTTAGGTCTGCTGGATATGTTGGATGCTTATATTGAATTTTATAAAGACTTTGTTTTAAGAAGAACAAAATATGAGTTTGATAAACGTTTAAATAGATGTCACATTTTAGAAGGTTTAATAAAAGCAGTAAGTGTTTTAGATGAAGTAATAAAAATTATTCGTGGAAGTAAAGATAAAGCTGATGCTAAGAAAAATTTGATTGATAGATTTCAGTTTACAGAAGCTCAAGCAGAAGCGATTGTTCAATTGAGATTATATCGATTAACTAATACCGATATATTTGCATTGAAGGATGAATATAAACAATTAGTAAAAGAGATGAGAGATTTAAATGAGATTATTAATAATCCTATTTCATTAAACAAAGTTTTATGTACAGAACTTACTGAATTAAAGGATAAGTTTTCTCATGAAAGATATACAGTCATTGAAGATAAAATAGATGAAATTGTAATTGATAAAATTGATATGATTGCAAATGAAAGGGTAATGGTTTCATTTACTAAAGATGGATATGTCAAAAAGGTTTCATTAAGATCATATAATTCTACTGAAAGTAGTTTACCTGGTTTAAAGGAAACGGATGAATTAATTGGTTATACAGAAGCAGATTCAATCGATACTTTAATGGCTTTTACTGCTTCAGGAGAATATGTTTTGGTGCCATTATACGAAATTGATGAATCAAAATGGCGTGATATAGGAAATCATATATCTGATTATGTCAAAGTAAATAATGCTGAACAGTTTGTTTCGGCATATTTAGTTAAAGATTTTGATACATATGCTTGGATTATTACTGCATCTCAGGATGGTATGATTAAAAGAACCGATTTAAATGCTTGGAAACTTGTCAGAACTTCTAGAAGTTCGTTAGCTATGAATTTGAGTGGTGATGATAAAGTAATTGATGCTAAGCTAGCATATGCTGATGATGAAGTGTTAATAGTAACCAAGGATGGTTATGGGTTAAGATATTCAATAGATGAAATCCCTAATGTTTCATCTCGTGCAAAAGGAGTTATAGCTGTTAGATTAAGTGGTGAAGATAAATTAGCTTCAATGGACATCATCTCACCAAATAAAACAGAAGCAGTTTTCTTAACTACTAAGGGTAATTCTAAGCGCATTAAGTTGACTGACATACAAGTCACTAGACGTGCTACCAAGGGATTATTGATTGCTAAAAAGAATAAAACGAATCCTGCAGAAGTTAAAAATGTTATTGTCAGCTCATTATCTGATGATCTAGGTATTATTTCTAATAATGAACCATTAGATTTAAAAGCAAGAGATATAAATTTATTGAGTTCTGATTCAAGATTTTCAACTTCAACTATTGAAGATTGGTATCATTATAACGGAATAGAAGAAATAAAAATTATTGATATTCCTGAACAAGATGAAAAAAAAAGAATATGAAGAATTGACCTTGGAGGTATAATTATGAATAGAGTTTCACGTTTAATAATGTTGATATGTATATATGCTTCTTTATTTATTGGATGTTTTTCAATATTAACTTACTATAATGAAGTTTATTTGCTTGAAAACTCAATTTATCAATTAATTTTAGCAATCACAGCTTTAGTAATAGGTTTAATATTGATTGCGGTACAGTTTTTCGTTAAAAAGAAAGAAAATTTTGATGCTGATACTGAAGATGATGAGTTTACTGAAAAAGAAAGAGATGAACTGTTTTTATCACAAAAGCAAGATGAGAAGATTAGTTTTTTAGAAGAAGAAATTATTGATGACAATTATGAGTTTACAGATTTCGAAGAAATTGAAATTAATGAAAGGACTAAAGAAGAAATCATAGTTGAGGAAGAAAATCCAAAAGATGTACTTGAAGTCTTACATGATACTTTATCTTTAAAAAAGATTGAAGAAAGTCAAAATGATGAAGAAATTATTGTTGAAGATATAGTAGTAGAAGAAATAGATGAGAAATCACAAATTTTAGAAGAAAAATCTGATGAACAGAAAAAGGTTTATTTAGAATCAGTAGCAAAAGATATTATTACAGAAGAAGTACTACCTACAGTTGATTTAACAGATACACAAATGTTATACATTGAAAATTCAGAAAGTTCCTATTTGAATACCCAAGGGTTGCCTCAATTAGTTATTACCAATAAGGTAGATTCTAAAAACATCAAAAGAGCCAATGAAATATATAGAGAAGTTGAAAAGATAGAGACTGCTGATCAATTAGCTATTGAAAAAGAAGAGTTAGAATATCTAAAAGAAGAAAAAGAGGAATCTATTATTTCGAAACTTTCAATAATATCTGTTATATTAGCTTTACTTAACATAGCTGTCTTAATTTACTATTTTTATACAAGGATTTTAAGTTAATGAATAATAAATGTTTGGGTTGTGGAGTCTTACTGCAAAACAATAATGAAAATGAAATAGGCTATGTTGTGGATTTAAAAATGAATTATTGTCAAAGATGTTTTAGAATGATTCATTATGATCAACATAAGGAAAATGATTTTTTACCTGAAAATGAATTAATAATTAAACAACTTAATCAACTTGATGGAAATTTTGTTTGGATTATTGATATTTTTGATTTTGATAGTTCATTAAATAGTGTTTTAGTAGATTTCTATAAAAAACATAGTTGTAATATTATCTTAAATAAATGTGATTTACTACCAGCCAAGATTAATTATGAAAAACTTAGTAAATATGTATTAGATAGGATAAAGAAATTAAATATAAAATCAAAAGCAATTATCACTAGAGGAATTAATGATGATTTTATAAAGTCATTTAATGATTATATCAATATTGAAAATAAACCTATTATTATGACTGGTTTAGCAAATGTTGGCAAAAGTACCATAATTAATCATTTATTAAAAGATAAGGTTGTCACAGTGAATAGATATCCAGCTACAACTATTAACTTTAACGAAATAAAAACAGATAATTATCATATTATTGATACAGTTGGAATTGTTGCTGATAATTCAATGCAAATGTATTTAACTAATAAACAATTAAAAACAGTAGTTCCAATTAAACAAGTTAAACCAGTTGTATATCAACTGCTGGAAAATCAAACACTATCAATTGGAGGTTTAGCAAGAATTGATGTTTTAAATAATAAAAAAGCCAGCGTTGTGATATATGTTTCTAACTTGCTGAAAATAAAAAGAAGTAAGTATGAAAATGCCGATAGATTATGGTTGAATAATTATGGAAAAGATTTAAGTCCAACCTTAATAGGTTGTGAAAGTTTTGTAGAAATGAAAAGACATTCTTTTATAAATAAAGGTAAAAATGAATATTTTATTTCGGGTTTAGGGTTCATCACTATTACTTGTGATAAAGCTGATATTGAAATATACACAGCTTCACAAATAAGTGTTAATGTAAGAAAGGCAATGATTTAAATGTTAAGCAAGCATCAAAAACAATTTTTAAAGGGTTTGTCAAACACTTTAAAACCAACAGTAATGATTGGGAAAAATGGTTTAACTGAAAATGTTTTAACTTCTGTAAAAGAAAGTTTGTTAGCACATGAATTAGTTAAAATTTCAATTTTAAATAATTGTGAAACAAAGCCAAAACAGTTGGCAATTGAAATTGCCAGTAAAACCAATAGTGAAATTGTTTGTCAAATAGGAAGAAAAATAATTCTTTACAAAAGGAATGTTAAAGAGTCTAAGATAATTTTACCAAAATGAAAATAGTTATTTTTAAAAGCAATTTTAATCCAATTACTAAATATCATATTAAAATAGCTAAAGAGGTATTAAAAAAGAAAAATGCTGATTTGGTATGTTTTTATATCGATAGTTCACTGAATGATGATATCTATCATCGAGAGAAGATGGTAAAAATGGCAATACAACCATATCGTAAATTTGTATATATAAATAACTACCAAAAACTTATGAAAAGAAATAAAGAAAATCAATATTTGATTTTTGAAGATATTGAAAGCGAAAAACAAAGTGATTTATTTAAAACAGGCAGATTATCTACAGTTGATAAAAAGGTTTGTAGTTATGTTTTTAATAATGGTATTTATGCCAAAGAGATAATAAATTCATATGTTAGTTCAAAAAGATTCAAACACTGTCTGTCTGTTGCTGACTTATGTTTAAAGATAGCTAGAGGGAATAACTTGGATGAATATAAAGCTTACTTAATTGGTTTATATCATGATATAGCTAAAGATTTAAGTAAGGAAGAACTTTTAATTTATATGAATATTTATAAACCATATGAAATTGAATATGATTATCATGTTTGGCATCAATATGTAGGTTATTATTATCTAAAACATAATTGTCGTTTAAAAGATAAAAGAATGTTGAAAGCTATTAGACATCATTGTTTAGGTGATGATAATGATGTTTATAGTAAACTTATTTTTATAGCTGATAAGCTAGATCCGCTTAGAGATTATGACAGCTCTAAATTGATAGAAATAGCTTGTAAAAATTTAAATAAAGCTTTTGATTTGGTTAAAAAACAGAATGAAGAATATTTAGAAAGTAGGGAAGTAGTATGATTGCTATAATGGTCGCCATGGATTGTGAAAGAGAAGCAATTGAAAATATTGTCGAAAATAAAAAGAGCATATGTAGCAGAAACCAGACATATACAATAGGAAATATTGGAAATAAAAAAGTTATAATAGCTACTTGTGGTATAGGTAAAGTGATAAGTGCTATTAATACTGCCAGCATTTTAGAAAACTATGATATTGATTTGGTTATTAATATTGGTACTGCAGGAGGATTATATAAAGAAGCTAAAATAGCTGATGTAATTGTAGCTTCAAAAGTGACTTATCATGACTTTGATTTGTATTCAATTGATGGCATTGAACCATCTTTTGACAATAACTATTATACTTTTATAACTGATGAAGATTTAACAAGTTTGGCTTATGATGTTATTAAATGTGAAGATTATAATGTTTTTGTAAAACCTCTTGTATCTGGAGATGCTTTTGTAAGTAGCGACGATAGAGTTTCCTATATTCAAAAATATTTTCCAGAAGCCTATGGCTGTGATATGGAAGCCTGTTCAATAGCGCACTGCTGCTATGAATATGGGAAAAAGTTTTTAGTAATTCGTTCATTTTCAGATATTGTCACAAAAAAAGGCAATGAATTAGATTTCGATGAATATAAATTCATAGCCTCAAAAAGAGCAGCGCAGTTTGCTGAAAAAATACTAAAAAAGCTGGCATAGTCCAGCTTTTTTATTCTTTAAGTTCAATTAATTTATTGTTAAGCAACCAATTTTGTACAATTTGAATCGTAAATATATTGTTATTACTTTCTTCTATGATATTGTTTACAACAATTAATCCTTCTGAATAGGTCATATTTGCACAAGCAGGAACAGAAGAAAAGCCATATTTTAATCTAAAAGATCCATATTCCGAAATATCAAAACCAGCTAAATCTACATAAATTAAATTTTCTATTTTCTCAATTTCATTATTTGTCATTATTTCTTTTAAAATAATGTTAAACAAATATTGTGAATTGATTGAAGTTGAATCAAAGAAAATAACATTTAATGGTTCTTCACTGTCAAGAATAAGAGTATTAAATTCTTCAATAGTTAGCACTTTATCAAATTCATAATTAATTTCTATGACTGGATTTGATTTCTCCTCAGGTTTATAACTTTGATAGATATAATAGACTCCAAAAGAGATAAGTGTTAATACTAATATATAAAATATACTTCTTTTAATCATAATTTCACCAAAATCATTTTACCATAATGGTAAACTGTATGTAAATAAAGTAAATTATTGTATAATATTTATGGAGTGATTTGAATGAAGATTTATCAAAGAAGATACTTCGATAGAAGAAGTTGGATTTTAGAAAACATTAGTAGCTTAAACCTTAATAGCAATGAAGTTTTAATTCTTTTATTAATTGATTATTTTAATCAATATAATGAGGCTTTAAATATTAATACTTTGTCAAAAGGTTCAAATATGGAAAAAACAGTAGTAGATGATACTATTTCATCTTTAATATCTAAAGGATATTTAGTTTTATTGACTGATAATGAACAAGTAATTTTTAATATTGATAATATTTTTGAAGCTAAAAATGAAATGATTGAAAACAATGATATTTTCGAAATATTTGAAGCTGAATTTGGCAGAGTTTTATCTCAAAAAGAGGCGTCTACTATTTCAGAATGGTTAAGGATATATGATTACAATACTATCATTAAAGCTTTAAGAGAAGCACTAATATATAATAAAAAATCCATAAATTATATTGATAAGATATTAGCTAAAGGATTTGAAAATGAATAGTGAAACTATTTATAAAAAACTATTAGAACTTTTTCCAGATGCAAGCTGTGAACTTAACTATAAAAATGATTATCAATTAATTGTTGCAGTTGTTTTAAGTGCTCAAACTACTGATATAGCAGTAAATAAAGTAAATGAATTACTCTTTGCAAAATATCCAGATGTATATTCTTTAGCGAAAGCAAATAGTAAAGATGTAGAGAAAATTATAAAATCGATAGGTTTATATAAAAATAAAACTAAACACATTATTAACCTTTCTAAAGCGATTGTAGAAAGATTTAATGGGATTGTACCCAATACTTATGAAGATCTTATATCGCTTGATGGAGTGGGAAGAAAAACTGCCAATGTAGTTTTAGCTGAATTATTTAAAGTTCCTGCTATAGCTGTTGATACACACGTAAATAGAGTAAGTAAAAGACTGGGATTAGTTGATAAAGATGCTTCACCAGTTGAGGTAGAAAAACAACTTCAAAACGCTTTTAAGAAAGAATATTGGTCTAAATTACATCATTTGTTAATTCACTTTGGCCGATATAATTGCTTGGCAAGAAATCCTAAATGTGATATTTGTCCATTTATAGAAATATGTACCGAAAGAAAGTTTTAATAGATTTTTTTAAAAAAAGTATGACTATTGCCATACTTTTTAATTGTATTTTTATGGGTTAGGAATTTCTGGATCAGTTCCCGGATCAGTTCCTGGATCAGTTCCTGGGTCTGTTCCAGGATCAATTATTTCAAGTGTACCTGCAGGAATAGTAATTGTATCCTGTTCTTCAATAGCACCACTTCTTATGCCAGATCTTTCATAAGCATAGTATCCTCGTAATGTATAATGTGCATCCTCTTCGGTAGCATTTTCAATAAAGATACTAAATGTGTCTATAGCGGATGTATATGAAGAAACAATTAAACCAGTATCCTTATCAATAACTTCCAAAACATATTTGACACACCCTTCAATCCATGAAGGATGATATCTTCTAGTTGCATTATAAGTCTTATTTAATCTAGTTTCCTTATAAACTTTTGGCGCTTCTTCCAGTGCTTCAGGATCAGGATAAGGGGTATATTTAACATCTACAAGATTAGTACTTTCATTAAATATAGCATTAAATGATGTTAAAGATTCAATGTTTTCGTTTGCTTTGTATTCCTCTAAGTTAGCAAATTGAGCCAAAACATAACCTGTTGTTTCATATTTCTTATCAGCATATTCTGGTAAAGCGGTATAAGGATATAATCCTTTAATATGAGTAATTGTAGTTACTGATGAAGGCCTTGAATTAGTGTTTTTAGGTACACCATAGGCATTGTAAACAGCGTTTAATAAAGCATTTACAGCTGGAACATCCTTCATAGCATGGGCATAAGCGCGTGATATGTAGGTAGTTTTGTCTTGAAATCTACCAGTATCATAGCCCATCCAGAATGAGAAGGAATAGTCATTTGTGCCAAATAGATATAGTAAGTCTTGGTCAGATCCAGATGGATAACCCCATTTTCTAATAACAGAAGTATCATATCCGTGTGTTCCTGTTTTACCATAAACTGCATAGTTTCTTCGTCTAATAGCTGTTAAACGGGTGTTTCCTACATAGTCATCTTCTGTACCGCCATTAACACCAATATATTCCAAATAAGAAGTTAACCATGCAGCGCCTTCACTTAAGGCTCTAACGGTAGGAACATTGGCTACAATTGGTTTTTTTGAAGAATTAATAAACTCAATTCGAGTGATAGTGTGTGGTGTAGTATATACTCCCTTTGATAGAATAACTGATTGAGCTGCAGCCATTTGAATTGGAGAAAGATAATAGTTATTACCGCCAATGGCAAATTGTTCGTTCATCAAATCAACTATTGATTTATCATGACCAATATTAAGTAAATATTTTCTCATAACCTCTGATCCAACAGTTTCATTTATTAACTTATATAATTTGACTGAAGGAACATTATAAGACATAGGGAATGTTTTTTGAACAGAAGTTTCACCTTTCCAAGTTCTATTATCATTCCATAAAAGAATATTAGTTCCTGTATATTTTAAAGGTTCATCATCTATTGTGTATGATGTTGACATACCACAATGTTCAAATGCCAATGGATAAGTAAACATTGCTTTTGAAGTAGAACCAGGAGAAACTCTATTATCATAAGCATAATTAAACATTCTTTGACCATTATAGTTTCTTCCCCCACAAACTCCAACAATTAAGCCAGTATAGTTTTGGATAACAGCACAAGCGGCATTGATATTATGATCTTTAAATTTAATGATTTCACCTCTGGCTAAAGAATCACAAGTAGCTTGAACTGTTTGATTCATAGCAGTGTAAACTTTAACCGGCGTAGTGTAAGGGTCAATTCCATACATTTCTTCCAGTTCTGCTAAAACCACATCAATATAAGCCTGATTGTCAATAGTCCCATCAATATAATCGGTTAAAATATTAGTATTACTTAGGGTATTTCCGTAAAGTAAATCTTCCACATTTACTTTTCTTGCTAACTGATATTCTAAATCAGTAATATAGCCATGATAATTCATAAGATACAATACATCAGCTGTTCTACGTTGACAAGCGGCAATATTGTAGTAAGGATTATAGGCATTAGGAGCATTAATAATACCTGCTAGCATAGCACTTTCTACTAGATTAAGATCAGTACAATCTTTATTAAAGTAATAGTGAGAAGCTACCTGAACGCCTCTTGCATTAGCACCAAAGTTAACTTTATTAACATACATTTCAAAAACTTTTTCTTTACTTATTAACTCAGTAATTTGTAAAGCATAATAAATTTCTTGAACTTTTCTGTTAATGGTGCTTTCAGCTATAGTATCTACTGCAAAATAAGTGTTCTTTATAACCTGCATAGTAATAGTTGAACCGCCCTGAGAAAAAGATAGAGTTTGAAGATTTATCAAAAATGCCTTCGCAAAACGTGGTAAGTCAAAACCAGGATGTTCAAAAAAACGAGAGTCTTCAACAGCAATAAAAGCATCGACTAATACTTGAGGAAATTTTTTATAGGCAAGAGAAATCCTGCTTTCTTTACCCAACATTATAATTTGATTACCTGAATCATCAAAGATTAGCGAAGAGTCCATACTGGTTAAATCATCAGTTTCAAGAACAACATCAGTCTTTTCTAAAATGATTTTTATGATATTAATACCACTAATAGTACCTAGCAAACCACAAAAGACAATAAATCCCATGATAGAATTTATTATTTTTCTTCTCAATTTTTTCCTTTGAAATTTAGTCCTTGCTAAATCAGTGTTATTATTTTGGGAATTCTTACTGTTATTGTTTGAATTCTTATTTTTAAATAATCTCATTAGATTTTACCTCCAACTATATGTGAGTCAATAACTGACAGATAATCTACTTTAATTTGATAACTATATGGTATTAAAATACCTTTTTCTTTAAACCAACTGTAAGGAATACTTTTTCTTTTTGTGGAATTAATAAATTCAAATAAGTCTTTAGCAAAAATCAAATATGTTTCATCATAGTAAGAGAATCTTACGATAATAAAAGCGATTCCTTTATGATTTAAAATTTTTTTCATATGTTCTAGTTGATGTGGATGAATCATAGCCAGAACAAGCGATGTTTTTGAGCTGGTTTCTTTAGCTTCAAAGTCAAGATATAATCCTTGATAAATACCATTATAATCAGTTGTAGAAGGAGTCTGGAAATATGCTTCAGTAATTTTTGCGGTACTTCTTGATTTATAATCAACATCTACAATTGTTATAGGGGTAGGCTTTTTATAAATTACAGCTCTATCCACTTCTAGATAGTATTTATTTGTTAGATTTAAATCTTCTTCTAAAGACATTCCGCGTCGAGAATAATTAATAACTTTAGAATGATTTACAGATTTTCTGTTTGGATAATTTATCATTTAATCACCTAGATAATTATAAACCATTCTATTATAGTTGACAAATAATTTAGGTTGTATTTAGGTTGTATTGGCTAGATGATGTTGGTTAGATAAGATTGTGGTTAGATAAGATTTTTAACAAATTCAAGAAAATGTGCTACAATATAATAAATTTACGTTCACTTGTGAGAAAATTGATAATAGTACAAATCGCTTGCTTTAATGATGAATAGAGCATAAAAAGATAATTTAAGCAGTTATAAGTTGCTTAAGATATAAAAAGTAGTGTTTAAAATGATAATTTTTAATACTACCAGATGTAAAAGGAGGAAATAATATGAAAAAGGTATTTCGACTGTTTTTAATTGTTTTGATGTTAGTAGTTGGTTTAACTGGTTGTAAAGATAATAAAAAAATGAATCAAAAACAACTATGGGAATACTTGGGCAAATATTCACGTTATTTAACTGAATTGGGAGGCGAAGCCACAGCCTTTGTATTTGATAAAGATGATGATTTGACTTTTGACAATTCAAGAGGTCTGGGAGTAAGGAAAAGTTTTTATTTTACTAAATTACTTAGTTTCAGTAATGAAAATGACTATCTTTATAGACTTGAATATGAAAATCCTTATCCTGATGAAATAAATTGTTCAATTTACTATGTTGAATTAAATCCAGAAGATGACACCAGAATAAGATTTGGTGCACCTAATGGTGGTGAGATAATTTATTATGACTTATATGCAGATGTTGGACTATCATCTGACAAACTTCTTGAAAAGCTTGAAGCACATGACACTTGGAGAGAGGACAACAGTGATGATGTGGGCTACTATTTTGTAAGAGTGGATGACAAAGAATTTACCTTTGGCATAATGAATAGTGGTTTTGGAAGTATTGGAGATATAAGTAAGGTTGAATATAAAGGCTATATGCTCTATACAATAATTGTAGATCATCAGGGATATGAAGGAGATGAGATGACTGATCCTTATGATCCATATTCGGTTGAATATCTTATCTATTATAATCACTATCTTGATTTGTTTAAAATTTTTATAGATGATGAGTTAGTGAAGTTTATCCCTAAAGTTGATTTAGATGATAATAATGAAGGAGATAACTTACCTAGTTTAGATTTGTATGCAGAACTCAGTAAGTATGCTATTTGGATAGAAGTTGATGAATCACCAGGTGGAAGATTCCTCAAAGCATACAATGGTGATAGATTCCATCTAGGTACACTATCTTCTGGTGGCACGGATTCTGGAAGAATAACTAATATTCAAGATAATGGGAATATGTATTATACAGTAACTGTTTATTATGAAGGTTATGAGGGCGACGATTTCACTGAACCATTTGAAGCATATACAAGAGAATATAAACTTCATTTTGATCCTAATAAAGAAATTGTAATCATTGAGCTATATGGCAAATCGGTAAAATATGCCCCTGATAAAGGACTGCATCCGAATCAATTTATTGCACTACTTTCTAAATATAAAAGATGGTCAGAGGTTGATGAATATGGAGATGAGGGATATTTTATCAGAGTGTTTGATAACGATAAATTTCAAAAAGGTATCATAGCATCTGATTATGGACATAGTGGAAATATTGAGTATATTGAATATATGGGTTATAACAATTATAATATTCTTGTTGATTATCCAGGATCAGATATTGAACCTTTCGAATATGAAAGCTATAGTGAATCATATTGGATTCAATATGATCCACAAAAAGAAACACTAACATTTATAATTGATAATAAAGTTGTAAAAATGAAACCAAAAAAGTAAAAGAAAAGTCGATATTTTTGATTTAAGATTTCTTTTATTAAGAGTTTAATCTTTAACAATAAGTATTTTTAAAGATGAATAAAAAAGTTGTGGAAAGTTTCACAGCTTTTTTAATACAACGCGATAGCTCTTTTAATATGGTTGTTTAAAGATAATTAACTAAACCTAAACTCAAATAACAATAAACCTAAACTCACAAAAATTAGTGTCAATAATACGGGAAAATGTCCCAAAATAAATCAAACATAAGCGGAAAAAATATCCGCTTTTTTTATGTAAATATATGTTCTTGATGAGCTCTTTTCTTATGCTTTAAAAAATTGTCAGTC
>JAAZKG010000145.1 GCA_012799935.1 Erysipelotrichia bacterium | reverse complement strand
TAAACCAATTTCCTAATGAAATATGCCATCTGCGCCAAAATTCAGTAATAGTTTTAGAAATAAATGGATAATTGAAGTTTTCCATAAAATCAAAGCCAAAGATTTTTCCTAAACCAATAGCCATATCACTATATCCTGAAAAATCAAAGAAAATTTGCAGAGAATAACATAAAGCACTTAGCCAACTATAAATAACAGAAGGATCAGTTGTTTTGGTGTAATAAGATACTACTTCACCAAGTAAATTAGCCAATAACACTTTTTTGGCTAAACCAATGGAAAACCTTTTTATTCCTTCACTAATTTTAGCGAAAGTATGATTTCTTTTAGTTAATTGATTTTCAATATCAGCGTATCTAACAATTGGTCCAGCAATAAGTTGAGGAAACATAGCAATATATGTTGCTAAGTTGATTAAATTTCTTTGAGCTTTTATTTGATTTTTATAGACATCAATAGTGTAACTTAATATCTGAAAAGTATAAAAAGAAATTCCAATTGGTAAACTAACTTTTAAAAATGGAATTGATAATCCAGTAATAGTATTAAATGAGCCTATAAAGAAATCAACATATTTAAAATAAGCCAAAATTAGTAAATTGATAACTATTGATAAGATAACAAAAACTTTTGCTTTTTTAGTATTAAGATATTTTTCAATTAATAAACCAAAAATGTAACCCAGTAAAATTGAAACAATCATTAAGATTACATATTTAGGTTCTCCCCACCCATAAAAAAATAGTGAAGATACTAAAAGCACAACATTTTTTAATGATTTAGGTACAATAAAATACAAGATTAATACTATTGGTAAAAAATAAAATAGAAATGGTAGGCTTGAAAATAGCATAGTACGATTCTCCTAAGATAGAAAATCGAACACATATAAAATGTGGTCGATTAATTGTTTATAAATTTAATTTAAAAATAATTATTCAGCATTAATATTTTTATTACTCATTAAAAAGAAGACAAATTGTCCAACATTTCCAATAGTAATTTCTTCAGCTGAAGTGCAAATGTTCCAATTTAAATTAGCTTGAGATTTTAATGTTTTAATAAAACTGTCAACATCGGCACCTTCTTCTAAAGTGAAGATATAACCTAAAAATGGAATTGTTGAAATCATTGGTCCAAATGATACGCCCTCTTTAAAACCTTCAATTGAATCAGCACTAAATCCAGTTAAAAATCCTTCTGTGATAGGGTAAACTAAAGGTTGAAATTTAATAATTTTATTTCCAATAAGGATATTAGCTAACTCTTCAGCGGTAATATCTGGATTAGCATTAACTTCTTTTTCAAAAACAGCTAAAAGTGTTTGACCTGAAGTTAATTTTTCTTCCTGGTTTGGTTTATTGCATCCGCCTAATGCTAGTAGCATTGCTGATAAGATACAAATTGTTAATATTTTTTTCATAAAAAAACCTCTTTTCTTAGATTCTTAAAAAGAACCTCTTTAAATATAGCAAATTATTATAGAAATATAATGGTGAAATTGTGTGATTTGTCTCTTATAAGAAGTGATGAAATAGAGTATAATTAAAATAGAAAGAAAAATAATGGTGATTGAGATGGAATGGTTAATAATTTCATTATTAATTATTACTGGTGTGATTGTTTATGAAGGCTATTATGTTTTTAAAATGGTTTTTGATCCAAAAATGAAATTACCATTTTCCAAGGATGATATTGATGATCCAAACAATGTAATGGCTCCAACAGCAAGACTGCATGAGGAATATCGATTAAAGCATCTTGAAGATTTTAAAAATTTACCTTTTGAAACATTAACAATAAAATCATTTGATGGTTTAACTTTGTATGGAAGATTTTTAAAAGAAAAAAATAGTAGCGAAACTGCCATTTTGGTTCATGGTTACAAAAGTGTGCCAGAACATGATTTTGGTGGTATTGTTAAAGTGTATTTAAAAAGAAAATGTAATATCTTAGCTTTGGAAAATCGAGCTCATAATCGAAGTGGGGGTAAATATATAGGATTTAGTGAATTAGATCAGTACGATATCATATCTTGGATAAAAAAGATAAATGAAATCTGCCCTGATTCTAGTATCTTTTTACATGGTGTCAGTATGGGAGCAGCGACAGTAATGCATACATGCAATAAAGAGATGAAAAATGTAAAAGGTATTATTGAGGATTGTGGTTTTACTTCCATTAGAGATATTACCAAAGCAATGATGAAAAGAACCTTCAATATGCCATATTTTCCTATAGGGTATATATCGGGTTTCTTTTCCAAATTATTAGCTAAAGTAGATTATGACAAAAGCAATGGTATAAAAGAAGCAAAAGAAAGTAAGTATCCAATTTTATTTATCTCTGGAAGTGAAGACAACTATGTCCCACTGCAAATGACTTTGGATATGTATAAAGCATGTACTAGTGAGAAGCATTTATTAATAGTAGAAAATGCTGGTCATGTAGCTGCTAATGTGGTTGATGAAAAAGAATATTTCAAGCAAATTGAAGTATTTATGGATAAATATAACTGAAAAGGGGGAAAGTAAATGAGCAAAATAGTAAATGAAGCTAAAGTAAAAAATCCTTTAATTGTCGCAATTAGAGAATTATTGGAGCATCGAGCTTTATGGATGTATTTGTTGCTGGATGAAGCAGATAAAAAAGGCTTAAAAGCTGAAGAATTTGCTCCTGCAGCGATAAAAAGATGTGGTATTTATCAAGGTAACTTATTGAAAGAAAAAGGAGGTCAAGGAAAATCATTAAAAGGCTTAAAGAAAGCACTGTTTGGATTCTTTGCTCAGAAAGTGTTTGAGATGGATATCATTAGATGTGATGATGATCATTTGGATATTGATTTCCATTACTGTCCACTAGTAAAAGCCTGGCAAAAACAGGGCTGCAGCGATGAGCAAATCTCTAAGATGTGTGATTATGCGATGTGTGGAGATAGGGGAATTGGTGAAGCTTTTGGGGTTGAACTTGATTTACCTACTACTATTGCCAATGGTTGTAAGACCTGTCAATTAAGATACATTAGAAGAGAAAAGTAAAAAAGTAAAAGATTTAGAAAATTCTAGATCTTTTTTTAATTTATATAAAGTTTACAATTGTAATATTTTCTTTATATTTACCTAAAATAGCAGTTTGTTAATGAAAAGACATTATAATTTATTTATAGGGTATTTAATAGGAGGTATTTAATGGAAAACAAAGCGAAAGATTTAAAAAAAGTAAGTTTTGGAATTGCGATAATGTTTGTAGTTTACTGGATTTATCGTTTCTTTATTGGCAAACATTTACACATTTCAGATAGTTTGAAATCAATAATATCTACAATTGTGCTTTATGTAGTTGGGTTAGGTTTATTTGTCTTTATCACTAAAGATGTAACTGAAGATAAATATAAGAAAGAAAATTTATCAACAAAAACATATTTAACTTGTTTCTTTCTGCAGTTTTGCGCCCTTGTTGTGTTTATTTTAGCAACTGGTTTACTGGTTAATATAACCAAAACAGTTCCAACTGAAAGAGACAACTTATCTTTCCATATGTTATTTAGTTTACTAGTTTTTGCTCCTGTAGTAGAGGAGTTAGTCTTCAGACATTTTCTTGCTAGTAAGTTGCTAAAACATGGTCAGCCATTTTATATTTTGGTATCTTCTTTTTGTTTTTGTATAGTTCATGGTGTTTCTTTAGGGATTCCTTCAATCATCTATACTTTTTTACTAGGTTTAAATTGGTCTTATTTAATGGTTAAAACGGGAAATATTTTGATACCAATAATTTTTCATTCATTATCAAATTTATTTGGTGGAATTTTACCACAAATAATCATGAGTATTTCTGATCAATTGTTTTCAATATATGTTATTTTGGTAATAATTTTGGCTATTGTGGGTTTAATTTTGTTTATAAGAAATAAAAAAGATTTTACTTTTGAGGATAAAATTTTTAGTCAAAATAATTTAAAACAACTTTTTACTAATAAAGGAATTATATTTTTAATACTAGCTACTATTTCATTTATGTTGATAAAATATTTAATAAATTAGTTAGTTTGTAACTGCAATTATAATTAAAGATTAAAAAAGGATTCAGCTTTTATTTCTGAATCCTTTGATTTTAATCATCCATATCTTCGAAGGCTGCTAGTCCTTTTTTAGCTTCTATTTTCTGATCACCATGTTTTACTTGAGACATTGTTACAAATGAAAGTAAGACAAATATTGCAGAGTAGATAAATAAAACTTTATAGTCAATTAATCTCATCAGTGTTCCTGCAACTATAGGAGTAATAATTTGAGCAGCCATACTAGCTGTATAGTAATATCCAGTAAATTTACCAATATCAGCACCTTTACACATTTCTACTACCATCGGTAAAGAGTTGACATTAATACTAGCCCAAGCAAATCCAACTAAAGCAAAGCAGATGAACATCGGAATAGTAATGGTATTTGATAAGCTGGTTAAAACAAATCCACAAAGGAAACAAGCAGATAGTAATAAGGCGCCAAATCTAATCATTTTCTTACGTCCATATTTACTTGCCAAGGCTCCAACTGGAATATAAGAAATAATAGCTCCAGCAGTTGCGATTAACAGACAGGTACTGGCACCACCTAAACCTTGACCCATAACAACATTAACATAAGTTGTAAACCAGGTTGTTACGGCATTATATCCAGTAAACCATAAAGCAATTGAACCTAGTAAGAACATTAAAGATCTTTGAACTTCTTTTGGAAGTTTTTCATTTCCTGAACCATCATCTTCAGCTAAATTCCATTCCGGATGCTGTTTTTCTAATTCTCTGTTTTTCTCAACAAGTTTTGGCTCATTTATAAAAAGGAATAATAAACCTACTGAGACAAACATAATTGCTGCTACAACGATAAATAGAGGCTGATAATTGATGTGAGCTAAACCAGCAGTTTTAGCATTAGGATACATAACTGCCGCAATTGCCAAATAAATAATACCACCTACAGCACCCATTAAATTGATAATAGCATTTGCTTTAGAACGCAATGGCTTTGGTGTAACATCTGGCATTAAAGCTACTGCCGGAGAACGATATACTCCCATAGCAATTAAAAGAATTCCCAATACCACCACAAATGATACCAATTTAAATGGTGAAGGATTGTGGTAATAACTGTTGTCGATGATTGGCAGCAAGTTCATCAAAATAACTGCACATCCAGTACCAAATAGAATGAAGGGCATTCTTTTACCAATCTTAGTATGGGTTTTATCTGAAAGTGAACCAAAAAATGGTAATAAAAACAATGCCAAAACATTATCAATAGCCATAATAGCCCCTGATAAGGTTTCATTCATTTTAAAGGTTGTAGTTAGAATTAGCGGAATAATATTATCATACATCTGCCAGAAAGCACAGATTGATAAAAATGCTAATCCAACTATAAATGTTTGTTTATTGTTAAGTTTCATATATAATCTCCTATTTCTTCTTTATTATAATGTATTTTACCTTTTAATTGAAACCTTTTTGCCTTGATGATGTAAAAGAGAAGTAAAACAGTTAAAATTAGACAGCAATTTCTAATAATTCTTTTTCTTATCATGGTATAATTAAGATAGTAAAAAAAGAAAACTTAATGTAAAGATAATAGGAGGTGCTTTATGCTACATGAAGTTAGTTTTCTTTCTTATAATGAAAGAGATAATGTTAAAGGTTGGATTTATGTTCCAGCATGTAAACCAAAAGGTGTGTTTCAATTAGTCCATGGTTTTGGGGAACATTCAAGAAGGTATTTCCACATGATAGTAGCGATGATGGATGCTGGGTTTGTCGTGGCAGCCGATGACCATGTCGGTCATGGTAAGACAGCGATTGAAAATCCTGGCACTTGGGGTGATTGGGGCGATAAAGGTTATAGTACCATGATGGAAGATGAGTATAAATTAACCAAAATTGTAAAAGAAATGTATCCTGATTTACCTTATTTTTTGTATGGACATAGTATGGGTTCATTTATCGCAAGAGATTATATTGCTAAATATGGTGATGAACTAGCTGGTGTTATTCTCTGTGGCACTAGTGGACCATTTCCAGGAGTTGAAGAAAGTAAAAAGCGCTTAGAAAAGTTGCTGGCAGAAGGTAAAGGAAATGAATCTGGAGCTGAGGAAATTGGCAAGCTATTAGGTTGGATGATTGAAAGATGTGATGAAAACATTAGATTTGGCAATGAATGGATTTGTCATGATGAATATGTTCAATATGACCATGCTCATGACCCATTTGATGCTTTTACTAAACCAACATTAGTTAAATCTGCTTATGATTTTGTCTTGATGTTAGAGGCAGTCAGTTCTAAAGAATGGGCGAAGAAAGTACCAGTGGATTTACCAATTTACAATATTGCAGGTGATCAAGATCCGGTAGGACAGTACGGTGAAGGAGTATATAAAGTTAGTAATTGGCTAATTGATACTGGACACTATGTTGAAACTGAATTATACCCAGGCTATCGTCATGAAATTCATAATTATGATGATATTAAATGGGATGTGGAAGATGGTATTATTGAGTTTATGGAATTTGTATTAGAGGGTGAGGAATAATAGTTAAAACTTAATAATATTGCTTGTAATCTTGATTCTTGTATGTAATAATGACAGCACTCATTAAGAAAGTTGATGAGATGTTAGCATAGCAAGTCAACACATAGATTGAAAATCTGACTTGTTTTAGATAACGAGAATCACATAGATTGAATTATGTATGTCTTAAAGGACAAATGTACTCAGCATCTATGCATGCTGAGTTTTATTTAGAGGATATGATTATGAAACTAGATTTTTTGTTTTTAAGTAATGCAATACTATTTGGCATAGGATTAGCTATGGATGCTTTTTCAGTTTCTTTAGCTAATAGTTTAAATGAACCGAAAATGAAGAAATCAAAAAATTATCTTATAGCTGCAGTTTTTGGTATATTTCAGGGACTAATGCCTTTAATTGGGTGGTTTTGTATTCGTACTGTTGCATCAACATTTGAAAGATTTCATAAGTATATTCCTTGGATTGCTTTAATAGTGTTTTTATATATTGGCGGAAAAATGATATTGGAATGCTTTCTAAGCAAAGAAAAAGAGTGTAAAGTTGAAGAACTATCAATAACAATACTATTTTTACAAGGTATTGCTACCTCAATGGATGCTTTAAGTGTTGGCTTTACAATTTCTGATTATGTATTTTGCTTTGCTATTTATGAAGCAGCTATTATTGGAATGCTAACCTATCTAATTAGTTATATCGGAGTAAAAATAGGACAGAAATTTGGCACTAAATTTTCTGGTAGAGCTTCGTTAATTGGTGGATGTATACTTGTTTTTATTGGAATAAGAATTTGGATTAAAGGAGTATTCATTTAAAAAGATTGGAATTTTCCAACCTTTATCTTTTTTCTTGAGCTTTAATGAGTTCTTTGTACCAGTCAATAGCCATTGGCAAACATCCTTGGTCAATGTTTTCATTTAACCCATGCATACCTTTTAATTGTTCTGGAGTATAGTTGACAGGAGCAAATCTAACACAGTTGTCACACACTTCCGCAAAGAATCTTGAGTCAGTTCCACCACATACTACATAAGGCATAATACCGACACCAGGGAATACTTTGTTTATAGTGTCAACAATCATATTATATTGTTCACCTTCTAAATCTATAGGCTTAGAAGGATAACCAGCAACAATAGTTTCTACTTCTAAATCATATTTTTTGGCAATTTCTTTAACAATATTATTAGCTTCATCAGTAGATTGATGAGGGATATATCTCAAATTAGCAGTAACATAGGCTTCTTGAGGGATGACATTATAGCCATCTGACCCCTTTTGCATGGTAAAACAAATAGTTGTTTGAAGCATTGCTGCAGCATGAGGAGAAATAGCAGGCATCACAATTTTTAGAAGTGGCTTAAATAGCCAAAGATTACTCATCACAAACTTTAACATAAAGTTAGTACTATAGGGGGCTAAATTGGTTAACATGGCATCAACTGCTGCAGAAAATTCAACCTTAAAGGGATTTTTAGTTTCTATTTCAGTAATAAATTTAGCTAGTCGAGCAATAGGACTATTTTTTGCTGGGGTAGATGAATGACCGCCGCTACTTTTAGCGATAATTTTTAAATCACCATAGCCTTTTTCAAAAATACCAATTGCTGCAAAGTTACCATCAACCCCAACCAAAGGATTAGAAACGATACTTCCACCTTCATCAGATAGTAAATATAGCTTAATTCCTCTTTCTTTAAACCAGTTGGCCATTTTTGGGGCACCATCTCCGCCAATTTCTTCAGTACAACTTGAACCTAAATAGACATCACATTTTGGAGTATATCCTTCTTTTAGAAGTTCTTCCACCGCTTGATAGAAACTCATTATTCCAACTTTTATATCTCCAGCGCCTCTTCCCCAGACTTTTCCATCAGCAATCGTACCAGAGAAAGGTGGGTATATCCAATCTCCACCAGCTTCTACGACATCTTGGTGAGATATTAGAATAATTGGGTCAAGATTTGGATCTGTTCCTTTCCATTTCATCATCAGGTTTCCATCGATTTCAATTTTTTCTAGATGTTTAAAGACATTGGGATAAAGTTTTTCAATAACTTTGTGAAACCCCCTAAACTTTTCTACATCTGGTTTATCACGATAGGAAATAGTTTCATATTGAATTAACTTAGAAAGTTTTTCGGAATATAAATCAATCCTTTTTTGATCAGTTGAGTACTGGTAGAAAGTTTTTTTACTGCCAATTAGTAAAGTTTTGATTAAAGCAATCAATAATAATAAAGCAATAATCAGTAAAACAAATAATAAATATTTCATATAGAGTATTCTCCTTCAATTTATTTTATTATATGTCATTAAAAGCAAAAAATGAAATAAAAGATGTTATATTAAAAAACCTATTTTTTAGAAACATTGTTTTATCTAATAGGTTTTATTATTTTATTTGCTGTATTTTTTTACCATTTCCATAAAGATGAAAATCAGATCTTGATAGTCTTCATCATAGTCACCATTAATGGGATGATATCCTTCTGCTAGATTTTTAAAATAGACATAGTAAATAGATGTGCTTTTATCATATATCCCACTAGTATCTTCTTTTAAGTATTTATCAGTTACAAATACAAAACGAGTATTGACAAGTGCATTTAATATAATCTCTAAGTCAGAATTATCAATTTGTATAGCATCACAATGGAAATTATTATCACTATTTATATAATTGCTCGACAAATAGCCAACAGCATCAATGATCTTTAAATTAAATGAGACATCTGACTGACTGATATTAATTGAACTGACAAGAGTTTCAGGAGTGATGAGATCTCTGTTAAAATTTAAAAGAGCAATGTAGTTAATGTCTTGTTCTAGCATTTTATTAATGAGAAGAGGCTTTAAAAGTTTAAATAACTCAATTCCGCTAATAGGTACAGTAGCATTCATCGTAACATTAAGTTTTTCACCTGTTTGATATTTAGCTGATAGCATAAATACTCCAGCATCTTCTGGAATTCCATCAGTCCAATCATACTTTCCGTTTAATGTCATTACACCTGATTGTCTAATTAATGAGGCAATCTCAGTTACAAATTCTTTATCGACAGCAACTTTTAACTGGACATAATCATCATTGTTGCTTGAAGCACTTATCCATAACATATAGCCTAATTTTTTAAAATCATCAATTTTATCGCCAGCATTTTCTAATAAACGAGTGTCGCTATTATCATAGGCAGCCAAAGAGATTTCTACATTACCAGAAATTTCAAGTGATCTATCATTTATCAATAATGTGAAATTTTTAAGTTCTAGGGATGCGATATCTTTAGGTGCGTTAGGATCCAAGCTACTATGGTGTTTTCCAGTCATAGGGAAATCTTGTTTTTCTCTTTTTGTAAACAACAAAAATATTACCACTAATATTAAAATGATTAATAAAATAATTGGAATAGAAAATAGTTTGTCAAATAAATCTTTCATAAAACCTCCGCTTTATTATAAGAATAATACTGTTTAATATCTTTATTCATAATATCATTATATAAAAGATTTATCATTTGGATAATTAAAATAATAAATATTTTCCTTGACAATTAAGTCTTTTTTTATTGTTAAAGTAGTGTATAATAGTAAAAAATAGGGAAGTGAAAATATGATTGATATTAAGGAAAGGGTAGTTTTAGGTGATTTACCACAAACTATTCATATAAAAGGAAAAAATGTAAATAATCCAGTACTGTTATTTTTGCATGGTGGTCCAGGTATTTCTAATAGACATACAGTAATGCAGAGCAATGATGATGTTTTAGATGATTTTACTATTGTAGCGTGGGATCAAAGAGGAACAGCAGGTTCTTACTTTGGTGTTAAAGCCAAGGATTTAACAATTGAAAGATTAGTTGAAGATGCTAAAGAATTAGTTGAATATCTTTGCACAAAATATAATAAAAAGAAAATCTTTGTCATTGGTGGGTCTTGGGGTTCGTTGTTAGGTACTTGGCTACTTCATAAGTATCCAGAAAACATTGCCGCCTTTGTTGGTTTTGGTCAATTTGTTAATGGTCATTTAAATGAGCTGATTAGCTGGCAGTATTGTGTTGATGAAGTAACTAAAGCCAACGATCAAAAAGCCTTAGAAGCACTAAAAAAGGTAGGGCCTCCTGAAATGGGAATATACAAAGGTGGATATGCTGGTATGAAAGTGCAAAGAGATATCATGATGAAATATGGAGGATATTCTAAAAATGAAGGAAAACGTTCGTATATGGATGCTTTTGTCAAACCGATATTAAAAAGTGGAGAGTATACTTTAAAAGAGATTTACGGTTATGTAAAAGGTTATAAATTTGTATTAAACAATATGTGGTCAGAAGTTGGAAAAACAGATTTTACCAAAACATGTATAAAATTTAATGCCCCAATCTTTATCTTTAATGGAAGATTGGATATGAATACACCAGCCATATTAGTCGATGACTGGTTTAATATGATTGAAGCACCAGTTAAAGAGTTGCATTGGTTTGAAGATTCAGGTCATAATCCAATGATGGATGAAGAAAAAAAGTTTAAGGCATTATTAAAAGAAAAACTTCTAAAAATTGCCAAGGAGGAAAATTTATGAGTAACAAGGGCATAATTAAATTAAAAGAGAAACTCGGTTTTATGACTTTCTCGGCAGGATTAAACATCGTATATACGTTTAAAAACCTGTATTATCTTATTTTCTTAACTAACGTACTGAAAATTGATGTTTTGATGGCTGGTACAATGTTGACATTAGGAACAATCTGGGATGCGGTTAATGATCCATTAATTGGAATTTGGAGTGCAAATCATACCTTTAAAAATGGTGAAAAGGTTCGTCCTTACAATCTTTTATTTTGTGTTCCTTGGGCAATTTCAATAGTTTTATTATTTTGTGATTTTAAAACAAGTCAAACATTAACAGTTATATTAGCTTTGGCAGTTTATTTTGTTTTTGAAACCTTTCATACCTTTATGGGCATGCCATATAATTCCATGGGGGCACTAGCTTCACCACATGATAGTGATAGACGTTCTATCAATGCTTTTAGATCACTTGGTGGAGTCTTAGGTAGTGGTATTGGCTCAGTAGCTGTTACTCCACTGGTTAAATTATTTGGCGGTTTACAGGGGAAAGGAGCGATTATTGGTTCTCAAGATGCTAGAGCACTATTTTTAACTGCTTGTACGATGGGTCTTATTTGTATTGCTGGTTCACTTACTCACTACTTTACTACCAAAGAAAGAGTTCGTCAGATTTCCGATGATGATGAAAAGATTTCTTTGGCAAGAGGATATAAAATGTTATTTGGCTGCAAATCTTGGGTTTTAAATATGCTTTATATCATTTGTTATGGTGTTAATAATACCATAATTATGAATTCTATAAACTATTATGCCGCTTATGTTTTAGGGGAAAGCAGTGCTGCTATGCCAATATTAGCAGTTTATCTGGTGTTTACTATTTTGTTTTCTATCATCACACCAATGATTGATGAAAAGTTAGGGAGAAGGAAAACGATGTTTCTGGCGGCCTTTGTCCTATTAGCGGGTAAAATTCCGTTTATCTTAAGTCCATTTACACCAATTACGGTCTATATCAATGCTATGACTTTAGGATTTGGTGGACCGATAACATTTATTATGTTTAATACCAATAGAAATAATATTTCTGATATTATTGAATGGAAAAATGGCCGAAGGATTGATTCACTGGTATCAAGTGGTGATAATTTAGCTTCTAAATTAGCAGAAGCAGGAGCAATTCAACTAATTGCTTTCAGCTTAAAACTAGCTGGTTTTAATGAAGCTTTAAAAATTAATCAAACACCTGAAACTATCATGACTATCAATTCATTTTTAGGCTGGATTCCAGCTATTATCGCAATATTAATGATGCTAGTTTTATCTAAAATGGATGTAGAAAAAGAAATGAAAGAAAGCAAGGCAAATAGTGTGGTATAAATAAGGATTTAAATCTGGTTTTAAGATTAATGACAAACAGGCTTTTGAATAGAGTCTGTTTTGTTGTTTTAAAAGATTTACTATAAGTAATCTTGAAGATTAAAATAGTATGTGATAGAATATAAAAACTTAAAAAAAAGTTTAAAACATGTAACATGTAAAATGAAAGGATAAAAAAGTATTTATGCAGTTAACTGAAGAAAATGCCACCGAAATTACTAAAAAATCTTCTATAGTTTTGAAATCTCACCTCATAGACAAGTTTGAAGATCTTTCATGTAACACAATCGGACATTTAATTAAATTTGGGCAGAAATATCCTTATCTTCTTTCATGTTATTCGCCAGGTTATCTTTTAATGTGGCGAGATTATTTCAACGCTTCTTATACTACCGTGGCAGGCTGTGTTGTTATAAGAGTGTTAATTTCAGGTAAAGAAAAATTCTTTTTTCCATATTGTTACCAGGACAGTGGAGATATTAATGCGGCTTTAGAAGCGATTGAAAAATATTGTGCCAAAAAAACCATTCCACTTTCTTTTTATGTAGTTCCTCGTGAAATGCTACCACTGGTAGCACTGCGCTATGACAACTATACTGTAAGTTCAAATCGCAATGAAAGTGAGTATATATATTTATCGGAAGATATGCGACTTTTTTCTGGGAAAAAATATTCTGGACAGCGCAATCATGTTAATAAGTTTACAAAACTATTCCCCAATGCTTTATTTAGACCTTTAAATGATACAGAAGAAGAAAAAGAAAAACTTGAACAATTTTGGAGTCGCTTTGAGAATGATTTTCGAAAAGGAAATATTATTTCAGCTCGTTATGAACTTAAGAAAGCACATGAAATGCTTTCCCTTCCTTGTTCAGATTCTGACTTTTCTGCACTAATTGAATTAGATGGTGAAATCATTTCTTTTTGCTTTGGTGAAATTATAGGCGATATGTTAATAATTCATATAGAAAAATCGCTTGATGACTATCCTGGAGTATATCAATTTATGGTAAAAAACTTTGCGGATAAGTTTGGTAAAGAAGTAAAATATATTAACAGACAAGATGATGAGGGCAGTAAAGGACTTAGAATTTCTAAAACCCAGTATCAACCGATAAAAATCGAAAAACAAATATCGGTAGAAGTACATAGCGAACTTATAAGGCTTAAAAGGATACCACATGTAAAAAGCGAAAGGTTAACATATAGTCAGATAAAAGAATCTGATATTTTTGAATATAATCGCTTATGCCTTGATGAAGAGCTTAACAAATACTGGGGATATGATTATCGTAATGACTTACAAGGTGAACTTACCTCTGATTATTTTTATCATTGTGCAAATTTTGATTTTAAAAATAAAGTTGGGCTAAGCATGGCAGTCCGTTTACAAGACAAGATGATAGGCGAGGTTGTGATAAATGAATTTGATTTTCGCGGAAGCGCTAATATTGGCATTAGACTTTTGCCTGAATATATGGGAAAAGGCTATGGCAAAGAAGCTTTTGCTTTCGCTTGTGATTATGCATTGTATGGTATTGGTTTAAAACGTGTAACTGCTTATTGCTATCGTGAAAATATAGCTTCATATAATATGATTAGATCAGTCATGACATTTATTGGTGAAGATGAAATTTATTATTACTTTCAAAAGATCGTTTAAGACAATTGTTTCTCAAAATTTTCTTTTGTCAGTATTTTGGGCATCTAATTAATTTAGGTGCTTTTATATGATAGAATAACATCAGGAGTTAGATTAAGATGATTAAAAAATGGTATGTTGATTATCCAGCTTTTACTGGAACAGAAAAAAGAAAAGTATATTTATATCTTCCAAAAGGTTATGGCAAAAATAATAAAAGATATCCAGTCCTTTATATGTTTGATGGTCATAATGTTTTTTATGATAGTGATGCTACTTATGGCAAAAGTTGGGGTTTAAAAGAATACTTAGAAAAAGAGAAAATTGAAATTATAGTATGTGCAGTAAGTTGCCATTTTGGTGAAAATGATGAAAGAATGCAGGAATATTGCCCATATTCATTTGCATATACGAAAGGTAAAGAAATTAGTGAAGGTTATGGGGACGACACTTTGAAATGGTTTGTTAAAAAGTTAAAGCCAAATATAGATAGACATTATCTAACTTTAAAAGATAGAGCCAATACTTTTTTAATGGGTTCTTCAATGGGCGGGTTAATAACAATTTATGGACTGATTAAATATAATCATATTTTTTCCAAAGGGGCAGCTTTGTCACCGGCCTATATGATTAATACCAAAGCAATTTTAAAGATTGTTAAAGATAGTAAGGTTAATAGAAATACTACTTTATATACAGATTATGGTACCAATGATTTAGAAGCGAAAAAGTGTATTCCTATATTCTGCAAAGTTAATACAATATTAGTTGAAAAAGGTATCAAAGTAACAAGTAGAATTATAGAAAATGGTTTGCATAATGAAGCGACTTGGGAAAAACAGTTGCCATTTGTCTTTGCTACTTTAATGTATAAATCAGTTTAAATATATAGTTTTATTTACTTTAAAGTGACAAAATGCTACTATGAAAATGTTAAATAAAACGATAAAATCTCGAGTTTTAAAAGAATAAATGCAACTATTAACTTGATAAGGTTAATTAGAATTGATACAATAATATCTTGATTAATAGAATTGTTAAAAAGTTGGATAGAAAGAGGGATTATGAAGTATAAAATTGTCTGTGATGTTCACACTCATACGGTTGCTAGTGGGCACGCCTATGGAACAATTAGGGAAATGGCTAAAGCTGCTTCCGAAAAAGGACTTGAATTACTGGGGATTTCAGAACATGGTCCAGGAATTCAAGGAACATGTGCCCCTGTTTATTTTTGGAATCTTAAAGTAGTGCCAAAAGTTTTATATGGTGTAGAAATATTTCATGGCTGTGAGCTAAATGTATTAAATGATGGTACTATTTCATTAGCAGATAATTACACCTATTTTTTGGATTATGGAATTGTTGGCATTCATTTAAACTGCTATGACAATGTTGGCGCAGAAAAAAATACTGACAATCTGATTGAATGTATGAAACACCCAAAAGTTAATTTTATCTCTCATCCTGATAGTGATGATACTCCTGTAAACTATGAAAGATTGGTAAAAGCTGCTAAAAAGTATGATGTAGCTTTGGAAGTTAACAATAGTTCGCTGGTAGAGTATTACCGCAGAATTAATTGCCATGAAAACTATCGAACAATGTTAAAGTTATGTATGGAACATGGAACAAATATTTTTGTTAGTTCTGATGCCCATGATCCTTCGGATGTTGGTAGATTTGATTTAGCATTAAAGATGCTGGAAGAAGTTGGATTTGATGAAAATTTAATTGTTAATACTTCAAAGGAAAAATTCAAAGAGTTTATTAATAGAAAAAATATAAAGTTTCAAAAGAAAAAATAAGGATAAAAAAACAACTTGATGAGATAATTTCAAAAAGTTGTTTTTTGTTGTTAAATAGTGATTATGCTATTTACTTAAAGCAGCTTGTAGTAAATTGGTAGAAGCAACTGGACACATCAATACTTTTCCAGTTCCTCGATAAACATTGACAAAACCTTCTCCAGAAACTGCTGATCCAATTAATGATTTTGTTGATTTTTCTACTGTAAATTCAAGTGATGATGACCAGCATACTGCTAAGTTTCCATCAATTTTTAAGGTATCATTAACCAATTCAATTTCAATTAATTCTTCTTCAGGAACATAGCTTTCTAAAGCAGCAATACCATGTCCACTTAAGGCTAAGTTAAATAATCCTTCCCCACCTAATAAAGCGCTTGATAAATTAGTTCTAGCGACTACTTTTTGTTCCACTGTTGCTTCACAGGCTAAAAACATGCCATCTTCTAGTGTTATACCACCTCTAAATTCACTTACATCAATTAAAAGTAAATGCTTATAGGTAGGTTCTAACATTAATGTGCCTTTACCACGATAATGAGGTTTACTAGCTGACTCATTAGTAACAGCACCTTTAATCATTTTGCCTAAAAAATCTCCAGCGCTTTTAATACCACTAGAAATTTCGATATTTCCAGCAATCCATTGCATTGCTCCAGCTTGAGTAATAATCTCATTTCTACCATCTAACTCAGCTAATAATTGACGACGTCTAACATTCATTTTACTCATAAAGTATTCAGTTTGAGCATTGTAAGAATTTACTGATTTATCAAATTGATGTTCAATGATACTAAATGGTCCTTTTTGCTGTTTAACTATTCTGTTTTCATTAATAAAATTGTGTAATTCGTAACTCATATAATTACCTCCAAGCATAATTATACACTAGTAGAAAGTATTGTAAGTAAAAAATAAGTAAAAAGCTTTGAACAATAGGTTCAAAACGATTATTTCTAATAAGATTTTTTAATTATTTTATTGATATCTTTAGTAATAAATTTATCTGTTTTTTCTTTAAACTCTTCAATATCACCATTAGTGTAAAATTCTCTAAGATGTACTTTATCAGCTAATAGATTTTTTTCCTTTAGTAGCTTTTCAATTTCCAATACAGTGGCCAAAGAAGAAGAGACAAAATTTATATCTTTTGCTAAAGTGGTTAAATACTTTAGGGCTAATGGGTAGTGGGTACAACCCAAAATAATTGTATCAACTTCTTTTTCAAGAAGTGGTTTTAAGTATTGTTTTAAAACCTCTAACATCAATTCTTCATTATTGAAACAATTTTGGTTTTCAATATAACCTGCCAGTAAAGGACAAGGTTGTTGATAAACTTCAATGGTATCATCATATTTATTAATTGCCTTTAGATAGTTTTTACTAAGACAAGTTGCTTTTGTAGCCATAACACCAATCTTTTTATTCTTTGTTTCTTTAACAGCTAATTTAGCAGTGGATTTTATAGGTCTGATAATATCAACTTTGGCAATCTCTTTGGTTTTTTTATCTATAACACTATCAGCAGTATTACAGGCAATGGCAATGGCTTTAATGTCAAATTTGGAAACAAATCTAATGTCATCAATAACCAATTGCTTTAAATGTTTTTTATTTTTATTTCCATAAGGGATATTAGCATTGTCCGCAAAAAAGATGAAGTTTTCATTTGGCAAGACTTCAAGTAAATGATTAACAACGGTAAGACCACCTACCCCAGAATCAAAGATTCCAATGGGTTTATTTTTATTTTCCATTTTAATCCTTTCTATAAAGAATTAACAATCTCTTTAAAATGTTTTCCTCTTTCTTCAAAACAGCTATATTGATCAAATGAAGAAGTGGTAGGAGACAGTAAGACAACATCGTTTTCTATGGCGATATCTTTAGCTATAAAGACGGCCTGTTTTAAATTTTCAACAACAATTCCTTGTTTTCCCACTAAATCTTCCACAAGCCTTTTTCCACTTGCTCCAAAGCCAATTACTTTTTTAACACACGACAAATAAGGTTGTAGTGGTTTCATATCTAAACCTTTTTCAAAGCCACCAACTAACAGGATAACGCCTTTATCAAATGATTTTAAAGCTGTAATAGTTGCATCAGTATTGGTTGCTTTGGAGTCGTTATAGTATTTGACTTTATCAATTTCCTTAACAAATTCTAAACGATGTTCAACTCCAGTAAAACTAGAAATTACTTCAAGAATGTTTTCATTTGTGACACCTAATTTTTTGACACAGCTAACAGCAACCATAATATTTTGAAGATTATGTTTTCCTACCAATTTGACAGAACTTAAAGGCAATATTTTTTGATTGTCAACATAAATATAATCATCGGAAATATAACTGTCAGCTTTTTCATTTTCTAAAGAAAAACTACTTATTTTGCATTTGATTGGATATTTCTCTACATATTCTTTGATAGTATTATCATCATTATTTAATAAGAAAATATCATTATCAATCATATTTTTATAAATTAATGTTTTAGAATAATAATAAAAATCTAGACTGCCCATAAAATCAATATGGTCCGGTGTTAAATTTAATATTGTTGCTATCTTGGGTTTAAATTTATCAATATTAACTAATTGGGCATTAGATATTTCCAAGGCAAGATAATGGCCTTCTTCTTCCATTAAATTTTCTGATAAAACAATATCACATAATGGAGTGCCAATATTACCACATAAATGAGCTTTATCGCCAAACTGTTTTTTTAGTAATTCATAAACCAGAGTTGTAGTGGTTGTTTTACCATTAGTTCCAGTAATAGCGATATAATTTTGTGGTTTGCTAACTAAAAAAGCCAGTTCAATTTCTGTGATAACAGGAATGTTTCTTTCTTCTAATAACTTTATAAATTCACTATTAAAAGCAATGCCAGGATTTTTGATGCACAAATCGTAATCCTGCCTAAAAACATCTTTACTTTGTTTAACTATTTCCACATTAAAACTTTCTAAAAGTTCTAACGGTTTTAATTGTTCTTTATCTTTACTTTCGCTTAAAACTATTGTTGCATTTAGTTTATGTAAAACTTTTATTGCTGCAAGTCCACTTCGCGCCAAGCCCATTACTAGGACTTTTTTATTTGTAAAATCCATTGGTTTATCTTACCTCTCAAGTCTTAATTATTATAACATTTATTAATCAAAGTAGTGAAGTCAATAGGAATATCACTAGTAAAAGTCAAAAGTTTAGCAGTAATTGGATGATGAAAACTTAAATAATAACTATGTAAAGCTTGGCGGTTTAACTGTTTGTTAGTCTTGTTATAAAGTTCATCACCAATTAAAGGATGACCTAAATATTTCATATGTACTCTAATTTGATGAGTTCTTCCCGTTAATAATTCAAGTTCTACTAAAGATACATTAGCTTCTGGATTGTAGTCTAAAACATTATAACTGGTAAGAGCATTTTTACCATTTTTAAAGTCAACAGTTCGAATTATTGAATCTGGACTTTCTTTTTCAATAGGGGCATTGATATAGCCAACTTTACTTTCTATTTTTCCTTGTACCAAGGCTAAATATTTTCTTTTAATTTCTTTTTCTGCTAGATTTGTAGATAAAATATTAGCTGAAAAGCGGTTTTTTGCGACAATCATCAGCCCAGTTGTATCTTTATCTAAACGGTTGATGCAATGACAAACAATATCTTCATTCTTTTCTAAAAAGTAATAAGCTAAACCATTTTCTAAACTATTTTCAAAATATTTAAAAGAAGGGTGAACAGTCATATTAGCTGGTTTATCAATTACAATAAGATCTTCATCCTCATAGATAATTTTAAAATCCAGTTTTTTGGGAATAATTTGACTGTAGTCATTTGATTCGGTTAAAGAAATTTCTACTACATCGTTTTCTTTAAGTATATAATCAGTAAACTTAACTTGGCCATTGACCAATATTCCTTCTTTTTCTTTTTTTAAGGCACTAATACAATTGCGAGAAATTTTTTGTGACAACAAAAAATCAGCAACACTATTGTTACTATTATTTTTATTAACGATATATGTCAAAACTCTTTTCATAATTGCTCCTACTTTATTTTACAAAAAAATAAAGTTTTGATAAAGATTAACTAGTAAAATAATAGTATCCAACAAGTTAAAAGTTATAAACAATTAACACATTATGTTTAGTGATGTTACAATATAATAAGTAATAAGCCAAAAGATTATTTATAAAGGTGGGTATTTTAAATGGGCAAAAAATTATTGATAACAGGTTTTGAACCATTTAATAATGAAGAAATAAATTCTTCATTTTTAGCGGTAGAACAATTAGATGATAAAATTGGTGATTATAATTTGACAAAGTTATTAGTGCCAGTAGTTTATGGTAAAGCTTTTGATACAGTTTATCGAAAAGTTGAAGAACTAAAACCTGATGCTATTTTATGTGTTGGTCAGGCAGGGGGTAGAAAAAACGTTAGTTTAGAAAAGATAGCCATTAATTATCGAAGTTCGGCTATTTATGATAATGAGGGCAATAAATATCAAGGTGTTAAAATTGATGAAAATGGCTGTGATGGTTTTTTCGTTAATTTAGATATAGAAAGACTGGCTAAAATAAGTAATAGTGAAGTTTCATTAACAGCAGGCTCTTTTGTCTGTAATGATCTTTTATATATGTTACTTAATCATTATGGCAGTACAATTAAAATAGGTTTTATCCATGTTCCTTTCTTGCCAGAGCAAGCTAAAGAAAAAAATATCAGTATGGAACTGGAAGAAATGGTCAAAAAACTGACTTTAATAATAGAAAATTTGTAGAGGTAAATTATGAGATATAAACTAGCAATTTTTGATTTAGATGGAACAATTCTTGACACCTTACAAGATCTTACTGATGCAGTAAATTACGTATTAGAAAAGTATGGCTATAAAAAAAGAAATTTAGAAGAGGTAAGATTATTTCTTGGCAATGGAGGCAAAAAATTAATTACTACTGCTATCGGTCAAGAGATTGAAGAAGATAGATTTGATGAAATATATAAGTGTTACCTAAAATATTATTCAGAACACTGTAATATTAAAACAGAACCTTATGAAGGTATTATACCGATGCTGGAAAATTTAAAACAAGCCGGTATGAAATTAGCAGTTGTTTCTAATAAAGGAGATAAGCAGGTTCAAATTTTAATAGAGAATCATTTTAAAGGTATTTTTGATTTTGCCCATGGCGAAAGAAAAGGAATTAGAAGAAAGCCTGATAAAGAAGCGATAATTTCAATTATTAATGAATTTGGTTTTAAGTTAGATGAATGTATTTATATTGGTGATAGTGAAGTAGATTTACTAACTGCTAAAAATTGTGGAATGGATCATATTGTTGTCGATTTTGGGTTTAGAGATTATGATTTTTTAAAAACAATAGGTGCTGAAGTTATACTATCCAATGCCAGTGAAATACAACATTATTTACTTAACACTTAGATAAAGATATAAAAAATCATGTTAAACGTGATTTAAAACTGAGTATCATAGGAAATGACGGTAAATAAAGTATCGTCTTTTTCTTTAAGTTTGTTATCAATGGCGTTTTTTAGATTTTTGGTATCCTTTTGGTATTTATAAGGAATGACAAGATCAAAAATTAGGTTTGTATGAGTTGGTCCTGTTACGATTCTAAAATCATGAAAACTAAGTTCTGGATCAATTTCTGCTAAAATTTCACTAATCATATTTTTATATTTATTTACCACAGGATTATCTACTTCTATTGGGTCCATGTGAATAGAGGCCATAATGTTTAATTTTTCATGCAACTGCCTTTCTATTAAATCAATAGTGTCATGCACTTCTAACATATCTCTTTTACTATCTACTTCAGCATGTAAAGAGCAAATAAGCTTACCAGGTCCATAATTGTGAACAATTAAATCATGAATGCCAATAACATCATCGTATGATAAAACTAAATCAGTTATTGCTTGAACGGTTTCTTCATCAGCTTTTGTACCAATTAAGGTATCAACTGTATCTTTAATAATTTCATAGCCAGCTTTTAAAATTAGAATTGAAACTAAACAGCCAATAATACCATCTATAGGTAGGGTAGTAATCAAAGAAATAAATAAAGAACTTAAGGTTACTAAAGTAATGTAAGAGTCATTTAGTGAATCTTTAGAAGTAGCTAGCATAATTGAGGAATTATATTTAGTTGCTAATTTTTTATTAAAAGCGCTCATCCATACTTTTACAACAAAGGAAATTAATAAAGAGACTACTGTTATTAAATTGAAAGTTACTTTTTCAGGATGAAGTATTTTGCTAAAAGAAGTTTTTAAAAAAGAAAATCCTACCAACATAATAATTACCGCAATAATTAAGGAAGAAAGATATTCAATTCTGCCGTGTCCAAAAGGATGATCTTTATCTGCTGGTTGAGCAGCCAATTTATAACTGACTAAAGTAATAAAACAACTTAAACAATCAGAAAGGTTGTTAAAGCCATCAGATATGATAGCGATGGAATTTGAAATAGTTCCCATTACATATTTAGTCACAAATAAAGAGATGTTGCAAATTATTCCTGTAATACTACTTAAAAAACCAACATACTTTCTCACTTCTATATTTTCTGTTTGGTGATAGTTTTTTACAAATGTTTTTAATAAAAATTCAGTCATGTTTTCTCCTAACTATTGAAATATACCAATATATTGATAAAAATGTGAAAAAATTATTTACTTATATAATTAAAAGTAATATAATAACTATGGGATAGGCGTTAGATACTTATATTTACCCCATTAAAAAGTTGCTTATCTCAGGAAAAGCGGGATTGCCCACCGCTTTTTTTTATTATATCATCAATGAAATCACTTCCTTAATTATATTTGAATATAAATAATCAATAAACTTTCCTTGAGATATCAATTCTTCTACTTGTTGAATTGAATAGTAAACTGCATCTTTTACTTCATCTTTTTGTAGTGTCAGTTTTTTTAAATCAACATCATATTTAATAAAAAACCAGTAGTCAATAAAATCAGTTCCTTTAATTAAAAAGACAGGTGAAATATTAGTAAAATCAATGTCGATTCCCAATTCTTCCTTTAGTTCACGAGTCATAGCTTGATTTTCTGTTTCATCTAAAATAGTACTTCCTCCTACTGTAACATCCCAGTAAAGAGGGAAAGTGTCCTTTAAAGGAGATCTTTGCTGACTTAGCAGTTTGCCATCGCTGGAAATAATACATAAATGAACTATTTTATGATAATAACCCTGAGGTATTTTTTGCCCACGAAAAATCCTTTTGGTGGTTAAATTTCCATTTTCATCACATAATCCCCATATCTCAGCCATAGCAATATCCACCTTAGAGATAAATTATAATATAAAAGGGCATATTTTCCTATATAATAAAAAAGAAGGAAGATTATTATGATAGATAAATTACCTGAAAAATACTTGGAAAACATGAAAAAATTATTAAAAGATAACTATCAGAATTATTTAGATAGTTTTAATGATGAAAGAGTATATGGTTTAAGGGTCAATACTTTAAAAATATCAGTTGAAGATTTTTTGAAAATATCCCCTTTTAAGCTGGAAAAGATTTCTTTTACAAGTGATGGATTTTATTACAATCAAGATGAAAGACCAGCTAAACATCCTTATTACTATGCTGGACTATATTATCTGCAGGAGCCATCAGCAATGTTGCCTGCAGAAGTATTGGAAATAGAAAATGATGATATTGTTTTGGATGGATGTGCAGCTCCTGGTGGTAAAAGTACAAAATTAGCAAGTAAATTAAATAATAGGGGAATATTAATTTCCAATGATATTAGTGCTTCCAGATGTCAGGGACTAGTAAAAAACATTGAACTAGCAGGAATAAAAAACTATCAGGTTATCTGTGAAGATTTAATCGATCTACAGGACAAGTTGAAAAACAGCTTTGATAAGATTTTAATTGATGTTCCTTGTTCTGGTGAAGGAATGTTTAGAAAAAATCCAGAATTGATTAAAAACTGGACCAGTAAGAGTAATGAATATTATAGTCATATTCAAAAGGATATTATAATCGCTGCTGTGGAAATGTTAAAAGCGGGTGGACAGCTTGTTTATTCCACTTGCACCTTTTCTTTAAAAGAAAATGAAGATGTTATCGATCAGGTTTTAAAAAAATATCCTGATCTTAGGATATTAAAACCAAAAATTCAATATGAAGGTTTCAGTCAAGGTATTTATGAACACTTAAAAGATTGCATAAGACTATATCCTTTTAAAATAAAAGGCGAAGGACATTTTGTCTGTTTGCTTCAAAAGGGTGAAAAACAAAAAAAAGAAGAAGCAGCAAAATACCCAAGATGTGATATTCCAGAAACACTTTTAGACTTTTTTAGTTTAGTTGATTTTGATTTAACTAAAGGGAATTTTAAAATAATAAATGATAAAGTCTATTTTGTTTATTATAATAATTTAGATTTAAATAAAGTAAGGACTATTAGAAGCGGACTTTTAGTTGGAACAATAAAAAACAAACGCTTTGAGCCAGCTACAAGTTTTGCTTTGGCTTTGAATAAAAAACAGTTTAAGCAAGTTGTTGATTTAAAAGTGGATGATATTAGAGTAATTAAATATCTTAAAAGAGAAACTATAGAAGTAAATGATATCGACTATCAAGGTTATGTATTAGTTTGTGTTGATGGCTATTCTTTAGGTTTTGGTAAATTAAATAATGGTATACTTAAAAATATGTATGAGGCAAATTTCAGATGGCAGTAAGATTAGATAAATTTTTAGCTGATTATGGTTTTGGCACAAGAAGTGAAGTCAAAAAATTAATCAGCAAAGGAAAAATAAAAGTAGATGGTATAACTATTAAAAAAGCAGAAAGTAAAGTCAATGAAAATAGTATTGTTTCAATTGAAGATATTGATGTTGTTTACAGAGAGTTTGTATATTATTTAATGAATAAACCTGCTGGTTATTTATGTGCTACAAAAGATAAAAGTCAACCTGTAGTGCTAGATTTGCTTGAAGATTATCGTAAAAATTTGGCAATTGTTGGTCGTCTTGATAAAGACAGTGAAGGTGCTTTACTTTTAACAAATGATGGTAAACTTAATCACTTTTTACTGGCACCTAGTAATAAAGTTGCCAAAAAGTATTATGTCAAGTTAGATAGTGTTTTACCTGAAAATGCCAAAGAAATATTAGAAAATCCAATTAAGTTTAAGGATTTTGAAACGAAAGGTTCCATTTTCCAACAGATAGATGATTGTAGTGCTTACCTTACTATTTGGGAAGGAAAGCATCACCAGGTAAAAAGAATGTTTGAAAGAATTGGCTGTAGTGTAAAATATCTAAAAAGAGTAGAGTTTGCAGGGCTAAATGTTGATGATTTACCAATTGGTCAATATAGGGAATTAACAAGTCAAGAATTAGAAATGTTACTTCAATATAAAAAATAAAAAATCTTTGAAATGTTCAAAGATTTTTAAATTAGATTCATAAATGTCACTAATGAAATAAACATCGGTAGAGTAATTAGCGAAATTAAATAAGAGTAAACCAGTGTAGCATTAGCTAAATCAACATCACTATTATATTCTTGGGCCGTTAAATATGAGTTTATTGCTATTGGTGAAGCTAAAAGAGAAAGGATGACTACCAAAGATTGGTTTCTAAAACCAAGTAGTACAGCTAGTAAAATTCCTAGGCTTGGATATAATACCAGTTTATATATTATTGCCAAGCTCATATGTTTAACCGTTTCTTTGTTTTGCTTAAAAACAAATGATGCGCCGATGATTATCAAAGCAATTGGAGAAGTTATTTTTGAAATATCGCTAACAAATTTTACAATTATATTAGGTAGTTCAATATTTAAAATCTGGAAAATTAATCCTAGCAATAAACCAACTGTTAAAGGATGTTTTAAAACTCTAGATATAAGAACTAAAACCTTATTGTTTTTGTATTGATAGTGTTCAAACACATAAACACAATAAAGATTATTTAAATTAGTAATAATAACTGCTGCTAGTGATGTTATACCAGCAATAGAATTTCCAGCTATATTGATTGCCAGTGGTAAAGCAAAGATAGTACAATTACTTCTAATAGAAGCTTGTAATAGGACTGGTTTCTTTTCATTATCTTTAATGAAAAAATTAATATAGATAATATTAATTGAGGTAGCTAAAATAAAAATAAAAGTTAAGAAAATAAAGAGTTTAAGATCAAAATCTTCTTTGATATTACTGTTATAGACATTAATAAAAATAGTAGCGGGCAAAAAAACCTTTGATATTAAGGAACTAATCTCATTAATAGTAATGGCAGACAATTTATTTTTTCGATTTATAAAGACCCCTAAACCTACTAGCAAAAGCAGTGGAGCTACAATTTCAATAGAATGGATGATAGTAGACATATCAAAACTTCTCCTTAATACATAAACATAATAATACAATATAAAGAATATGCAAGAAAAAAAGAGCAGTGTAATTACTACCCTTTGTTTTCCATGGTGGTCCGAGCCGGAATTGAACCAGCGACACGTGGATTTTCAGTCCACTGCTCTACCAACTGAGCTATCGGACCATTGGTTGCGAGGGGAGGATTTGAACCTCCGACCTCCGGGTTATGAGCCCGACGAGCTACCAGACTGCTCTACCTCGCGATATTAATAAATGGCGGAGGAACTGGGATTCGAACCCAGGCGCCAGTTTCCCGACCTACCGGTTTTCAAGACCGGACCCTTCAACCGCTTGGGTATTCCTCCGTAATATGATTTTGGTGGACCCTGCAGGACTCGAACCTGCGACCGATCGGTTATGAGCCGACTGCTCTGACCAGCTGCGCTAAGGGTCCAATAATATATCGGTTCCAATATATTAATGGTAGCGGGAGTGAGATTCG
>JAAZKG010000144.1 GCA_012799935.1 Erysipelotrichia bacterium | reverse complement strand
ATTACTAAAGCATATTTAGCTACTACTAAAGTAAAGATACATCCAAGAAAAATAATAGGCATAAAAAATCTTAATATCTTTTTGACAAGAGAAAAAGTTTTGTGTGCCACCATATCTGGGTAAATTCCTCCTGTTATTGGAGTATAAAAGCTCATGACAGCTGATAGCATGTAGCTTACTAAACTCCAGTAAGCTACATCTGTTGTCGATAAATGCATTCCAATAACCACAGTATTCAATGCGCCAAAAGCTGTTGTAGAAAAATCAGAAAGAAAATAAACAGCAGATTTTTTTAATTTTATAACGGATTCTTTAATTGAATCAAATCTCAATTTTATTTTTAATTTTGACATTTCCCAAATCACTAGTACTCCAGCTGCAATCGTTCCTATGATATCCAGTATTGGTATTAACAATATATGAGAATCATTTTTTATTAAAATCATTGTCAGTACTGTAGAAATCGTCTTTGTTATAATAAACCTAGTCGTTGATACATGCATCATTTCCAATCCTTTAAACAAAAAGTCAAATAATAAAATTGTTGAGCCAACGGGAATAAATGACAACAATGTAAATAACAGATTGTTTTTTAATATTGGAACAAATAGTGAAATAAAAAGCAAAATTGCAAAAGCCAAAATTACTAGAATAATTTTAGCCAACAAAGTATCGCCAACAACTTTTTCAATCTCTTCTTTTCCTGTTTTAGTGGCTTCAACAATATCTTTTGTAGCAGAATAAGAAAAACCAAAATCTACTATTAATTGCATATATGACATAATCGTTTTCACATACGCAACAACTCCATAAGAATCTGTTGTTAGAACTCTGGTTAAGTAAGGAAGTGTTATTAAAGAAAACATTATCTTTGAAACACTTATGCCATACAAATAAATTATATTCTTTAGTGTCTTTTTTCTCATTTTTAAGCCTTTCTTTTACAAAACTTCAATAATGCTATCATAAACAACACTAACAGTATAATTTTTTAACAAATATTGATAACCATTTTCGCCCAACAGCTTAAGATTGTTAAGCTTTGTAAATCTATCAATGCATTCAGAAAATTGTTGTACACTATTACTATCACAAGAAAAACCAAAGTTTCCTTCTTCTATTACTTTTCCTACATCAGTGGCTTTATCTATTGCTGCCAAAACTGGTATTTTACTTTGCATATATATTAGTAAACGACTTGGGAAATTTGGAATTGTAAAGCGATAATCTAAAAATATCAGACCTACATCACAAACACTTACCAATTGTTCATATTCTTCTTTTGGCAAAAATTCTAAAAGTTTTGCATTGCTTGGTTTATTTTCTTCCATATAAGATTGCAGTTTCTTATATTTAGTACCACTACCCACAATTAAAAATTCTACTTTTTTATTGTTTTTTTCATGTTCTAAACATTCAATGATAAATGGTATTCCTTGTGGTTCTCCCAAATTGCCGCCATAAATAAAAACCATTTTATCCAAAGACAGGCCATATTTTTTTCTCAAATTAATTCTTTTTTCTTCGTTTAATTCTTTATTAACCACTTCAATTCCATTTGGGCAAATCGAAACCTTATTTTTTGGTATTTCTGGATTTTGTTTCAAAAGGAAATCAACATTGGCTTGTGACATGCATCCAATTCTATCTGATATTTGATACAACTTCTTTTCTTTCTTTCTAAACCTTTTGTATAGAATTCCCTTTAAACCCGTTGTTGTTAACATTTTTAAATCAACAGCATTTTGAGGGAAAATATCCTTAAGCATTAAAAATGTTTTTGCTTTATCTCTCTTCTTTATAAAACTGATAGGTTTAACAATTGTAATTGGAGGGGTTGAATATAAAACTAAATCAAATTTAATATTTTTAAAATGTTTTTCTATAGCTAGTAAAATTTGATATTCCATTAATAGTATAGAAATTCCTTTTTTTATACTATCAGTTTTTTGGATGCTTCCAGTTTTAACCTTTAAAATTGTCGAACATCTTTCACTTCCTTTTATTTTTTCTAAAATTAATTTATTTTCTATTTTTTCTGTTTTTTCAAATGGAGAGACAATAAATACCTCGTGACCTCTTTTAATAAATTCTCTCATCAGGTCAGCATACATGATGTTATCATTAATTGATTTAAAATCAATAAGTGTAACAAATAAAATTTTCATTTTTTGTCAAACCTCTTAACTTTTATTTGAACCTTTAAACTCTTCCATTGTTGAAGAAGTAGAGGAATTTATTCCTTCTTTTTTTAAAACAATTTCAACTGTTTTAAAAATAATCTTCCAATCTTTTAAAAATGAGATGTTATCAACATATTCAACATCAAGATTAAATCTATCTTCCCATGACAGAGCATTTCTGCCACTAATTTGAGCCAACCCAGTAAGACCAGGTCTTACTTCATGTCTTCTTGCTTGATGCTCATCGTACCTTTCCAAATAACTGACTAATAAAGGACGCGGACCAACAACTGCCATATCACCTCTTAAAATGTTAATTAAAGCTGGCAACTCATCCAAACTTGTTGAGCGAAGAAATCGGCCAAATTTAGTTAATCTTTCTTCATCAGCCAGCAATTTTCCATTTTCATCTCTTTGGTCAGTCATGGTTCTAAATTTGTGTAACTTGAATATTTTACCATCTTTACCAGGTCTATCCTGAGTAAATAAAACTGGAGAACCCATTTTTATTTGAACAAGCATAACTAAAATTATGAATAGTGGACTAAGAACTATTAAAGCTAATAATGAGCACAATAGATCTTGTGGTCTTTTTACAAATCTTTCATATATCCCCTTATTGTGCATATTACCTAAAACATCCTTTGATTATT
>JAAZKG010000143.1 GCA_012799935.1 Erysipelotrichia bacterium | reverse complement strand
TCCAAAGCAAGCAAATTATTGTTAGAACAGTTTAGCTGTATCAGTGCTGTATTATTGCTAATATTAAGTGTTTCAAGTAAATTATCATAGCAGTATAAATATTTCAATTTAGAATTGTTACCGACATTTAAAGTGGTTAATTCGTTTTTATAGCACCTCAAATCAGTCAAAGCAGTGTTGCTGCTAATATCAAGATTAGCAAGCTGATTTTCACTACAATTAAGTTCTTTCAACTCTCTATTATTACTGACATTTAAAGTGGTTAATTTGTTTTTACTGCACATCAAATAAATCAAAGCAGTGTTGCTGCTAATATCAAGATTAGTAAGCTGATTATAACTACAAACCAACTTTTCTAATTTAGTAAAGTGTTCTACACCTGTAAGATCAGCAATATTCTTTCTGACACAATTAATAACTTTAACAGCTTCTAATTCAGAGAGTTGTAATATACCATCACCATTCGAATCAAATGCATTTTCTACGTAACTTCTAAAATTATCGTCAGGAAAATTGGTTCCATTTATCTCCACACTACCATCAGCATAGACGACAATAGATTTTGAAACCGTAAGACAGAGCATCAATATGAAAACAATAACTTTTGATAATAATATTCTTTTATTTTTTTCATCTTATTTCTCCTATTCTTTTTTGATTTATCGTAAAACTCTGATTTGTATAACAGTTTATCGAGCGAAAATCATACTTCTATTACTATATGAAACTGATTCTATCCTCATTAAATAAAAGTCCTCTCAAATTATATCACATTATCAGTTAAAATCATAATTCTACACTTATCATTTTAAAAACGGAATTAACTTTTTAATTTTGCGTATTTATTATAATATTTTAAATTCATCTTCCTTGTAAAATTTATGTCAATTAACTCCTATATAAAAAAGACATCCTATTATTAGAAATGTCTTTTTATAACTTATTTATTTATCGTAAACCTTTTTTAGCATTATCTTCATATCTTCAACTAAAGGTACTCTTGGATTTGCTGGAGAACATTGATCTTCATAAGCTGCTACAGCAATAGAAGCTATCTTTTCATTCCAACTGTTTTCATCAACATTCAATTGTTTAAAGTTAGTTTCTAATCCAATTTCTACAATTAAATTTTCAACTGCCTTAGCAAATTCTTCTACCCCCTGTTCAGGTGTATCGGCTTTTAAGCCTAGTAATTTAGCAATATCCTGATACTTTTTATCTGCCTTATAGACATTGTATTTAGGCCAGACACTTAGCTTAGTTGGTATTTGACCATTATATCTGATTGTTTCTGGAAGCAAAATCGCACAGGTATGCCCATGTACTGTATGAAACTCTGCCCCTATCTTATGAGCTAATGAGTGTGTCATCCCTAAAAAGGCGTTAGCAAATGCCATGCCAGCAATGGTAGCTGCATTATGCATTTTTTCTCTAGCTTCTAAATCTTCTTTACCATTTTTTACTGCTTTTGGCAAATAATCAAATACCAGCTTGATTGCTTGCAAACATAAACCATCAGTATAATCATTGGCCATAACTGAAACATAAGCTTCCACCGCGTGAGTTAATACATCCATTCCAGTAATGGCTGTTGATTTGGAAGGTAAATTGGTTGTAAATTCTGGATCTACAATAGCCACTGTTGGAGTTAGCGAATAATCAGTTAATGGATATTTTTTATTGTTAGCCTTATCTGAAATGACCGCAAATGGAGTTACCTCACTACCTGTACCTGAAGTTGTAGGAATACAGATTAATTTGGTCTTTTTACCTAATTCAGGATACTTAAATGCTCTTTTTCTAATATCCATAAACTTTTGCTTTAAATCATCAAAATCAACTTCGGGATGTTCATAGAATACCCACATTCCTTTGGCAGCATCCATAACACTTCCTCCACCTAAGGCAATAATAGTGTCAGGTTTGAATGCATGCATTAAATCAACACCTTTTCTCACGGTTGCAATATCAGGATCTGGTTCAACATCACAGAACATTTGAATTGAAACTTCATTTCTTCTTAAATGTAATTGTTCTGTAATCTTATTAACAAAACCAAAATCAACCATACTTCTATCAGTAACAATAAACACCTTGTTTACATCACGACAAGACTGAATATATTGAATACTATTTCTTTCAAAATAAATCTTACTAGGAACTTTAAACCACTGCACTGTATTTCTTCTCTTTCCAACTTTCTTTACATTTAACAAGTTAATCGCACTAACATTTCCGCCAATTGAGTTCTTGCCATAAGAACCACAGCCTAAAGTCATTGATGGCAAAAATGAATTGTAGACATTTCCAATTCCACCAAAGGTCGCTGGACTATTCCAGATAATACGCATAGCCTTAACCTCTTTACCAAATTTGT
>JAAZKG010000142.1 GCA_012799935.1 Erysipelotrichia bacterium | reverse complement strand
CGATAACTATTTCCTATTTTACAAGTAAATCTCAATCCCATTCCTCCACTTTTTAAAGAGGCAGCAGGAATTATCTGAGTTATTTTATCTATTGGATATTTTTCTCCATTTTCCCACAATATATATAATGGTCTAATTTGACCAGTTTTTTGATTCAAACAAATTACATCAACAAACTGTTTCATTTAAAATCCTCCACATCTGTTAAATTATCATTTTCACCGACTGGGTTATAATCACTTAAATCTTGATCCACTAACATTGAAAGTTTCTTGATACTTTTATGCCCATAGCGACTTCTAATATCATCAATAGTAGTCTCTAGTTTTTCTTGTTGCTTTATCTCATCAACATTTTCAAACAATGAAAGTTGAACGTGCTCTGACTGCTCAATAAACTTTCGTACCCTTATTCCTAGTGTTCTTAATGGTTTTTGAAATCTATAATTTTTACGGCATAACTGTTTTGCTGATTTTAATATCACACTTGAAAGATTAGTATAGTCATTTAATTGCACTTGTCTAGTAAAACTTTTAAGCTGACTGTCTCTGAAATAAACCAAAACTTCCTTAGCCATTAGTCCCCTTTGTCTTAGTGTTGTGGCAACTGACTCCGAAAGACATTTAAAATAATGTCGACATCTTGCCAGTTTTCCATATTTCTGAAAGTAGTAATATTATTTCCTATTGATTTAGCTTCTTGCCTTTGATCATATCTTGTAACTTCACTATCATCTAAACCATTAGCAAAAACCCAAATCGTTTCACCCCATTTGCCAAATTTTTCTTTGAGAAAATTTATATCTTTATTGGCAATATCGCCAATAGTATATAAGCCATAAATCTTTAACTGCTCATAACTTGATTTGCCAACATAAATCATCTCATTAGCTTTTAAAGGCCAAACAATTTCTTTATAGTTTTCTTTGGTAATAATGGTAGTATAGTCTGGTTTTCTTAAATCACTGCCTAACTTAGCAAAAACCTTATTAAAACTTACACCTACCGAAGCTGTAATCCCTAACTCTTGTTTGATTTGCTCTCTTATTTTGTCCGCAATTTCCTTACCGGTACCAAAGTATTTACTATTGGAGACATCAAGCCAAGCTTCATCAATACCAAATGGCTCAACCAAGTCGGTATACTGTAAAAAAATTTCTCTAACTTTTAAAGAAAATTCTTCATACCTTTTATGATTGGGTTTTAAAATGATTAAATCCGGACACTTCTTTTTAGCCTGCCAAATACTTTCGGCAGTAACGATGTTATACTTTTTTGCTATTTGATTTCTAGCTAGCACAATGCCATGTCTTTCATCTTCACTTCCACCAACAACCACAGGCTTACCTTTAACTTCAGGATGATACAACTCTTCAACTGAGGCATAAAATGAATTCAAATCACAGTGCAGTATTACTCTTTCCATGTTTTAATAGTACCATACACTTGAATTTTATTCAAGGAAATTACTTGATTTTATTTCAATTGTTTTTTATAATTAAATCGAGGTGTTAATATGAAGTTTGCTGAAAATCTAAGATATTTAAGAAGACAGAAAAGCCTTTCTCAAAATGAACTGGCTGATTACTTAGGTTATAAATCTTTTACAACTATTCAAAAATGGGAGGACGGCTCTGCTACTCCACCATATAAGATAATTGTTAAAATTGCTGATTTTTTTGATGTTGAAACAGAAGAATTAATGCACCAAAATTTATCATTTAACCTTAAAACTGAAATTCCAGTTTTAGGTTTTGTTAGAGGTGGTCAACCTATTTTCGCAGAACAAGAATACATTGGCTTTGAGTATGTTTTTGGTGATGATGCTAAGCATTCTGATTGTTTCTACTTGGAAGTTGTTGGTGATTCAATGAAAGATGCTAGAATCTTGCCTAAAGATTTGTTATATGTTAAAAAGCAAAATCATTTAAACAGTGGAGATATAGGGGTTATTTTATTAGACGATAGTGAGACGACTGTTAAAAGAGTTATTTATAAAAATGATTTAATGATCCTTCAGCCAGAAAATGAAGAATACCAGCCGATAATTCTCACTGCAGAAGATCAAAAAAAGCGTAATGTTCAAATTGTTGGAAAGGTATTACATAATAAAATTAAATTTTAACTCAGCTTAAGTTGAGTTTTTTATTGTAGAAGAATAATAAATATGTTAGTATAAGTTCATCAGATTTGGTGTATTACTTAATAGGGAAATAAGTTTAATTCTTATGCTGTCCCAGCAACCGTGATACAGACGAAATTCAATTATGTCACTGCAATTATTGTGGGAAGACTGAATAGTAGAATGAAGTTAAGCCGGTAGACCTGCCAAAGACTGATAGTTAAAGGTTTCTTCTGGGAGTGAGCAAACATAGACTTTTTTGTTTATTTGGCCCATTTTCCAGGAAAAAGGGCTTTTTTGATGGGTGGTTTAGTGATGAAAGAAACTAAAAGAATGACAAGGGTTGCATTAATTGGTGCTGTGCTGTTCTGCACATTCTTTTCACTTTCAAACATCCTTTATCTGGAAGCTATCACCATCATGATAATAGCGGTAGCTATGGTTTTCGATAGAAGAGATAGTTTTCAAGCTTCACTTGTTTTTGGAGTATTGTTGATACTGTAT
>JAAZKG010000163.1 GCA_012799935.1 Erysipelotrichia bacterium | reverse complement strand
AACGTCACGCATGAGCCTCGCCGGTGAAGCGCAGCGAAACCGGCGTAGTGCTCGATGCGATGGTTAGCGAATTCTCTTCTTCCTTCGTGTCAGAGTGAGGGCTATCACGCCTGCACCAAACAGTGTGAGTGTGGTTGGTTCTGGAATGGCTCCAGCAAAGATTGGGACGCCTGCCTCCGATTGGTATGCCCATTCGATAATGTCACCACCACCCAATCCGGCAAAGGTGTTGTCAAGATACACCCATCCGTAATGCATCGCATCCTCAATTTCAAACTGCACACCGAAATAGCCCTCATGGGTTCCGTTTTGCGGGAGCCAAAGTCCAATACAGCCCACATCCATGCATGAGGAGAACATTGGTGTTGTGGATGGATCAACCCATTCGGCCGGAGAAGAAGGGGAAGAGCCTATTTCATAGCCAGCTTGCAAAGGAAGTATTTTTGCGCCCAAATCGGGCGGTGCATCAGGGATGGACAATATGCTGTTTTGATCTTGTGGCACAGTGTCGAATGTTGCCCCATCACTTCGCAGGATAAAATCAATCACGCCGTTGAAGTCGAGATCGAAATCGTACGTCTTACCTGTGAGCGATTGCATGTGGATAGGCTCTTCCGGGCGGAAATGAACGATCATTCCCGCCCGGACATTCGATTGCATGAAGCAGATTAACGAAAACAGTAAAGCATGTGCTATGCGCTTCATTTGCACCGCATCCCCTAGTTTGTTTCTTGTAGCCGGTAGAACCTGAGTATTCCGGATGGTCCGGTTCCCGAGTCCCATGTGGTGTTCGTCTTGGTAGAACTTATTTCTGGGCTGATATTCGTCCAATCTTGAACCAGCAAGTTCGTGCATGTCTGAACTTGGTAGTTTTGACCGACAACAGACGGCCACCCCAGCAACTCCGATGTACCGTCAACGAGGAACTCGTTGACCCTAGTTTGTGGACGACTATCTTCGAGGATCCCAGAGAAGGTCATGGACAGGGCCTGAACAGAATTTGAGCCGGTGTCGTCCACAAGGTTTCCCTTGTGAGTTACACGAACGACATAATCGGCGTTCGCGGTCGGATTGGTGATCACAACCTGCTCAACGTTATCGCGGAAGTTGTCGCCAGTGGTGGCGGTATTCGCCGGGTTTGCCGGGTCGAGTATAAAAGGATAGTTTGTGACTCCACCCGGTCCGATGACACGCAGGTCGAAATCGTTGACAAGTACAAGGTTAGTGGGGTCAAGTTGTTCCGGTTGTGCAGGCCCGGTCGGGTCTGTCCATGCAATGGTGACTTTCAGTGGGACGCCGCCCGTCGCCGTGACGGTGCGTTCGACATAGTCCCCATCTGCTACGGTGACTTCCGCAATGTACTGTTTCCCGCCCGCATCGTGATCCGCCTGTGCGAGTTGGGCTGCGGATGCCGCGTTCACCAAGCCCCAGCCGGTGCGATAATCCGGCCCTGTTGTTCCGGCTTCGTCGGCAGTGTGAATGACGATTGCTTTGAGCGTGGAAGACAGGTACGGAAAGCTCGGTTCGTGCTGTTCGCGTTGTTCGACCAGCAGGCCGACGGCTCCCGCCACACCGGGAGAAGAAAAACTTGTACCGGTGGCCCATGAGGGATTGTTGGTATCACCCGAGGAGGTGAAGTAGTAGGTTGTGGTGTTGGGGTCGCTGGGATGCCAGAATGGTGTGAAGTGATCCACACCCGCCGCGACAACATCCGGCTTAATGCGCCCGTCATCTGTCGGACCGCAGTTGCTGAAAGGAGCTAGTATGACGGAAGAGACACCGCTGTATCCTCCCACAATCTTGTACGTTGCGCCGACACAAAGAAGATTCTTGGCAACACCAACACCGGGAATGGTGTCGTATCCGTTCTCATAATAGTCATTGGGCCGGGCACCGGAATGCCAGATCGCATTTGTGCCGGAGAACGTGACATACCACGTTCCCGCCGGGGGGGCGGCATCATCACGGTCATTTCCTGAGGCCCAGACAGTCAGGCTATGCGGGTTGCCATAGGCAACCGCATCGGCATTCGTTGCGTCGTCATAATAGAGCCCGAAAATATGACACTCGTTGGGGCTTATGGCGATGTCACCCCACCAGCAGTTGGTTACGTATCCGATATTAACGTATCCCCAGCCTGCCTTTCTGCCGTAGGAATGGTTGGATACATGTAAATCGTTTGCATACGCAGAGACCATTTCACTTTCAAGGTCGTCATCCCAATCATATGTCCACATGGTGGTGCTATATGCCATTCCTCTGGCATTGGTATATCCAAGTCCCGACGCGGCCATAACCCCGGCAACGGCGGTGGGGTGAGGATCAATCGGAAGCGTACTTACTCCGTCCTGATCTATCGCGCGTGCCGCGCCGCCAGACGTGAAGGCATAGTGATTTGTCTGAACATCGCCACCATCCCAGATGCCGAGCAGAAGATTTGTTCCGCTCAGGCCAAGTCCAGTGCTTCCACCCGGCCATAATTCATCCACGCTAATAGTATCCGCTGCCTGTGCGTTGAATGTGACATTGTACTTCGGGATACCATTGCGAATACCCACAAGCCCCATGACACTGCCATCCGGCAGTTTCGCGCTTTCTGCGACGCCGTTTTGCCTTGCCCATTCGCGGGCTACCTCCATTTCCTTTCTGTGATCGACAAGGAGTTGGGCTGATTTTATCCAGAGACGTTCACGCCTCATAATCTCCACTTCGGCGACGGTGCTTGAGCGGTCATCTGCTGTGCGAATACCCTTGTTCAGCCATCGCCGCATGAGATCTTGCTTTGACGGTTGTTGGGAAGTTGACGTTGGACGGGAACTTGCGGCTTCGTTTTCCCTTTTTGCTTTCAGCCATTCCTCGTAAGAGGGAACGTCCATTTCTGGCAGGCCCACCTCCCGACTTGTTTGGTTGAAGCGTTCGATGGACGCTATATCCATTTTGTATTCCACAGCGCGGTCTTGCGCATGTACGGCGGTCACGCCTATGAATACTGTACTGGCCATAATTAGCCCTGCGACGCCAGCGACTTTCTTCGTATTCATGTCTTCTCCCTTTCTGTTTAGAATACACCCGCGACGATCGCAGGTACATCCGTATTTCTTCTTCTTTCGCTAACGTCAGCGTTCTGGGGACTCGCCACTTGTGGCGAGTACCCAGCAACGCCTTGTT
>JAAZKG010000141.1 GCA_012799935.1 Erysipelotrichia bacterium | reverse complement strand
TGCTTTTTTAAAGCAGTTGTAAAGGTTAAGACAGTCACTGTTAATTAAGAAACTGTAGGGGTTAAAAACAAATTTCAGATTTGGTTATAAATATAAGAGTTCTCATTATAAAGTAATAAAAAAGAGTGTATTAACACTCTAAATGAAAAATCTTTTATTCAAATAATTTTTTAATGGTTTTATTATTCCAGCTAATAGCAGAAAGATTCCAAAGATGGTACAGCAGCTAACGACATATAATGACCATACAAACATTTTAGAGTTAAAAGTTAAATGTTGGAAAAACTCAATTAACATACTTGATAAACCGATAATAATAATTATTCCACCAGCGATAAAGTAACCACCCTTACTAACATATTTAATTAGTATAATTGCTAGTACCGCATTAAAACAAATAATAATAGTTAAAGGTAAAGCAAAGGATAAAAACCAATTTCCCCCTGTTTTAAAATTAACATATAAGAGAAACAGAGCTATCGCGATATGATTTATGATAGTTGAAACTATTGGATTATATTTTTTAAACCATAAAGGCAAAATGAAAAAAACATAAAGTAAACCAATAGACAAAATGGCATAACCACCCCATCTGATTTCATCATAGAGTTGATAACACAAGATTAGAATTATTGAAGTAGCAAGCAATGAAAGCATAGTTAATATCGAAGCAAGTGATTTATTGGCATGATTTTTAGTCGGCATGGTTTCAGGATACTTTTTTTCTTTATTAACTGCTATATGTTCTTCATTATAGTAAACTTTTGTTTGACACAAAGGACAAACATTTAAGTCATCACTTAATTTAACTCCGCATTTGACACAATACATATTTAATTATCCTCCTAATTACTTTCAATGGTTACAGGTAAACCTAATTCAACAAGCTTGGAAAAGAAAATTCTTTCTAATTCTGATTCAACAATATTACGATTAATGTTGATGTAGGTATGATTTTTGTAAGAAGAAACTGAACAGTTGTTGATATTGTTTTTTTGTGGTGAGATGATAAATTCAATTCGCTCAACAAAAGGGTCCATTTCTTCTGGCAGTTTAATCACTCCAAGATTGGAAATGTTTAAACTAGATGTCAGTACTCCTGAATGATAATAGACAGCTCCGAGGACAAATCTTTTTACCGGTAAAGGAGCAATTTGTAATAGTATGTTTTTTTGTGGATTAACATTTGAAGCAATTCTGCTGGCCATGTTTTGAGGTGTTATTTCATAGTCAAATTGACTAGCGATAGATTTACACAATTCTGCTAAAGAATAGTCTCCTTTTTTAGGATTAACGCCAACATTAATTGGTAAGACAAAATTGCGAACAGTTTTACTTCCATATAGTTTTCTTAAATTAATTGGAATAGTTATCTTAACTTGTTTTTGCAAGTGATGGAAGCGATTTTGTTTTTGCATTTCAATAAGACTTTCAATCATTACAGCTGTTAAGAAAACAGTAATAGTACAATTATAATTTTTAGATAATTGTTTTAGTTTATCTGTTTCGATAATACCTGTGATAAGAGTAAAACAGTCGTTTTTACTTCTGGTTCCTTTTAATTGATAAGATTTTGCTTCTTTTCTGCTAGCTGGATAGTTATTAGTGTACTTATAAAAACTATCCTCTAATTCTTCTTCACTGACTGGTTCATCATGATTAACAACAAAAGGACTCTTTCCTATTTCAATATCAAATTTAATTTCTAAGTATCTAGCAAGAAGAGAGCAGAAGTAAACATTCCCTCCTGTACCATCTGTAATAGCATGGAAAAATTCCACTGCAATTCTATTTTTATAATAAAGAATTCTAATACAACTCTTTTTTAATTCTCTAGAAGACATAAATGTCAAAGGATAAGCAAAATCGCTCATGACTTTAGGAGTTTCTTCCATTTCTTGTAAATACGACCAGAAAACACCAGAACGTAAGCCAACATAAAAAGATGGAAAGCGCACCTTTAAATCATCAACCGCTTTTTGTAGTGAAAAAGGATCGACTTCATGATTGATAGTCGCTTCTATTCTGAAAGCATTACTCCAGTTTTTGTTCATAACTGCTGGAAATAATAAGGCAGCAGTGTCTAATCTATACCATTTTTTGCTCATAATTCTTCTTTAATATTAACGTACTTATATTATAGAGTTTTATTTTAAAAAGTAAAAGATAATATTTTCTATAATAATCTTTTGTTGTCTATATTACAATTTAAGATAAAAAAGTGAAAAAATCAATTACATAGTAAGAAAAGTGCTATAACGCATTATAAAACAAGTCATTTTATATCATATACGCATTTTACAAATTGTAAAATAGTGCAAATACGCATTACAAATATTTTTAGACTACTTTTCTTCAATATTCGACAAATAAAGAGATAAAGGCTTCTTAATAATAGGGTAATTAATAGTTTGCCATTTATCTTTTTTACAGTAGTATACAATATAAATACCTATAGACATCAATCATCTACTATTTTGTTGTTGGCTACTTTTAGCTAGTTGAGGATAGTTATATTTTTATAAAAAATAGTCAAGAAATCAGTAAGGTATAATAAAAACCAACAAATAAATTGTTGGTTTTTT
>JAAZKG010000140.1 GCA_012799935.1 Erysipelotrichia bacterium | reverse complement strand
GCTTTAAAAAATGAAGGTATTAACCTTCTTTTGGAAGGATTAGATAAATATACTGAGAAAAAGATTTATCCTCAGGAGTTAGGATTAAAGTTTTTTAAGGTAAATTATGAATTAGATGGCACAAGGATTTGTTATTGTAAAGTAACAGGTGGCAAGTTAAATGTTAAAGATAGAATTAATGAAGAAGATAAGGTTGACCAAATACGTCTTTATAATGGGCAAAAATATGATTTACTTTCAAGTGCCCATCCTGGAATGATTGTAGGATTAAAAGGATTGAATACTATAATGGCCTATGATGTTATTGGTGACGACGAAAGTAAGAAACCAACCTTAAATGCCTACATGAACTATAAAGTAAGTTATCCAGAAGGTGCTGACAGCAATTATCTTTTGAAGCAACTTCAAATGTTATCGCAAGAAGACCCAACTATAAAAATTAGTTACCAAGAGCAATTAAAAGAACTGAGGCTTTCTTTAATGGGAAAAATTAAAATTGAGGTAATTGAAAACACTATTTTTGAAAGAACAGGAATAAAAATTAGATTAGAAGAAGGATCAGTTTTATATAAAGAAACTATTATCCAAGAAGTTAATGGATATGGTCATTTTGAACCTTTAAAACATTATGCTGAAGTACATTTAAAGTTAGAACCTTTAGAAAGAGGAGAGGGTTTAATATTTGAAAGTGATGTATCTACAGATATTCTATCTTCCAACTGGCAAAAACTTATCTTAACTCATCTACAAGAAAAGCAGCATATTGGTGTATTAACAGGTAGTGCCATTACTGATATAAAAATAACTTTAATAAATGGTAAAGGTCATTTAAAACATACCGATGGTGGAGATTTTAGAGAAGCTACCAATCGAGCGGTTAGACAAGGTTTAAAAACAGCTGAAAGTATTTTGCTGGAACCTTTTTATGATTTTAGAATCAATGTAAAAAGCGAGTATTTAAGCAAACTTTTATATGATTTAGAAATAGTTGGTGCTAATTTTACTATTGAACAAGTTGAAGAAGATTTAATGTTAGTTGTTGGCAGTGGTCCAATTAGGAAAATGCAAAACTATCATGATAAATTATTATCATTAACATCAGCTACTGGAAAAATGATTCTTTCTTTTAAAGGATATGATATCTGTGCTGACCAAGATGAAATAGTAGAAGAAATAGGCTATGACAGTGAAAATGATGTAGATAATCCTACTGGTTCAATATTTATTTCTCATGGTGCAGGATTTTATGTGCCATATAACTATGTAGATCAATATCTGCATATAAAACCACAAAGGAATACAGATTTTGAAACTATTTATAGTGCAACTACAAGAAGCACAATTACTGATGAGGAATTAAAAAGAGTAACTGCAGCAGCTACAGGCAGAAACAAAAAAGAAAAGATAATGATCCGCAAAAAAAGAGTTGATGATAACGAATCATTTTCTAAAACTAATATTGTCCCTAAAATTAAAAAACCATATTTATTAATAGTGGATGGATATAATTTAATGCATTCATATCGTGATGACAGGGCTGTTTTTAATTTTGATGGAGCAAGGGATAAAGTAATAAATGATGTAGCTAGTTATGCTGGTTATAGAAACTTTAAAGCGATAGTTGTCTTTGATGCTTATAAAACAGATGAAGTGATTTCTAGAAAAATAAAAAGTGATACGATTGAAATTGTATATACCAAAGCTAATGAAACAGCAGATGCATATATTGAGAAAAAAGTTCATCAAAGTAAGAATAAATACGATATTATTGTTGTTAGTTCCGATTTTGCGATACAGAATATGGTTTTAGGTGATGGAGCAATTAGAAAAAGCAGTAGAGAATTTATGTTAGAGTTAAAACAATTAAATGATAAAGCTAAAGAATATCTAAAGTGATTAGTACTTTTTCTTTTATTGTTGTATAATATGGAATGTATAAAGGGCTGTTTTTGGAAATAATAAAAATTAAAACTTTTAAGAAGTCAAATTCTTTTAGTAGTTAATAAAAAATCCAAGTTAAGCTTTTATTAAGATTTTCGGTTATATAATTTTGTCATAGAAAGGGGAGGTGTTGGCTATGAGAAATAAGTTTAAACTTACTAGACTTCAGAATGTTAAATTGGTCAATGAAAAAATCGTTGATTATGTTTACAATGCTCTTATCTTAGCAAGATATGAAATTGAGTATGATGAAGTAGCAGAGCTTTTAGAAAATAATAAAAGAGATAGTGAAGTAGCTATTGCTGCAGATAACTTTAAAGAAACTTTCTATCATATTCTAAATAATCCAGAAGAACAGGCCGATGCTGACTTTTTGTTAAAATTACATGATATGTTAATGAAAGATTTAAATGTTGGAGTTAAAACTGAACTGACAGAAGAGCAGAAACAGGAGTTAGCTGCGATGATTAATCAACCTACTAAAGGATGTACTGAAATAGCTATTGATGCGATGTTATTTTTATTGGAGAAACATCTATTTTCTGATGGTGATGTTAGAGTTTCAATCATGTTTGCTAACAAGATTATGATTGATAATGG
>JAAZKG010000139.1 GCA_012799935.1 Erysipelotrichia bacterium | reverse complement strand
GCCAAAGCATTTTCAGCAATAGGTTCAAGGCTTATTTCCTTATCACCACAACCAATTAATGTTGTAAATACAAATGATATTACAAGTATTAATTTGATAATTTTTTTCATAATTTTTAATCTCCTTTAATTAATAAACAATAAAATAGATAGTAATCAATAGATATTATAATATTTTATTAAAATCAAAATTATTATTTATTTTTAATCTTCCCTCCTTTTTGTAATATATTCTTTAAATATAATAAACATCTATCTATTTACAATGTTACTATAATAATTAAAATGTGGAATTATTTCTTTTTTTTAAAAGAAATCAATTATTATTTTTCCTTTATAATATTTTAAAAAATCCTATAGTATATTCTTTTACATTAGGTTAATTTTATTTCAAATAAAGTTTCGATTTTTATTTTTTATCTAGTGATTTTACAAATAAAATATAACATTAATAGTTGAAAATGTAAATGAAAACAGTTTTTATAAACTGTTTACTTGTTTAATTTTGCATATTCAACCGCAATTTTACTTGCAACTTTTGCATTATTATAAGCTAATTGTAGGTTGCTTAATAATGATTTTCCTTTGGTAATAGTTTTAATATTTGCTAGTAAAAATGGAGTTGTTTCTTTTCCTTTTATTTCTTTTTCATCTGCTAGCTTTAAAGCTTGATTAATTACAGCTTCCATTTCATCGAAATTTAAAGCATATTGCTCTGGAATTGGATTAGCAATTAAAATCCCACCATTTAATCCTAAATCCCATTTAGTCTTCATTATTTTTGCAGCTGTTACAGCATCAGGTAGATTATAATCTACCTTGAAACCTGATTTAGTTGTATAGAATGCTGGAAAATCATTAGTTTGATATCCTAAAACTGGAACTCCCATGGTTTCAAGATATTCTAAAGTTAACCCAATATCTAAGATTGATTTACAACCCGCTCCAACCACCGCTACATTAGTGTGAGCTAATTCTTGTAAATCAGCTGAAATATCCATTGTTTCTTGTGCACCTCTGTGAACACCACCAATTCCACCAGTAGCAAAAATAGGTATCTTTGCCATTTCAGCTATTAACATAGTAGTAGCAACTGTAGTTGCTCCATTTTTCTTTGTAGCTAAGTAGGTAGCTACATCTCTTCTAGAAACTTTACCAATATTTTCCCCTTTACACATTAATAATAATTCATCATCATTTAAACCTACTTTCAATTTACCATCAATAATAGCTGTTGTTGCCGGAATTGCACCATTTTCCCTAACTATATTTTCTACATTATGAGCAAATTTAACATTTTCAGGATAAGGCATTCCATGTGAAAGAATAGTTGATTCTAATGCTACAACTGGTTTACCTTCTTTAATTGCTTGAGCGATTTCATCTGTAATACTTAAATAATTTCTTAAATTCATTTTTAACCTCTCTCTTTTCGAATGATATCTTCAATTTTATCTAAACCCATTTCAGGATTAATAGTATGTGTTGTGCTTATTGCAATAATTCCTGCTGCTAAAGCATAATCTAACGTTTTTTCTATCTCAAAATCATTAACATAACCATAAATTACACCAGCCATAAAAGAATCACCTGCTCCTGAAGCATTAATCATTTTCACCTCACTAAATGACCTTGTAAGACAATTACCTAAACAATCATAATATAGGCAACCACCTTTTCCAAGAGAAAGAAAAATTCTTTTTACACCTTTTTCAACTAGTATTTTGCAAGCTTCAATTTTTTCTTGTTTTGTTTTAGTTGGATGATTCGTTAATACTTCAAGTTCCATTTCATTAGGTTTTATAGTATGAATATATGGTAAATATTTCTTAACTCTTTTGGCATAAGCACTACTGACAGGATCGCAAAATATCTCTTTTGTTTTTGAATAATTACGACAAATAAAATCAATAACTTCTTCTGATAGACATGGATCAATAGTTATAATCTTAGCATTTAAAATTACATTTTCAATTTTCTTTAGATAATCAACGGTAATATTGTTTACAATTTTCATATCACTTAAAGAAATATACATATCCCCTTTTTCATCCAACAAGCATAAATAAGAAGAAGAATTTTCGTCTTTAACAGTTAAAGCATATGAAAAATCTATTCCCGCTTGTGTTGAGTGTTTTTTAATAAACTTACCATTATTATCATCACCAATAGCAGTAATAATTTTACAGGGACAACCCATCCTTGCTAAGTTTTCTAAGACATTCCTAGTAACTCCACCAGCAGAAATAGACATATGTCCAGGATTAGAATCATTTAAAATGATTGGTTTATTGCTTTTTCCATTGATATCTATATTTGCTGCGCCAATACCTAATACATAATCTTTTTTCATATCTAAACTCTTATCATATTATAACATATTAGCATATAAGCATACAGAGAAAAGAAGAGAATCTATTTCTCCTCCTCTTTACTTAATTGATTAATAATTTCGTCAATACGATTAGCATTTTGAAGTGATGTGTCTAATACAAAGATAATTTCTGGACATTTTTTAATTGTTAACTTTTTTGATAATTTACTTCTAATCAAGCCTTTAGCCTTATTTAATGCAGCTAAACGATATTCATCTTTTTGATATTTATCCAAAAAAGTAACATATACTCTAGCAATGGAACTGTCATTATTTAATATTACATCAGTTACAGTTACATATCCAACACTTGAATCTTTGACATCATCTCTAATTATCATGGTTAAATATCTTAAAATTTCAGACTGTAAACGTTCTTTCTTTAGTGACATACTTTACTCCGTTACTTCTTGGTCTTCAAATGCTTCAATAATATCATCTATTTTAATATCATTATATCTTTCAATCGTTAAACCACATTCATAGCCAGCTTTAACTTCTCTGACATTATCTTTAAAACGTTGTAGTGAACCTAATTTACCAGTGTATATAACCACACCATTTCTAATTAATCTAACACCACAATTGTTTTTTATGATTCCATCATCAACCATACAACCAGCAATAGTACCAATTCTGCTTACTTTGAATAACTGTCTTACTGTTGCTTGTCCTAAGACAACTTCTTCATAGACTGGAGCCAACATACCTTTCATAATTGATTCTAATTCTTCTAAAGCCTTATAAATAATGTTATGAAGTCTTATAGAAATATTATTATCTTCTGCCATTCTTTTAACAGTTGCATTTGGTCTAACATTGAAACCATAAATAATCGCATTTGATGTAGTAGCTAACATTATATCTGACTCAGTAATTCCACCTGCTGCTGCTCTTAAAACTCTAATTTTTACTTCTTCATTGGAAAGTTTTTCCATCGAACTTTGTACAGCTTCAGCACTACCAGCAACATCAGCTTTAATAATAATATCAAGCTGTTTTAAATCACCTTCTTTTATTCTTGTAGCAATGTCATCAAGAGATAAACCTATTGTTCTTCTTTCAAGTTCAAGTTTGGCTTGAGTTCTTCTATCAGCTACAGCTCTTGCACGCTTTTCATCAGCAAAAACTTTAAAATGATCACCTGCTTCAGGAACATCTGATAAACCGATTATTTCAACAGGTGTTGATGGTTTAGCAGTTTTAATTTCTTTACCTTTATCATCAGTCATTTTTCTGATTCGACAAAATGCTGTTCCAACTACCAAACAGTCACTGGAATCAAGAGTGCCATTTTGAACTAATAAAGTAGCTACTGGGCCTCTACCTCTATCTAATTTTGCTTCTACTACAGTACCTGTAGCCAATTTATCAGGATTAGCCTTAAGCTCTAATACCTCAGATAACAGCAAAATCATTTCTAATAATGTTTGAACACCTTCACCAGATTTAGCACTAATCTTTGTAAACATAGTGTCTCCACCCCATTCTTCAGGTATCAAACCATAGTCTGCTAATTCATTATAGACCTTATCAACATTTGCATTGTGTTTGTCAATTTTGTTGATAGCAATAATAATAGGAACATCTGCTGCTCTAGCGTGGTCAATTGCTTCTTTTGTTTGAGGCATAACACCATCATCAGCAGCTACAATAACGACAACAATGTCTGTCATTTTAGCCCCTCTAGAACGCATAGCAGTAAAAGCTTCATGTCCTGGAGTATCCAAGAATGTTACTTTTTGCCCATGAACATTTGTTTGATAAGCACCAATATGCTGAGTAATGCCACCAAATTCTCCAGCTGTAACATTAGTTTTTCTTATAAAATCTAGCAAAGTAGTTTTACCATGGTCAACATGTCCCATTATAGTTACAATTGGAGCTCTTGCTTCTAAATCTTCTGGATTATCAACAATATCATCTTCTAATGAATCCGAATCTTCTGTTTCTTCTTTGGTTATATTTATATTGTATTCCAAAGCAATTAATTCTATTGTTTCATCATCTAAAGATGTATTAACGGTATACATTTTACCTAACATAAACAAGAATTTAATAATATCAGCTGGTGATTTATTAATTTTCTCTGCTAATTCTTTAACAGTGATGCCTTCTTGATAAGTACAATCCTTTGCTGCTTGATTTTTTCTGACATAATTACCACTGTACTTTTTATTGCTGTTATTTCTTTTTCTTTTATTATTTGCTTTTTTATTTGTCATAACTGCACCACCTTTCATTTAATTTATAACAATGAATCTAATTCATCATAAACAGTTTCTTTTACTTCACATTCAAGTTGCTTAGCAAGAAGATTTTTACTTCTTGCTAAGGTAAACACTTCTTTATCTTTTTTTAAATAGGCACCTCGACCATTCATTTTTCCGCTTAAATCAACAACAACTTCATTTTCAGGAGTTCTAACAACTCTAATTAATTCTTTTTTTGGAAAACGTTCATTTGTAATAATACATTTTCTCATAGGAATTTTTCTTTTTTTCAACTTTATTCCTCATCGTAAAACTTATCGAATTCATCAAAGTCTATATCATCATAGTACCAGTAATCTTCATCTGGATTTTCAAACTCTTCAAGTTCTTCATCAGTGTATTCAGGTTTGATTTCATATTCTTGTTTTTTAAGTTCTTCAATCTTTTCTCTGATTTCTCTAGCTTCGATTTCTTCTTTTGTTTCTTTTCTTTTTCTTCTTGAAGTTGTCTTTTCTTCCTCTTCTTTACTTGCATCTGCCAAACTTTCAAACTTAGAAACATATTTAGCAGCTTTAGCAGCAATTTTAGCTTTGCGAAGTTCAATTTCTTCTTCTGATTCTTCAACAACATCTTCAACAACATCTTTTATTGTTTCTTTTATTTTTTCATCTATTTTTACTTCTTCAATTACTTCAATTTCGCTAAGTTCATCATGTGAATCAATAACTTCTTCAGATTTTTCGTCAACCAATTCCATTTTTTCAGCTTCTAAGGCTTTCTGTTGCAAGTATTGTTCTAATTCTTTTGCTTTTCTTTCAGCTTCAGCTTTAGCAAGTTCAGCAGCTTTTCTTTCAGCTTCTCTTAAACGTTTTTCTTGTTCTTTAGCAATATATTGTGCCATTTCTGTCTGCCAATCAATTCCAGCTTCTTCTAAAGCAGTTGCTGTTTTTATATCAACCTTTTTAGATAATAATTCAGAGGCTAATTGAGCATTAATTCCTTTTTTACCAATTGCTAAAGATAGTTGATCATCTTCAACAACAATTTGAATAGCATCATCTTTAGGAATTACACCAATTATATTAGCTGGCTTCATAACATTTTTAACATATTCAATATAATCATCAGACCATTCAATAATATCAATACTTTCCTGAGTTAATGAATTATCTTGTTGTCTTATTTCCGAAATAACAGCAGAAACTCTTGAACCCCTATTTCCAATACAGGCTCCAATAGCATCAACATTAGGATCTTTTGAATACACTGCCATCTTTGTTCTATTATTTGCCACTCTAGCAATCCCTTTTATTTCTACTGTACCATCATAAATTTCAGAAACAGTTTGTTCAAATAATCTTTTAACTAAATTTTTTGAAGCTCTTGAAACAGTAATTGGAGCTCCTTTTGTTTTATCGCTTACTTCTTTGATAATGACTTTTAGTCTTTGACCATCGTAATATTTTTCATAAGGAATTTGTTCTCTTTGAGCTAATAATGCCAAGTCAGATTCATCTATTTTAACCAATACAAATTTATCCTCAACAGATTCCACTACAGCATTAACAATATCATCAACTTTATCTTTATATTTATCTAATAAATTTCTTTTGTGGGCTTCTTTGATTTTTTGAGTAAAGACATTTTTTAGGTTAGAAATTTCTTTTCTTCCAAAGTTTTTAATATCAACTTCTTTTTCTATTTCATCACCTATTTTTGCCTCTGGATAAACTTCAACTATTTCATTTAATTGTAACTCTAACTCATCATCATTAACTTCTTCAACAACAGTTTTAATGTGATAAAGTTTGATTTCTCCCTTTTTTGAAACATCTACTCTTAATTTAGGTTTAGGCAAATTTGAATCTTTTTTAACATCAATAAATCTATAATAAGCCGTTTTTAGTCCTTCGCTAAGTGCATCAATAATTATTTCAATTGAAATATTACTGTTTTCTTCAATTGCTCCAATCGCACTTACAATTTTCTTTAAATCCATAACTTTCCTCTCTTATATTTTTACAGCTAATCTTATCAACTTAACATTATCATAGTTGATATTAGTTTGTTTTTTAACACCTTTTATAAAATAAGTAATATTTAAAATATTATCTTCAAAACTAGTCAGCGTTCCATCAATTGAATCTATTCCCTTTTCTGGATTTTTTAATTCAATATGGACATAATCACCAATATGATTAATAATTTCATCTTCATTTTCCAAGACTTCCTCAGCACCAAAGGAACAGACATCTAAAAGATAAGGTTGATTAGAATCATCATGTTGATCTAATATCTCTGAAATCTGATTGGAAACAATTTCACAGATATCTAAGTCAATTTCACCATCAATTTTCTTAATACATATTTCTAAGATAGGTGTTTTGCCTAGTTTTCGTGAAACTTTGAATTTTCCAATATTATTAGCTTCTAATATTGGTTTAATTAAACTTTCTATTTTTTGAATACTTAACATTTTCCCTCCAAAGCAATATATAAGGAGCGATTTCTCGCTCCTTATTGCATAATCATAATACTCTATTTTTATAAAGATATCAAGTTTTTTTTATATTTTTTACTTTTCTTTTAAAAAATCATCTCTGATTAACATTGCTTTATCTGGATAATCTGTAATAATTGCGTTTACTTTTGTCTTTAAAGCTTCATAAATATATATGGGATCATTTACAGTCCAAGTATTTATTAAAATGTTGTTCTCACTAGCTTCTTTAAGATAATTTTGATCTAGTAATACATAATATGCTGGATGCAAGTATTTTACATTATAACTTTTAGCATAAGTAGCCATGCCAATAACTTTGTCGCTATGCAAAAAAGCACATATTGCACTAGGATCTAGTTTCAATATCTTAACAATTGAATAATGATTAAATGAAGAATATATTACTCTATCTTCCATTTCATATTTTTTTACTAGTTCCAAGACTTTTTGTTCCATACCAGTGTATTCGAAAACTGAATTTTTAAGTTCAATATTCAATGTTAATTTCGTTGGTTTTATAAGCTGTAAGACTTCTTCTAAAGTGGGAATTTTACAAAATGGATAATCCTGATTGTTATTATTAAAATTAAAGTTTATTAATTGTTGATAATCATAGTCTTTGACAAAACCTTTATTATCACTAACTCGATCAATGGTTTCATCATGAATTACCACAACCACACCATCTTTAGTTAGCTGGACATCCAATTCAATACCATCAACTCCTTGTTTAATAGCTAATTTAAAGGCCTCCATTGTATTTTCTGGCGCATAGGCGCTTGCTCCTCTGTGAGCCCAAATATAAGTCATAAAATATTTTCTCCTTTTAAAATAAAGATAATTGATTTTCTTCTTCCAAATGATCTAATACTCCCATTCTTTCTAAAAATGCCATTTGTGTATTGTTTATTGCTGTTCTTTTTTGCAAGTCTTCCTTAGAAATAAAACTTTGATTCTCTCTTTGTTCAACAATAGAATCAGCAACTGCTTTACCTAATCCGTCAACACTAGTAAATGAAGGGATAATTCCAAACTCATCATCAGGATCTATGATAAAATTACTGGCTTGTGATTTATCAATACATATATTATTAAAATGATACCCTCTTAAATACATTTCTAAAGCTATCTCTAATACCAGTACTAAATCTTCTTCCCTTTTTGTAACTTTTTCTCCAGCTACTATTCTATCTTCAATCTCTTTTAATCGATTATATATAGCAACTTTACCTTGTAACATTGTTTCGATATCATACGCATCACATCTGCACGAGAAATAAACAGCATAATAAGCTGCTGGTTCATGAACCTTATACCAACCAACTCTAACAGCATTCATCGCATAAGCAACAGCATGAGCTTTAGGAAACATGTATTTAATTAATAAACAAGAATTGATATACCAATCTGGAACATCATGTTCTTTCATTATTTTAATCCACTGATCTTTTAAACCTTTGCCTCTTCTAACAGATTCCATTATTTCAAAGGCAGTAATCTTTTCTAACCCTTTAGTTATTAAATAAGTCATAATATCATCACGACATGAAATAACCTCATTTAAAGTACAAACTCCTTCTTCTATTAATACTTCTGCATTATTAGCCCAAACATCCGTACCATGAGTAACTCCTTCAATAGCAACCAGCTCATTAAATGTTGATGGTTTAGTTTTATCTAAAATTCTTCGAATGTTGCGAGTACCAAATTCTGGTAACCCTGCTGCTCCATTTAATTCATGATACATATCATCTGGATCAGAAATATTTAATGAATCAATTGAATAAAATAACTGATATGTTTTAGGATCACTCATTGGAACATCATTATAGTGAACTCCAGAAAACATTGACAACAACCTAATAGATGTTGGATCTACATGAGCCAAAATATCAAGCTTTAAAATATTGTCATGTAGGTCAGCAAAAGCAAAATGTGTTGTCTGCCACTCGCTAAAAGGATTATTTGCTGGATATTGAATTGGAGTAAAATCATGTACATCCTTTTCTTTAGGTATGACAACAATTCCACCAGGATGTTGACCAGTTGTTCGTTTTACCCCCTCGCACATTTTAGATAATACATCGCTAAAAGCATTAGAAAAATATGGAATCTCCATTTCTTCACAATAGGCTTTTACATAACCATAAGCAGTTTTTTGAGCTACTGTGCCAATTGTTCCAGCGCGATAGGTGTGAGTGCTACCAAAGATATCTTTAACCTGTTGCATTGCTGTACCTTGATACTCTGCTGAAAAGTTTAAATCAATATCTGGAACTTTATCACAATCAAAGCCTAAAAAAGTTTCAAAAGGTATATTATGGCCATTTCTGTTTAAAACAGTGGCACAATTTGGACAATCTTTTTTAGGTAAATCAAAACCATTTGCGTATTCATTATTGGTAAAAAAATGTGAATATTTGCATTTTGGACATACATAATGTGGAACAAGAGGATTTACTTCAGTAATATTGGCCATAGTAGCTATAAAACTGCTACCAACAGAACCTCTGCTTCCTACAGGATAACCATCTTCTTCCGATTGTTTTACCAATAGATGAGCTATATAATACTGAACTGAATAACCATTATTAATAACATTATATAACTCTTTTTCAATTCTTTCAGATACTATTTCTGGTAAAACTTCACCGTAAATATTATGAGCATTTTTGTATACTTCTTCTTTTAAAATTGTTTCACAGCCTTCAATAGTTGGTGTTATTAGTTCACTTGGAATCGGATATTCTTTTTCAATCATATCAGCAATCATATTTGTATTGGTTATGACAAATTCAACTTCCCTTCCAGTCCAAGCAAACTTTTCTAATAATTCTTTAGTAGTCATTAGATGTTGATTGGGAGAATTAAACAGTATTCTTTTTTCGCGGTTTGTTGGATACATAGGATGCCTTAAACCACCAATTCTTTTTCCCATAATGTAAATATCACGAGCAATCTTTTGATAAGGATGAGTATAGTAAGGGTTGCTACTAGCGATAATAGGTTTATTTAACTTATCAGCTATTTTTATGATATCTTTTACTATTATTTTGATTCTTTCCATATCAAAAGAAGAACCAACCTCTATTAAATATTCATAATTTTCTAAAGGATGTAATTCAACGTAATCGTAAAATTTCATACATTGTTTTAAATCAGATAAACTTCTATTACAGGCGATTTCAAAAAGTTCAGAATATTGGTCACAACTTCCAATTAGAATATTATTTCTTCTTTTTTCAATTTCAGATTTTACTATTCTAGGTTCAGCAGAAACATCAGCATCAATTTTTTTAGCATTTTCTTTGGCATAATATGTTAAATAATCAGTATGAGATAGAGTTACTAATTCATAGATATCCTTGATTCCAGCCATATTTTTAGCTAATAACGTTGCACTATAAGGACGTGCTTTTTTAAAAATATCTTCCTCTTGCTCATTTTGCAAACGTCTGAAAGTCATATTTTCAAAATCTGGAATCATCGGAAACATCCTAACCAAAACATTAGCTAACACTTCTGCATCATAATCAGCTCTATGGGCTATACTTTCATCATATTCAACATCAAAATAATTAGCTATTACTCCTAAACGATAGTATTTTCTATCTTTTACTGTCTCTCTAGCTAAATTTAAAGTATCTAAACAGATATTTTCTAAAGGTTTTCTTCCCAATTTTATTAAAGTATCATTTATAAAATTAAAATCAAAATCAGCATTATGAGCTACAATTACTCTTTCACCAATAAAATCAATAATTTTATCAATCGCTTTTTCAATTGGTAAAGCATCTTTCAACATTTCATTTGTTATGTTGGTTTTATTAACAATAAATGCTGGAAGTTCAATTGGAGGTTTGATAAAAAGTTGTAATCTTTCCTCAGTAATTGTATTTTTTGTAACTATTACTCCACCAAATTCAATTATATGGTCATATTTAGTAGATAAACCTGTAGTTTCTAAGTCTAAAACACAGTATTCTTTATCAATTAGTAATTCATCTGTTGGATTGTATACGATATTTAATTTATCAGGAACAATTTTTACATCAATACCGTAAATTATTTTAAAATCATTATTTGGATTATTTCTTTCTAGTTTTTTATGTATATGTTGAGCCAATGGATATGCTTGAACTACACTATTATCAGTAATAGCAATTGCTTTATGACCAAAGTTGAAAGCTTGAGTTACGATTTCTTCAGTTTCAGAAACACCATCATATTCGCTTCTGTTTGTATGAGCATGTAATTCAACATGCTTTAAACCAGAATAATCATCATATCTGATGAAAGGATCTTGTTTCATTTCTTCAATAAAATCTAATTCAAAAACATTACATTTTTCATAAATGTCATATTTAACTTCACCATATATTGCAACACACATTCCCTCTTCAACAGACATTTTTATATTTTCATTCATGGAATCAGAAATAAATCTTTTAACAATTACAGCATCATAAAAATCAGTAACAATAAACTTTTCAATTGTAAACATGTTGCCCTTTTTACTTTTTAAACTTCTTAATTCAACAGAGAAAACTTTTCCTTTACAACAAATCTTATTATTAGAAGCGGTAATTTTATTCATAGTTAAATATAAATAATCATCTTTATTACCATTAAATTTACTTTTATATTTTCCATTTGTTGTTTTAAAAGAATTGTTTTCATCTAAAGAAATTATCTTTTCAGTTTCAATAATATTTTCATTAATTTTGACACTTATTTCTTTTTTGATACCTAAGTTATTAAGGAATTTTTTTAAAGAATTAAAAATATTTCTATCATCGAGATTTATATAAATCTTATCATTTTCAATTACAGGGATTATTTTTAAAGCTGTTTCATTTTTCCTATTATAATATTCAATATAATTCATTATTTCGGAAAAATTGATTTCTTGATTAGTGATTTTAAAAGTAAGCTTTACAGGAAGTTTCAAATAATCTGATAATTTTGATGTTAATTCTTCAATAACTTCATAATTTAAAAAATGATCATTAATAACTTTTATAGTTATTAAATTGTTAGTTTTATCTAATTGAGGTCGACATAAAACAACCCTTTTCAATGAATTAAGGGCTTGTTGACTTAAATCAATTTTTTCTAATAAAGATTCAATATCCATTTATTTTACCAACTTTCCAAGTGCTTCTTTTGCTGCTGATTGTTCAGCTTTTTTCTTTGTTTTCCCTTTTCCCTTTCCTAGTAAAACATCATCTAAATATACTCCCATTTCAAATAAAGGATCGTTTGATGGTCCTTTTTCAGATAATAACTCATATTTCAATACTGCTCTAGTGTCTGATTGAACATATTCTTGCAATTTTGATTTATAATCAACTATTTCAGAAAGTTCGGGGTGATTAACAATATCAATCGTATCTTTTAGAATTTTATCTACTGCCTTCATACCTCCATTTAAGTAAATAGCACCAATAAATGCTTCAAAAACATCAGCTAATAGTGAGTTTCTATTTCTTGCTCCACTTTTTTCTTCTCCAATACCTATCTTGATATATTTAGCTATAGCTAATTTTCTTGTAAAATTGGCTAATGATTTCTCACAAACAATTTGAGCTCTCATTGTAGTCATCTTACCTTCATCTATAGATGGTTTATGATTAAACAATCTATTAGCAACCCACATTCCTACAATAGAATCACCCAAAAACTCAATTCTTTCATAATCATTTCCAATAAAATCTTTGTTTTCATTTAAGTATGAAGCATGAGTAAAAGCATCTTCTATCACCTGTTTATTTGTTATAGTAATGTTATAGTTTTTTTCTAACCATTCATAAATTGTACTCATCTTTAAACTTCCTTTTTATTATTCTATCATACCTAAGAAATAAGAACACCTTCATTCTCTGATTGTTTTAAATATTCATCTATCAACGGATAATTAATTAAATCCTTAATTATTTTTTTAGCATCATTATATGACTTATTTAATATCTCACTATCTTTTATTATATTTCCTAAAACAAAAGCAGGTAAACCACTTTGACGATACCCTAAAATATCACCTGGACCTCTTAATTTTAAATCATAATGAGAGATTATAAAACCATCATTATTATTAACGATTACATTTAACTTTTCTATTACCTCATCTTCTTTTGAAGAAGTCAATAAAAAGCAATAACCTTCTTTTTTTCCTCGTCCAATTCTTCCTCTTAATTGATGTAATTGTGAAAGACCAAATCTATTGGCATCATAAATAACCATAATATTGGCATTTTTAACATCAATACCTACTTCAATTACAGTAGTACATACTAAAATATCAATTGCACCATTTAAGAATTGTTTTTCTACAATTTGTTTTTGTTCATTATCTAATTGTCCATGTAATAAACCTACACTATATCTTCCTTGATAATGTTTTTTTAGATTGACAAAAATATCATTAACATTTCTGACATTTTCACTCCCCTTTTCTATTGCAGGACATACAACATACATCTGGTTTTTTTGATCTAGTAAGTCTTCAATTTCTTTTATTTTTGAAATGAAGGAATTTTGTTTTATTAATACTGTGTGAATTTTTTTGTTGGAATATGGTGTTTGACTAATAGTAGTTACATCTAAATCTCCATACAAAGTTGTAGCTAAGGTTCTGGGAATTGGAGTGGCCGACATAAGTAGCATATCAACATAATCACCCTTTAACAAAAAGGATTGTCTTTGTTTAACCCCAAAGCGATGTTGTTCATCTGTAACAACTAATCCCAATTTATTAAATTCTACACCTTCTTGAAATAAAGAATGAGTTCCCACAATCAATGAAATTTCTTTGTTTTTAATTTTTTCTAAAGTTTCCTTTCTTTCTTGAAGATTTTGTGAAGAATATAAAATTCCAATCTCTACATTATAATCAGCAAAATATTTTTGCATATTATTAAAGTGTTGTTTAGCTAAAATTTCAGTAGGTGCCATAATAGCCGCTTGTTTTCCAGCCAATACTGTAGCATACATCGCAATAAAAGCAACAATAGTCTTTCCACAGCCTACATCACCCTGTAAAAGTCGTGTCATTTGTTTCCCTTGTTTTAAATCTGATAAAATCTCATCTAAAGCTTTACTTTGATCATCTGTTAACTTAAAAGGCAAACTAGAAATAAATTCAATTATTTTATCCATATCAAATTCTTTTATAAAGTTTAAATCTTCTATGAAAGCATCACTTTTTCTTTTAGCCATTATTAGATTAAACTTTAAAAATTCTTCATATTTCAAAGTATTAATAGCATTAAAAAGAGATTTCTGAGTATCTGGTCTATGAATTTGTTTAATTGCTTCTTTTTTTGATAAATAATTATTTTCTTTTCTTATTGTTTCAGGAATAAAATCAACTATTTTATTTTCATATTTTTCAATTACTTGTTCTACTAATCTTAAAAATGTATTTTCTCTAATTCCTTTATTTAATGAATAATAAGGTTTAATACCTATTTGTTCTGCTAAAGGCTGCGTGTTAATATTACTTGCGAGTATTTTATTATTACCTTCATAAGTTCCAATTATGGTAATTTTTTTATTTATTTCTAAGTTCATTAACCAGTGACGATTAAAAATAGTTACTCTAAAATAATCATCTTCATTTACAACATTTAAATATAAAACCGATTGGTTTCTTCGATAATAATTGATTTTCGGTTTATCTATTATTGTTGCCTCAATTATTATTTTATCGTCAATCTTCCAATCTTTATATGGAATGTATTCAATTACTTCATAACGATAAGGATAATATGAAAGGATATCAGTTAATTCACTAATACCCATTTTATTTAAATTTTCTTTTAATCTTGGCGTTAATTTTACAGTCATAATTAAGAAAAGAATAATCTTTCAATTATTCTACTCCTAATATAAATGGATATAAATCCTGTTGACCATTTACTAATTGACCTTCAAGGTCATATTTATCTTCAGCATAATCTAAAACTTTTTGTGCGGTAACTTCATCGGTCTGACTACCATAAATTATAGTTATGTATCCACAATCTTCATCAATAATATTATCTAATAAAGCATATGTAGCCTCTAACAAGTCATCAGTAGCAACTAAAACTTCCTTATCATTAATTCCCATATAATTATCTTTTTTTATCTCTAAAGAATTATAAGTAGTATCTTTTATTGCCTTTGTTACACTTCCGGTTTTAACAGAGGAAATACCTATATTCATATTTTTAATATTGTCTTCGACATCCAATTCGGCATTAAAGTTTATACAAGCACTAATTCCTTGAGGAATGCTTTTTGTTTCTAAAACAATCACATTTTTATCATCAATAATATCCTTAGCCTGATTTGCTGCTAAGAAAATATTTGAGTTATTTGGCAAAATAAAGACATTTTCAGCATTTATCTTATTTAAGATATTCACAAAATCTTCAGTTGCTGGATTCATTGTCTGACCACCATGAATAATATAATCTACATTTAATGATTCAAATAGATTTTTAATACCATCACCATTACAAACAGAAATAATTGCATATTTCTTTTGTTCTTTCGCCCTTATATCTTCATCATAATTAAAACATTCTTCATTTTCACTGCTATACTTTTCAACTTTGACTTTTTCCAAATCACCAAATCTATGAGCAGTATTGATGATATCACCAGGAGCACTAGTATGAACATGAATAATTACTTCATTATTATTTTTAATAACATTAATATCGTTACATGTTCTACCAAGTGATCTAGTTAATCTTTCTATTGAAAATTCTCTTTTATATAAATCATTTAAACTTACCAAAACTTCAACACAATAGCCTTTGTCAACAGTTTGACTGACTTCTTGAGCTGTAAAAAGTTTAACTGGCTTATTTTGAAGATATAAATTCATTCCTTCAATTATAGTAACAAAACCTGCTCCACCTGAATCAACAACACCTACTTCCTTTAATACTGGTAATATATCAGGAGTTCTTTCAAGAGATTCTTGTGCCATTTTAAGAATATAGTCAAAATATTGTTCAACTGTACATTTCGGATTCTGTTCAACATAAAACTTGCCGTAATCAGCCATTTCTCTAACAACTGTTAAAATTGTCCCTTCTACAGGTCTCATAACTGCTTTATAAGCGATTCTAGAGCCATTAACAAAAGCATCAGCTAAATCCATAACACTTGCTTTTTGTAGTCCTGCTAAAGCGCTAGAAAAGCCTTTGAAGATTTGCGATAAAATAACTCCAGAGTTTCCTCTAGCACCCATTAACATGTTTCTGCTAAACTGTTTGGCAGTATCACCGATAAAATCATTTAAATAATTAACTGTTTCATTTACACCAGCTGCAAATGTCATTTTCATATTTGTCCCAGTATCGCCATCAGGAACTGGGAAAACATTTAATTTATCAATTTCGTCCTGTTTGTTTTCCAAATGATTAGCAGCAGATTGAATCATTCCTTTAAAACTTCTACAATCAAGTACTTTCATATAGTTACACCTATTCGATTACTTTCACACCTTGAACAAAGACATTTACTGCTGCAAAATCAATATCTAGGGCTCTTTCAATTTCGTATTTAACTTTCTTTTGTACTTCCGTTACAACTTCAATTACTTTTACACCGTAACAAATAATAATATAAATATCCAATTCCAAGCCTTTATCAGTTTGTTTAACTACAACACCTTTAGAAAAATTGTCTTGTTTTAAAAGTACAGCAAATCCATCTTTTAAGAATTGTTTGCTAGCCATACCTACAACACCATAACATTCGCTTACAGTAGCTCCAGTTAAAGAAGCAATTGCTCCAACAGTAACATTAATATCACCAAGTTTTGTGTTTTTCTTCATTGTCATAATCCTTACTCTCCTTTGTTTTCTTCAGGTTGAACCATATATGATTCTATCTCTGAACAATCAATTCTAACCGCTTTTAAGTATTCTTCAATAATTAAGATACATTTATTTTCAACTTTATCTTCAAAAGCAATTATATCAGCATAATTGTCTACATAAGGCAGACCTTTTATTGAACTACAGACATAAAATCCCTCATCCATGACTAATTTTACCATATTGTTATCATAAGTAAATGATAAATTATGAACCTCACTTATTCTACTCAAGGTATCAAACGACAATTTATTAAACTCTATAGCAAGTGATTTAATTTTTTCTAATTCAATATCAACAAATAATGGTATTAAAGCTAGATTATCAATATATTGAGCTTTAAAATCAATTACAGTTCCATCACCAAGTATAAAACTTGTTTTACCTTCACTAATAAAATGTCCAACAATACGATTTTCTTTAACAGATACTACTACACAATTGTTTGCTTCAATTTTTATTTTAATATCTTTAAAAATTTTATTTTCCTTTAATTTTCTTTCTTTAAACTTAGGAAACAGTGTAATTAAGCTGTCATTTATTTCAAAATCTAAAATCGACTTAATGTAATTTTCGCTAATAAATTCATTATTTATAATTTTAATACTTCTAATTCTTGCTAAATCAGACATGTAATACAATGTAAAACAAGCTGCAAACAATATAAATAGCGAAATAAACAGTAATATTGCTTTTTTAGATAATCTTTTCTTAGTTTTTTTAGTTATTTTTCCCAATTAAACTTCTCCACTTCCATAATCATTTCAATACCATGTTTTTCTTTGATTTTTTCAATTATTTGATTTGATAGTTCAATTACATCACTAGCTTTAGCATTTCCTTTATTTATAATAAAGTTTGTATGCTTTTCGCTTACCATAGCTCCGCCAATTTTCTTGCCTCTATAACCAATTTCATCAATTAATTTCCAAGCATATATATCACCTATATTTCTAAATGTAGAACCAGCACTTGGATAATTTAGTGGCTGAGTTTCTAATCTTCTTTTCTGTCTGTTTTTCATTAAATTTTTAATATCAATAATGTTTCCTTCTTTTAAAATTAGTTTTACTTCTAATATTATCCAATCTGGATTATGTAAGAAAACACTGCTGCGATAACCAAATTGACATTGGGCATTACTCAGCCAAACAATTCCATCATTTCTTATCACTTTCACCGAATCAACTATATCACTCATAGAACTATTGTAGGCTCCAGCATTCATATATATGCATCCACCTAAAGTTCCTGGAATCCCAGTAGCAAATTCTAATCCAGAAAGAGATTTTTCGCTAGCTTTATAAGCTAAAGAAATAATTGAACAACCTGCTTGAGCTATGAGCTGATTATCTGCAAAGTAATAATTACTCATGTTTCTTGTTAATTTGATAATAAAACCATCATAAACATCATCACCACATAAAATATTTGATCCATAACCAAATACTTTGTATGCAAGGTTATTTTCATTAAAGATATCTAAAATCGATTTTAATGAAAATTCATCATTTGGATAAATTACATATTTAGCTAAGCCACCAATTTTAAAAGTTGTTAAAGTTTTAAATGATTTATCATACTCTATTGTGCAATATTGTTCTAATTTATTTAAAATTTTATCCATTAATTATTACCTGCTACTTCTTTCATCAAATTTACAATGTCATAAGCCGCATTTGGATATGACATCTTTTTAGCTGCATTAGACATTTGTTTTAGTTTTTCATCATCGTTCATTAATTCATCAATAATTGAAATAGTATTATTAACATTTAAATCTTTTTCTTCTAAAAGATATGCAGCTTTCCTATCAAACATTTCTTTGGCATTAATATATTGATGATTATTCGGTACATATGGTGAAGGGACAATGATAGTTGGAATACCTAAAGCCATATATTCTCTGGCACTTGTAGCTCCTCCTCTTGATATAACCAGTGCACAATTGCCAGCAATATTTAATTGATCGATATAGTCAACAATTTTTAAATTACTACTTTCAGATATATTTTCTATAACTTTTTGATAATTATTTCTTCCTGTCACATAGATGATATTAAAACCCTTATTTTTTAATCCTTCTAAAATTCCCATCATTTTCTCATTTACACTAACTGAACCTAAGGAACCCATAACTATTAGTAACGTTTTTTTCGAACAGTCCAAGCCAAACTGTTTAAAGATAGATGGATCTTTGACAAAGTTTAAAGCCGTTGATTCTCTTGGATTGCCTAATATAAGAGTTTTCTTTTTATTAAATGCCTCTTTTGCACTTTCATAGCAAACAACTATTTTATCGACAAAATGACCTAAAACCCTGTTAGCTAATCCAGGCAATGAATTTTGTTCATGAATAATTGTCTTAATTTTTAATTTTACAGCTGCCATAATTACTGGAACCGTTACATATCCACCAAAACCTATGACAATATCAGGTTCATAATCTTCTAAAATATGCAAACATTCTTTATATGCTTTATATAAAATTTTAATTGAATTTAATTTACTTTTGCTTGAATTGAATTTAGCTGCTTTAATACCAATAAAACGATAACCTAACTTAGGAATTTCTGTTGATTCCATTCGATCATAGTTACCTATAAATAATATTTCGTTGTTTTTATCATCAATAATTAATTTGTCAGCTAAAGTGGTCGCCGGATATATATGACCACCTGTACCACCGGTAGTTATTACAATTTTCATAATTTCACTCCCACAAAGTATTATATCATAGTAATTTTCTTTCAACAAAAAAATGCCATTCTTTTTTATGGCATTTTATATCTATTAATTTTATTTATTTAGATATTATTAAATAAACTATCCTGCATATCAATTTTTAAATGCTGATAGGCCTTTTCTGTAGCAATTCTTCCTCTAGCAGTTCTTTGAATAAAACCAATTTGTAATAAATAAGGTTCATAAACATCTTCTAAAGTCGTTGTTTCTTCAGAAATTGAACTAGCTAAAGCCTCTATTCCCACAGGACCACCTTTAAAACGTTCAATAATTCCCTTCAGATAGCGAACATCAACATCATCTAAACCAAGTTTATCAACTTTTAATCTATTTAATGCTTCTTTTGTTATATCAGCATCTATAAATCCATCATTTAAAACCTGAGCAAAATCTCTAACTCTTCTAAATAACCTATTAGCTATTCTAGGAGTTCCTCTACTTCTTGTGGCCAACTCATTTACTGCCTGATTATCAATTTCTGTTTGAAATACTCGAGAAGTTCTTTTAATGATTTCTCCAAGTTGTTTATGGTTATAGTAATCTAATTTTGAAATAATACCAAATCTATCCCTTAAAGGCGCAGAAATATCTCCAGCTCGAGTTGTCGCACCAACTAGGGTAAATGGTGGCAATTCCAGTCTAACTGATCTGCTTGTTGAATCTCTGCCAACAATTACATCAATGACAAAATCTTCCATAGCAGGATATAAAACTTCTTCAACTTGTTTTGGCAAACGATGAATTTCATCAATAAATAATACATCACCAGCTTCTAATGATGATAATATAGCAGCTAAATCACCAGTTCTTTCAATCGCCGGTCCACTGCTAACTTTTATATTTGTTCCCATTTCATTAGCTATTATATAAGCTAAAGTAGTTTTGCCTAATCCTGGAGGACCATAAAATAAACAATGGTCTAATGATTCATTTCTTTCTTTAGCTGCTTGAATAAAAACTCTCAGATTTCCTTTTAATGAATCCTGTCCAACATACTCATTCAAAGATTGTGGACGTAATGATGCATCTTCATTTTTTTCTAATTCATTTGCACTCATTAATCTTTCCATATTATCCTCCACTTCGTTTATTTAACATTTTTAAGCCTTCTGATAGATATTCTTTTGTTGTTTTGCAATCCATTTTAACAAGTTGTGATTTAATACTGTTAATTTCAAAAGTTTTATAACCTAATGACTTTAATCCTTCTATTGCTTCATCAAGTTCTTGATTTATGGAAGTCTCTTCAGTACTAATCTCAATAAGTTTTCCTTTTAAATCCAATATTATCTGTTGTGCAGTTTTTGTTCCGACAGAAGGCATTTTCTTTAAGAAAGCTACATCACCCTGCTCAATAGCTATAACTAAATCACTACTTTTACATCTGCTTAAAATCATACTTGCTGTTTTAGGTCCTAATCCCTTAACCAAAATTAATTTTTGAAAAATATCTAGTTCATTTTTTTCAGCAAAACCATATAAAACAGTCGCATCATCTCTAAAATGCTGATATGTAAATATTGTCATTGTTTCTCCCAGAGATAATAATTCAGGTCGATTAAAATAAATATAGTAACCAATACCGTTATTTTCTAAAATAACATGTTCAGCACTAAACTCATAAATTTTTCCACGAATAAAAGTTATCATAAAATCACCACTTTTATTATAGACTATTTAAGAAATTAAATAAATTCTGTTATTTCAAATACATAGTCTTCAATATAAACTTCATCATTAACTTGAGCCCCTCTTTCTAAAAAGGCATCATTAACACCCATTTTCTTCAAAGAAACTGCAAACCTCATTACTTCTTCAGGGTTTTCAAAATTAGTTCTTCTAAACAATTTTGTTACTCTATCACCTTCTAAAGACCATTTACCATTGCCTAAATTTTTAATAGTAAATGGTTCAGGTTCTGGAACAAATTTATATACCACACCAAATTCAGTTTCTTCTTCATTATCTTGTAAAGGAAACGGATCTGTTACATCTAATAAATCAGCTGCTCGATATAATACTGGTTGTAAACCTTCATTTATTAATGAAACTGTTTCAAATATTTCAATGTCCGGATAAGCGATTTTTAATTTTTCTAAATTTTCTATTGCGCCTTCTTCATCCATTTTATTGGCAACAACTATTTGTGGCCTTTGCATTAGATTTAATTTATAGGTTTCTAACTCTTGATTAATAGTTGTGTAGTCTTCAACCACATCTCTACCTGTTATGTTCCCCATATCAATGACATGAATAATAACCCGACATCTTTCTACATGTTTTAAAAATTCATGTCCTAATCCTCGACCTTGTGAAGCGCCTTCAATTAAACCTGGTAAATCAGCCATTACAAAACTTCTACCATCACCAACATTAACAACACCAAGTTTAGGAGTAAGTGTTGTAAAAGGATAGTCAGCAATTTCTGGTTTGGCACTGGAGACTACTGAAAGAATTGTACTTTTACCTACCGAAGGAAATCCAACTAATCCAACATCAGCTAAAAGTTTTAATTCAACTTCAATATCAAATTCTTCCCCTTCTTCTCCTCTTTCAGCAAAATCAGGTGCTGGATTTCTACTTGATTTAAAACTAAAATTACCTCTACCTCCTAGTCCACCTTTGCAGATAACAGCTCTTTGTCCAACATTTGTTAAATCAGCAATAATGGTTCCAGTTTCTAGATTTCTGACTATCGTTCCAAGAGGCACAGCTACTACTTTATCTTTGCCATCAGCTCCACGCATTTTCTTAGATTTACCATTACCACCACTTTCAGCTGTTAATAATCTTGTGTATTTAAAATCTAAAAGTGTTGTTTTGTTAGTATCCACCTCAAAGATGATTGAACCACCTTTTCCGCCATCACCACCAAAAGGACCGCCTAAAGGGACATGGGCTTCTCTTCTAAAAGCAACGATGCCATCTCCACCTTTACCAGCTTTCACACGTAATTTAGCTATATCAATAAATGACATTGTGTTTCCTCCTTTCACTAAAAAATAAATCCCCAGTATGGGGATTATGGTTAATTAAGCAACTGGATATACAGAAACTTGTTTTCTTTTTTTACCAAGTCTCTCATATTTAACAACGCCAGCAGTTAAAGCGAATAATGTATCATCGCCACCACGTCCAACATTGTTTCCAGGATGAATCTTAGTTCCTCTTTGACGATAGATGATTGAACCTGCATTGGTATACTGCCCATCAGCTTTTTTAGCACCTAAACGTTTTGCAGCAGAATCACGACCGTTTTTTGTAGAACCAACACCCTTTTTAGATGCGAACATTTGAATATTTAATGTAAACTTCATTGGTTATACCTCCGTAATTTTGATTTTAATGTTTTTTGGAAATTGTTCTTCAATAGTCTGAAGCTGAATAATTCCCGTTTGTAATATCATTTGAATAGAAACATCACTATCCAAGACTTCAATTGAAACAAGATTTTCATCGATATTAATTGTGCATAAGCTTTGTGTCAGTTTATCAAGCGCATTAGCTAAACCAATTGAGATACTACTTACACCAGCACACACTAAGTCATTTCCATAATCGCCAGCATTAGCATGACCTGAAATACTTAGACTTTTTATTAAATCTTCTTTTTTTAAAACTTTTACGTTCACCATAATTATACTTCTATACTTGTAATTCTACATTTTGTATATGGTTGACGATGTCCTTGGCGTCTACGAGAAGATCCTTTTTTAGCTTTGTATTTAAAAATTTTAATCTTCTTACCTTTGCCTTGTTTTTCTACGATAGCGTTAACTTTAACATCTTTTACATAAGGAGCTCCAACTCTTGTTGTTTTGCCTGAAAGTAGTACAACTTTGTCAAAAACAACTTCTGAATCAACTTCAGCATCTAGTTTTTCAACATAGATAACCGAACCTTCCTCAACCTTGATTTGTTTTCCGCCGGCTTCAATAATAGCATAATACATGTCTTTACACCTCCTTTTTTAGCATTTAGACTCGCCTAATAAGGTGACTTACGTTCTTAAACCCTATTTAGAGCGGTTGAAATCCCAAAAAAGGAATTGCAACGAAGTAATACTAACATAATAAAGTGATTAATTCAACTAATTTTTGTGAGTTTAGGTTTATTGTGTGGTTAATACGTGATAATGTCTTAAGTGTTAATACGGGAAAATGTCCCAAGTATGTATTATGATAAATACTATAGTCTATGGAGGTATTTATCGAGTTATGAGAAAGGTAGAATTACGTATGAAT
>JAAZKG010000138.1 GCA_012799935.1 Erysipelotrichia bacterium | reverse complement strand
GTTTACCACAGACAATCGGTTCAACTACTGGTGGCTTGGTATTATATTGTGCTTGTGCAATGAAAAGAAATCCAGCATGTATGTTGTTTGCTAATGCTATTGACTCATTAGCTTGTGCTGGTGCAGTGTTAGCGGAAGTATGGATTGATGATGTTACTATGCCTGTTGTCGATCAATTGGGTGATGAATTTTTAAATTATGTAAAAGATGGAATGACAATTACTATAAAAGAAGATGGTATTGTTGAAGTGGAGGGATAGAATGGAAGAGAAATATAATGCTTTATTTACTCCTTGGAAAATAGGGAATGTAGAAATTAAAAACAGAATTGTTATGTGTCCAATGGGTGGAACAAGTATCTTTGGTTGGATGGAACCAAACCATTTTGATAAAGAAGCGGCAAATTTCTTAATGGAAAAAGCTAAAAACAATGTTGGTTTGGTTATTCCAGGAATTGCGCCAATTAAAGATCCAATGGGTGGTATGTGGCTATACCAAAACAAAGGTAAATTTAAAAAACTAAAAGAGTTTATGGATGAATTCCATAAAACAGGGGCAAAAATGTTTATTCAATTAACTGCTGGTTTTGGTAGAGCAATGGCAGTTAACCATTTAATGGTTTTAATGCTTAAAAATAAAGTAATTGGTACTTTAGGTAAGCCTATCTTCGATATGGATTATATTACTGCTAGTGCATCGGCTACTCCAAACAGATGGGCAGATGATATCTATTCTCGTCCAATGACAAAAGAAGAAATTAAGGAAATAGTGGAAGCTTTTGCTAAAACTGCTAAGTTATGCATGGATGCAGGTGTTGATGGAGTAGAAATTCATGCTGTTCACGAAGGTTATTTATTAGACCAATTTACCTTAAAATATTCTAACTTTAGAGATGATGAGTATGGAGGATCTTTTGAAAACAGATATCGCTTCCCAGTAGAAATAGTTCAAGCAATTAAACGTGAATGTGGCAAAGATTATCCAGTATCATTAAGATATTCAGTTGTTTCTAAAACTAAAGGATTTAGAAGTGGTGCTTTACCAGGTGAAGAATATGTAGAAGTTGGAAGAGACATGGAAGAGTCTGAAAAAGCAGCTAAGTATTTACAAGATGCAGGATATGATATGTTAAACTGCGATAATGGCACTTATGATGCTTGGTATTGGGCTCATCCACCAGGATATATGGATAAAAACTGTAATCTTAAATATGTAGAACACATTAAAAAGTTTGTTGATATTCCAGTAGTTTGTGCTGGTAATATGGATATAGCTGATGGAGCTAAAGCGATAGAAGAAAATAGAATTGATGGCTTAGGTATCGCTAGACAATTCTTGGTTGATCCACAGTGGGTCACTAAATTAATGGAAGGCAGAGTTGAAGATATCAAACCATGTATACGTTGTCATAATGCTTGTTTTACCATGGCTAAATATGAAGGTAGTGCCAATGACCAGGATTTAATTGATGCCTTAAAGATGGCACGATGTGCTTTAAATCCTATCACTATGCAGACTAAAAAATATAAGGTGGTAAAAACTAATAACCCTAAAAAAGTAGCTATTGTCGGCGGTGGTATTGGAGGAATGGAAATAGCACTACTGTTAAAAGCTAGAGGTCATCATCCAGTAATCTATGAAAAAAGTGATGTTTTAGGTGGAGTATTTATTCAAGGAGCTAATTTCCCATTTAAAGAAAATGATCAAAAGTTGCTTGAGTGGTATCGTAGAGAAATAAAAGAAAAAGAGATTGAAGTTAATTTCAATACAGAAATTACTGATATTACCACTTTAGATGCTGATGAAGTAATTATTGCGACTGGTTCTAAACCAAAAACTTTACCAGTTAAAGGCTTTGAAAAAACAATAGATGCGACTGATTATTTAAGCGGCGCAGAAGTTGGTGAAAATGTTGTTGTCATTGGTGGAGGTTTAACTGGTTGTGAAGTTGCTTATGATTTAATCTTGAAGGGCAAAAAACCAGTTGTTGTTGAAATGAAAAATGACTTGATTGCGGTTAAGGGAGTTTGCTTGGCTAATAGTTCATTCTTAAGAGAAATGTTAGCTTATAAAAAAGCACCAGTTTACTTAAATTCAGTAGCAACCGAAATTAGAGATGATGGTGTAACTATCAAAGACAAAGATGGAAAAGTTACTGACATCAAAGCAGATAGTGTTATTTCAGCAGTTGGATACAATCCTAATCCATTAGTTTCAAGAGCTAAAAATGTTCATTTGGTTGGCGACTGTAGAAAAGTAGGAAACTTAAGAACAGTCATCTGGCGTGCTTGGGATGTTGGAATGAGAATTTAACAAACCTAACTAAAAGACAAGTTTTAGGACTTGTCTTTTTTATGCTTGAATAAAATAATTAATTTACTTATTAGAGTAATTCAACTTCTTGCAAAGTTGGAATAGAATCAGCTGCTCCTTTTCTTTGCACTGTAATTGAACTAGCTTTAGTAGCTAAAAGCAAACACTTAGAAGGATTAAACCCTAAAGATAGACCATAAGAGAAGTAACCCATAAAGGTATCTCCAGCACCTACTGTATCAATGGCTTTTACTTTGAAAGCTTCTTGGAATAGTCTTTGATTATCATCTTGATAATATGCTCCCACATTACCTAAAGTTAAAACGACTTTAGCATTTGGATACATAACTTTTAATTCATCAAGAATTCTAAGAGGATTTGTTTCATTAGTAAAACCTTTCCCTTCTACTTCATTGATAAAGAAATAATCGATTTTATTTAATGGATAAGTGTAAATATCATCATTAAATGGAGATGGATTTAACATGATAGTTAAACCAAGTTCACTAGCTTTATTGATTAAGTAAATTTGATTATTAATCTCATTTTGTAAAATTAATAAGTCTCCTTTTCCAAATTTGGTTAGTACCGAATCAATATATTCGGTTGTAATTGTTTGATTACTGCCGCCATAGATAAAAATAGAGTTTTCACCTGTTTCATCAATCTGAATAATGGCATGACCATTAGGCTGATCAACTTTATTTAAATATGTGGTATCTACTTTATTTTCAAATAATACTTTTTCCAAGACTTTAGCATCATTACCGATGTTACCAGCTAAATAAACATGAACACCACTTCTAGCCAAAGCAATGGCAGCATTTAAACCTTTGCCACCAGCTACAACATTATATTCTTTGGCAAAAATAGTTTCTTTTGGTTTAGCAATATTTTTTACATAATAATTATGGTCGATATTTAATGAACTAAAAACTAAAATTTTCATTGTTAATTCTCCTTTAAATAATTATAACATTTAAATAAATAGCAAACTAATGGCAATTGCCAGTTGTCCTAAATAATAAAGTAACAAATTAGCAATTCGCAGAGATGGCTTACTTTCTTTTCCAAAAGTATTAAAAATTAAAATAATATCGCTAGTTGTAAAAAGAAGAGCACCAATTAAATATATTAAACTATTTATATTGGTTTTACTTATATAGTTGATTAAAGCAACACTAGTCATGATAACAATAGCCCCAATATAAAAGACACCAAAAATCTTGAAAGCCAACTTTGCTTCAATTTTTGAAAAAATCCATATTAATATTAATATAGTCATTACTACTCCGATAAAAAGAGCTAAAGATGTATTATTACAAAGGGGAATTAAAGCTAATAAATAAAAAACATGTCCAGTTAAAAAAACTAGGATACCTACTAAAAATATTAATGAGTCAATTTTCTTGAAGACATGTCTTAAATTAAGTAAAATATCTCCGAACATGCCAAAGATTAAACCAAATTTAACCATTTTCGCAAATTCTAGGTCAATACTTTGTTTGCTACAGATAAAACCTAAAATAACAAATATTAGTGATGCAGTTCCTTTAAGAATAACTGCTGGCAAGTATTTGTTTTTTAGTTCTACTTTAATAAATAAAAGTTGAACTAAAAGGCCAATAATACATATTATAAAATATTTCATTTGAAGGCTCTTTTTATTGATTTAATTATACTATGGAAATTTATAGAAATTGAATTAAAGGATGAAAATGTTTATAATTTTAATAGGAGAGAATGATAATTATGAATAATCGCAAAAAATACTCATTTTGTTCGCAAATGATGCTCTTTTCTGTTTTGATATGGAAGTATTTTAAGCAAAAGAAAAGAGAAAAGAAATACGCCAAAGAACTAGCTGCTAATAGAGAACGTCTTGGGCTTGATAAAAATATTTATCCACAAAAAGATAATGATGATAAGGTTTAGAAAATATACTTAACTTTAGTTTTTCGTATTTTCCTGAAAAAAATGGATTATGTACTATTCAGTATTTTTTTGTGGATATATTTTTAACTATTTGAAAAGCAAATTAATAACAAATAAGAAATGTTACAATGTAGATAAACGAGAAGGCAAAAGATGAAGATTGCAATTTTACTGACTTCTGGTTTTGAAGAAGCGGAAGCTTTGTTTATCACAGATATTTTTAGAAGAGCGAATATAAAAACTGATTTAGTTAGTATTAGTGCTAAAAAAGGAAATGAACTTTGGGTAGTAAAGCAAGCAATTGAATTAAGACTTAAAAATGATATAATCTATTGAGGGAGGTAAAGTGTATGAAGTTATATAATTCCTATACCTTAAAAGTTGAAGATTTTAAACCAATTGTTGAAGGACAGGTTTCAATGTATGTTTGTGGACCAACTGTCTATAATCATGCTCATATTGGAAATGCCAGACCAATAGTTGTTTTTGATACGTTGAGAAGAGTGTTTGAAGCTTTAGGTTACAAAGTTAAGTTTGTTAGCAACTATACTGATGTTGATGACAAAATTATCAATAAAGCTTTAGAAGAAGGGGTAGATGAAGGGGTTATAGCTCAAAGATATATTGAGGCTTATAACGATGTTAGAGCATCTTTAAATGTACTACCTTTAGATGCAACTCCAAGAGTAACTGAAACTATGGATGAAATAATTGATTTCATCGGTCGACTTGTAAAAAACGGAAGTGCTTATGAGGTAAACGGTGATGTTTATTTTTCGGTTGATGCTGATGAAAATTATGGGCAATTATCTCATCAGAATGTTGAAGATTTATTAGCAGGTGCTAGAATTGAAGAAAATGACCAAAAGAGAAATCCTCTAGATTTTGTTTTGTGGAAAAAAACGGAAGAAGGTATCAAATGGGATTCTCCTTGGGGACCAGGAAGACCAGGATGGCATACTGAATGTGTGGTTATGATTGGAAAAGAGTTCAACAATAAGATGATTGATATTCATGGTGGAGGAAGAGATTTGAAATTCCCTCATCATGAAAACGAAATGACTCAATCAGAAATGTGTAATAATCATCATCTAGCTAATTATTGGATTCATAATGGCATGTTAGAAACTGAAGGAGGCAAGATGAGTAAATCTTTAGGAAATACTCAGTGGGCTAAAGATGTGATTGCTGAAAACGGCGCTAATTTAACTAGATGGTTATTATTGAGTGCTAAGTATCGTGATACTTTAATTTATTCAGAAGAAACTTATGAAACTAGCAAGGTTGAACTTACAAAGATTGAAACGATTTTAAGACAAGTAGAAGTTAAAAGACAACTGGACAATATTGAATTTGGACAGGATTATGATAATAATCAATATCAACAATTCTTAGAAGCAATGGCTAATGATTTAAATACACCAAATGGTTACAAAGTAATCTTTGATACAGTTAAATTATTAAATCAGAGTTTAAGAGTTAAAGAGATTGATTTTGTTAAAGTTGAGCAGTTATATAATGCGATTAGAAAGATGCTATATATTTTAGGTATCTATATTGATGAAGTCATTTTGACTGAAGATGATAAAAATATTTATGCCAGTTGGAATCAAGCTAAAGCTCAGAAAGATTTTGAAACTGCAGATAAATTCCGTGCCATTTTAATGGAAAGAAATATTCTATAAAAAGGTTTGAAAAAACCTTTTTTAAAGAGAAAGGAAAACTAAAATGGAAACAAATAAATATAGTTCTCTACAATTGGCTTTTATTGGTGATGCTCATTATAATTTAGTTGTTAAAAGAGACATCATAGACAAAGAGGTTAAGGTAAATGATTTGCAAAAGCTGGCCGCTAAATATTGTAGCGCTAAGTTTCAAGCTAAAGCAGCAATGTTTTTAATTGAAAACAATTATTATTCGCAGCAAGAGCTTACAATATATAAAAGAGCAAGAAATCAAAAGAGTCATGCAGCCCCAAAAAATACTGATATTGTAACTTATAAAACCTCTACTGGTTTTGAAGCGGTATGGGGCTATTGGTTTTTGACATCTAATACACAAAGAATCGAAGAAATATGGGAAGTAATTAAAAAACTAGGAGAATAGTAGTATGGCACAATTAGTATATGGGAAGAATGTTGTTTTAAATTTGTTGAAGAAAAATAAAGAAATTGATTTTTTATATATTCAAAAAAGTAGAAACGACGATGATGTATTATATCTAGCTAAGAAAAACAATGTTAACTACAAAATAGTTGATAGAAAAGTTTTGGATAATCTTGTAAATGGTAATCATCAGGGTTATGTAGCTCGAATTAAAGAATACACAATCTACACGATTGAAGAGATTATTGAATCAATTCCTCAAGGAAAACAACCACTATTAGTTGCTTTAGATGGTTTAGAGGATCCTCACAATCTTGGTGCGATTTTAAGAACAGCAGCTTGTGTTGGAGTTGATGGAGTAATTTTTGAAAAAAATCGAAGTGTTTCCTTAAATAGCACAGTAGCTAAGGTCTCAGTTGGCGCTATTGATATTGTCAAAGTTGCTAGAGTAACTAACTTGGTACAAACGCTAAATAAATTAAAAAACGAAGGCTATTGGGTTATTGGTACTGATGTAAAAGATGCTGTGGATTATCGTAGTGTTGACTATGATATGCCAGTAGTCTTGGTTATCGGTTCTGAAGGAAAAGGAATGCGCAGGTTAGTAAAGGAAAATTGTGACATAAAAGTTATGTTACCAATGGAAAGTGATATTGGCTCACTGAATGCTTCTGTTGCATGTGCGGTACTACTTTATCAAATTTACAGTCAACGATTCCCACTTAAATAGTTAAGAGGGATGGTATGGGAAGATATAACGATTATGAGTTATTGTACTTAATTAGAAGTAATGATGAACAAGCTTTAGAGAAATTGATTGAAAATTATAAACCAATCATCTATAAAATGTATTATCAATTACGTCGGAAGTTAGACTCTTTCCATTTTGATGACGGCTATCAAGCAGGATTAGTGGGTTTATATACAGCAGTAAGTTATTATAAAGAAGATAAAAATATGGCTTTTTCTACCTTTGCGATTATGTGTATTACTAGGGAAATGTATGCCACCTATCGAAAAGAAAGAAAAAATAATTATGCTCACAATTCACGAATAGTATCTTTAGATATGAAGTTAAATGAAGTTGAAGAAATATACTTGTCAGATGTAAATCTGATAGATCAAAGAAATGATCCAGCATCAATAGCGATAAGCAGTTGTTTGTTGGAAGAAGTATATGAAATCTTAAATAAAACAGAAGCTAAAGTTTTGCAACTTAAGAATATGGGATACTCTTATAAAGAGATGGGTGAAAAACTTGGTGTAAGTGCTAAAACAATAGATAATCACATTCAAAGAATTCGAAAAAAATTGCAGTCTTTGTTTGACTAGATAATATGATTATGTTAAAGTTAGTAGTACGAATGAAGGAGTGTTTTTGATTATGGGTTCAGCGCGCAATAAAGTAATTATGACTTGTAGTGAGTGCCTATCAAGAAATTATACAACCAATCGAAATCGCAAAACTTCAAGCGAACGTTTAGAGTTATTAAAGTACTGTAAAAAATGCGATAAGCATACATTACATAAAGAGACCAAGTAGGAGGATTTATGGCAAGATCAAAAGGTAAAAAGAGTAATCCAAGCAGTGGAAATCCTATTTCACGTTTTTTCACAGGCGTAACAACCGAAATAAAAAGAATTAGATGGCCAAAGTTTTCAGAATTAATGTCTGATACTGGTAGAGTACTGGCTTTCTGTATTTTATTTGCTATTTTCTTTGTTTTATGTGACCTAGTTATTTCAAAATTCTTAATTATGATCGGAGTAGGAGCATAATGGAAGAAAGAAAAGAGTGGTATGTAGTTAATACATATGCTGGTCATGAAGCTAGAGTAAAAGATAATTTAGAAAAAAGAATTATCACAATGGGATTAGAGGACTGTCTGTTTAGAATTGAAATTGCTGAACATGTAGAAGTTGACTACAAAAATGGTAAAAGAGTAGAAAAAATTAAAAACATGTTCCCTGGATATTTATTTGTTGAAATGATTATGACAGATGAAGCTTGGTATGTAGTAAGAAATACTCCAGGAGTAACCGGATTCATTGGTTCTTCTGGTGGTGGAGCTAAACCCTTTAGTGTTCCTGAAGAAGAAATTGAAGCTGTCTTAAGAAGAATCGGTAAAAGCGATCAGAAGATTGTGGTTGATTATCAAGTTGGAGATAGAGTAAGAATTTTAACTGGTCCTTTCGCAGGTGTTGAAGGGGTTGTTGAAATGATGGATGACGAAACAGAAAATGCTACAGTATTAGCAATTATGTTTGGTAGAGAAACTCCAACCGAAATTGATTATGGCGATTTAGAAAAAATTGAAGATTAAAAGAGAAAGTAAAAAACTTTCTTTTTTTATGTTAAAATTACATCGTGAGGATATATTGATGTTACGATGTCCAAAATGTCAGGAAAGAATTATTAAAGACGAAAATCGTTACGTATGCAAAAATAATCATAGTTATGACATTGCTAAGCAAGGCTATGTCAATTTAATTTTGGCTAATCAAAAAAGTAGCATGAGTGCAGGAGATAATATCGATTCTTTAAAGGCTAGAGAACACTTTTTAAATAAGGATTATTATAAACCGCTGACTGATAGTTTGATTATGCTGGCAAACAAATATCTTGATGATGGAAATGTCTTTTTAGATGCAGGCTGTGGAACTGGTTATTATTTACAACAAATAATTAATGGAAGTATAAAAGATATTAATTTTTATGCAGTAGATATTTCCAAAAGGGGAGTTATCATGACCAGTAAAAAATGTAAATCAGCGACCTGTTTTGTAGGAAATATTTTCCATCTGCCTTTTGAAGAAGGAGCTTTAGATGGGTTGATGAGTGTATTTTGTCCCTATTCAAATGAAGAATTTTCCAGAGTAATAAAAAAAGGAGGGTATTTATTTGCTGTAACTGCTGGTGAAGATCATTTGTTTCAGTTAAAAGAAATTGTTTATGAAACCCCATATCTAAATAAAGAGGAGGGATATAAGCTTGAACAATTTGATTTGATTGAACAGTTTAATGTTACCTATAATATGGATTTGAAAAATAATGAAGATATTTTATCATTATGGAGGATGATGCCTTATTATCATACAACTGCAAAAGAAGATAATAACAAGCTGGAAAGTATAGATAGAATACATTGTATAGCTGACTTTTTGGTTTCAGTGTATAAGAGGTGTTAAAATGAAAAAGATATTTTTAGTTATATTAATTACATTTTTAATTCTGTTTTCTTTTGGCTGTCAAAAAGAAGATAAGTATTCTAAATATACAAGAATAGCAATTTTATCAAATAAAGAAACTAATGATAGCAAAATTATGTTTATGGATAATGATCATAAAATCATCTATCAATTAGAAGCGCAGTTTATTGATGAAGCGATTCATATTGGTGATAAACTATATATAGGAAAAGATAAAAACAACTATCAAACAATTGATTGTGTTACTATTGAATTTAAAGATGACATTTATGTTAAGGAAGGTATGCTTCTGCATTATTCAGAAAATGATAGTTATATTGTTTATCTAAATGGCAAATGTAATGTAATAGATAAGGAAGGAAATAAAAAAGAGCTAGAGGGGTATTTGTTAACATATTTGATAAGTAATGACTGTTTTTATATGGTTGATTATTCAAATTTTTTGTATTGTTATAATTTAAGTGATTATACTTTAAAAAGTAAAATTCAACTATTTAATTCTGAATTTTTTTCATTAACAGAGGTAAATGGTAAATGTTATATTGTGTCAAGCAAAGGATTTACTTTAATTGAGGAAAAAGAAGTTACAGAAACTTTTGTATATCCTTATGACTTTAATGAAATCTTAAATGTAACAAAGGATTTAATATTTGTCAGAGAAAACAATGAACAGGTTGTCTATAGGGTATCATTTGATGAACATAAAATGAAGTTAGAACCAGTTTATGAAGAAGTTTATTATATAAACATTGAATTCAATGAGCTATTTGAAGATTATTATAAGTTAGGTTATAAAGTGGTTTATTATGGAGAAAAATAAAATGGAAATAAAAGCAGTTATTCTTGATGTTGATTCAACCTTGACAGCAGGAATTAATGAGCCAGTAGTTGAAAGTGCTGTTGAAGCTTGTCGCTTACTACAGGAAAAAGGGATAAAGGTAATAATTGCTAGTGGTAGGCCTCATTACGGGATACCTTCAATTGAAGGTAAAATTTTCCCTGATTATTATATTGCTTGCAATGGTCATATTTTCGCAGATAAAGATTTAAATGTTTTAGATGTCAAGTATATAGATAAAGAGTTATTTAAAAAAATAAACGATTATTGCCAAAAACATAATATTGGTATTTTTTGGAAATTTGTAGATGGTTGTTATGTATATGTGTACATAGATGAGATGGAACAAATATTAGCTTCATTAAAAATGAATTCATATGATAAACATCCTAATGAAAGAGCTTTGCCAGTGGCTGGCGCTTTAATAGGAACAAAGCAACAAATGAAAAAGGTACAAGTTGAATTTGAAAAAGAGATAGATGTTATTGATGGAGGTTATATTTTATTTGATTTAGATCAAAAAGGTGTTAGCAAGAAAACTGGCATGGAGATGTTAGAAAAGATTACAGGAATTAAGGCAGAGCAGTGTGTAGCCTTCGGCGATAGTGACAATGACTTAAAAATGATAGAGTATGCAGGAATTGGTGTAGCAATGGGCAATGGTTATGACACTATAAAAGCTATAGCAGATTATGTAACAGATAGTGCTGCTAATGACGGAATTATAAAAGCTTTGAGAAAATTTAAAATATTATAAAAAAACAAGTCTTTTTATGGTAAAATCAATATGTTGTTTGGAGGTGAAATCTATGGAACAGATGGCTTTTGATAGTGAAAAATACATTAAGATGCAATCAGCGAAAATAATGGAACGAGTTAATCGTTTTGACAACAAATTGTATTTAGAATTTGGAGGAAAGCTATTTGATGATGGACATGCTTCCAGAGTATTACCTGGCTTTCCTAAAGATTTGAAGGTTCAAATGTTGTCATCTTTAAAGGACAAAATAGAAATCATCATTGTTATAAATGCCCATGATATTGAAAGAAACAAAAAAAGAGGCGATTTGAACATTACTTATGACCAAGAAGTATTAAGGATGATTGATGCTTTTAGAGCCATTGGTTTTATGGTTGGTTCTGTAGTAATTACTCAGTATGTTTCATTACTTGTTGTAGATGACTTTAAAAGACTGTTGGAAAGAATGGATATTAAAGTATATTTACATTACTTTATTGAAGGATACCCAAATGATGTAGACTTAATTGTTTCAGAAAAAGGTTATGGTCAAAATGAGTATATTGAAACAGAAAAACCACTAGTTGTGGTGACTGCACCAGGACCAGGCTCTGGTAAAATGGCGGTTTGTTTAAGCCAACTTTATTATGAACGTGTTCGTGGTATTACTGCAGGTTATGCTAAATTTGAAACTTTTCCTATCTTTAATTTGCCTCTGTCACATCCAGTTCATCTAGCTTATGAAGCAGCTACAATTGATTTAGATGATGTAAATATGATTGATCCCTATCATTTAGAAAAATATGGAGTGATGGCTACCAACTACAATAGAGATGTAGAAATATTTCCAGTATTATCAAGAATCTTAAAACAAATTACCAATGAAGATATTTATAATTCTCCAACAGATATGGGAGTAAATATGATAGGTTTTTGTATAACTGATGAAGAAGTAGCTAAAAAATCAGCAAATGATGAAATTATAAGAAGATATTATCGAGCACTTGTTGATTTTAGAAATGGTTATATAGAAGAAAATATTTTAAATAAAATGCAAGCTATCATGAATAAAGCTGGAGTTAGTATAAATGATAGAAAAACGGTTGCTGTAGCATTAGCTAAAGCAGAAGAGACAAATGGACCAGCAGTCGCAATTGAACTAAATGATGGAACAATTGTTACTGGTAAAAACTCTTCTTTATTAGGAGCAGCCAGTGCTGCTATATTAAATGCTTTGAAACATATTTGTAATATTAATGATGATACAATGTTGTTGTCTCCAAATATTATTGAGCCAGTTCAACATTTGAAGGTTGATTATCTAGGAAATAACAACCCTAGATTACATGTTGATGAAGTTCTTATTGCCTTGACAATTAGCGCTCAGATGAATCCGGCAGCCTATCAATCGGTGCATGCTTTACCTAAGTTAAGTGGAAGTCAAGTGCATTCATCAGTAATTCTTTCTGCGGTAGATATCAATACATTTAGTAAACTTGGGATGATGGTTACATGTGAACCAAAATATCAAACAAAAAAATTATACCGTCCAGGGAAATAATAAAAATGAACTCTAATTAAGGGATAATATGGTCAAATACTCTAAATGCTATTGGAATAATAGATAATATTGATTGTCCTTTTAAAGCATGTCAGTAATGTCAGAAAAACTATGGCAGGTATTTCTTTAAAATAGTTAAATTTGTCCGAATGTAAAAAATCCACAGTGTAGATTAAGTGTCTCAGACGGTAGTCAGAGGAAGGATGGCTAAAAAAGGAAAATAAGCATAAAAATTCAATTAACAATTGACAACACTTCGCAATTAGGGTAATATTATTGTGCTCGCAATTTTTGCGAAGTGTTTTTTGTGGAAG
>JAAZKG010000137.1 GCA_012799935.1 Erysipelotrichia bacterium | reverse complement strand
TTCATATGTTTTTCTTTGTATTCACTCATACAAACCTCCCCAAAATAATAAACAAGCAGGTTGGAAGACAATACCCCAACCTGCTTTGTACACAATTAATTGTTATTAATTATTTCTTTTCGATAGCAATTTCGCCAGTAGTTGCATTGTAGCTTACTTCGTAAGTACCAGGCTCTAAGAAGATAATGTTATTGTCTTTGTTACCTTCTGGATCAGCTGGTTGAATTAATTCAGTACCAACAGTTACAGCTGTAACACCTTTGTCATTTTCCCACTCACCTGGAGTAACAATTCTTCCGCCAAAATATGGTAGATCTTCAGTAACAGTTACTGTGATTGTGAATGTTTCATTTTCTTTTGTCATTCTCATTGCATCATCAGTATTGTCCCAATTGTTCCATTGTCCAACGAAAATTAATCCACTTGTATCTAATGCAAATAATGCATCGATTGCTTGTTTGTAAGAATCTAGAGCAGCTTGTAACTCAGCATCAGTAGTAGCTGTTTTTGCACTTATTGGTAGTACATTAACAATGCTCCACCACGAACCATGAATTTGTCCTTGTGGAGTAGCATAAGCATTTTGAGCATTTAATGCCGCTAATGCTACATCAGATTTAACGCTCTCTAATTGTTGAGCAGCTAAATTAGATGGACCCCATCCTTTTAACTCAAATCTTTCAACTTGACATTGTTCATTTGTTAAGTATAAAGCTAATTTTTGTAATAATGCTGCTTTGTTAGCATCAGTTTGAGGTTTAACACCCATTAACTTGTTTCCTGAGAATGAACCTAAATGATAAGTTTCTCCATCAACTGTAAATGAAGGTAAATCTGTTGCACCAAAGTTATCACCTAATGCAGCCTTTACATCACTTACTGACCATGTGCCAGAAATTAATACAGCACTTGGAATTGCAGCTGAGAAATCAGCAGCATTTGAAGATGAGTTATAAACTTTAGATTTTAGTAACTTCTGCATACCTTTTAATGCGATAATTCCAGCTTCAGAATTGAATGTATCATTAACTGAAATGAATGCACCTGACTCATCTGTTTGCCATTCACTTACTGCACCAGTAGCAAAGAAGAATGATGCTGTGTACCAAGCATTATCATCTAAATGGAAAGAGAACATTTTACCTGCTTTTTCACAATCAGCGATAATATCTTCTAAAGAATCTAAATGGTCTTCAGAAACAACGCTCTTGTCATAATACATAAAGTATCCATTGTCACTTGTTAATGGGTAGCAATATAATTGTCCATTAACTGTAGCCGCTTTTACTGAAATTTCATCATTTAATTCAGTAACAGTTGCACTTGCTGCCTCACCTAAGACCTGTAGAGCACCAGCTTGAACTAAACGTGCTAATTGGTCTTGTGAGAAACTGAAGAGGTCTGCACCATCTTCAACTGAAGTAATCATAATAGTAGCTGAATCAGCTTCTGAAATACCTTCTACTGTAGCGTTAATTTTTACGCCATTTTCTTCACAGAATCTAGCAATTTGCTGTTCTGTTAACTCTTTAACCCCTTCGGATTCACTTACCCATACAGTGATCTTATATTCTTCTTCTTTTGGTTTGTTACAACCAGTGAAGACTAATAACATACATGCTGTAAGAGCAATTAATAATAATTTTTTCATTGTTTTCTCCCTTCGAAAAAATATGTAAGATATTATTTTCAATCTTACTCTTTAGATATTATAAACTATTGTTTTTGTTAAATCAATACAAAATGTAAACGATTACATTTTATTAATTAATCAAAGAAATATAATCTTCATAAAAGAAAGACTTCTTTTAATTTTTTTCAATTTTAATATTAATTGTTATTTTTTCTTTTAAATCTTCATCTTTTTTTATAATCTTTTATTACAAAACTATTTTCCTGTAATATTAGTAAAACTCTTTAATACAATCTTGATAATAACAATCACTAGCTTCTTCTATCCTTAATACAATGGGCATACCTGAACCCTCAAACAGCAAAAACCCTGTTTTCTTATTTTTTAACCAACCTCTTTTTGATAAGCAATACGAGGATTACCATCTAACAAATAAATTATCCCACATTGTGTAAACTGTAATTTATCAAGTAAATGTTGCATTACTTCATTATCTTTGTGAGTATCAATTCTAATATTATTGGTATATCGACTAGCATAACTTACTGCTGCTTTTAACACCCCTTTTACTTTTCTTTTTGAAGCAATCCTATGAATTGTTCCATAAGGAAAATTATTAAGCCATTTACCTTCAATTTTTTTATAGGTAACATCTTCCCCTAAAATAAAAGCAAACACTCCAACTATTTCATCTTCTAGTTCAACAACATAACCTGTTTTATCTTCAATATCTTTTTTTACTATTTCATTAGATGGATGACCATCCTTCCACTGATCTGTATTGCCAGTTTCTCTCATAAACTCTCTAGCTTCTTGATATATTTCACTTATCTGTTTGATATCATCTAACTCCATTAATCTAATTTTATAATCACCTATACCTAGGTCCATCTTGAAATATTTCATTTCTAAACCATCATTTCTACCACTGTCATAGTTTCGATTATCAACGATCTTTAAAATAGGTTGTTCATCTATTTCATTTTCAATGTAACTTTCTAAAAGGTTATAAATATTTGTTGTCTGATTTACTGCTTTATCAAATAAATCTTTAAAGACATCAGTGCTTGACAGTGACAAATCACAAGGGTTATACCAAACTTCTTGACGATAGTTCATCGCATCCATTTTTTCATCATATTTTGATGGTAACATCATGCTGACAACCACATTTGGTTTTTTAGTCAAATTTTCAAATGCTTTAAAAAGTTTTCGTTTATTACTTGTGATATCAGTTAATACTTTTTCAATGGTTGCCATATCATCAAAACTGTCCTTTACATCATCGATTGTTACCTCGTGATTAAAAACTTCTTTAAGACAATGCACCATCATTTCTGCTATTTTTGTTGAAGAATCTTTTATTTTAACAATCTTTCTATCTGCTCTATAATCTCTAGGTTCAATTTTCTTTAGTTTTAACATGGCTAAATCTATTTGATTTTCAAATATTTGATGCAATCTCAAATTGTTTTTATAAACTGAAGCAGTTTGATAATTAATATAAGGATGGGCAATACTATCTAAAGCATTATGCGCAAAAAAACCTGCAATATAAACTAATAACTGCTCATCCTTTTTTCTTTTTGCATAATTTAACATCGAAGCAAAAAAATCATTAACTTTGTTTCTATGAATTAATCGAGAAGAACTTCTCACTAATTTAATTCTTTTTTTACTTTGGTGTGGCAAGTAATGATAAAACATAAAAGGATCTGGTCCTTGACATCCTAAATGAAAAATACTTTCATTTCTCTCAACGATTTTTTTAATAGTTTCACTGCTGCACTTATTTACGGCTTCATCTCCACATAAGCAATGTGCTAAAACACTAGGCATAATCATCCACTCCTGTTCTCTTTATTATTATAAGGTAATAGTGTGTAAATAAGTTGTAAAAAAAAGAATAGTTAGTGCTATTCTTCAATATGTTCTCTTCCCATCGCAATGATGGTTTTTACATGATCATCATCTAAAGAGTAATATATTTGTTTTCCCTCTCTTCTAAATTTGACCAGTTTTCCTTGTTTTAAAACTCTAAGTTGATGGGAAACAGCTGAAATTGTCATTTTTAACTCTTCAGCAATTTCGCTTACCGAAAGTTCTTTCTCATATAGGGTGTACAAAATTTTAATTCTGGTAGAATCACCAAATAGTTTAAATAAATCTGCTAAATCATAAAGCATATTTTCTGTCATTTTTTTATTAACCATTTTTTCACCTCTTTACTCTTTTTTTAAAAACAATATTCTCATTGCATTTAAAACTGCAATAACCATCACGCCAACATCAGCAAATATCGCTAACCACATGTCCGCAAAACCAAAGGCACCTAAAAATAAACTTCCTACTTTGACAACTATGGCAAATATTATGTTCTGATAGACTATTCTCAAAGTTTTTTTACTAAGTTTTATTGCCTTAACCAACTTTAATAGATCATCGTCCATTAAAACTACATCTGCTGCTTCAATTGCTGCATCACTTCCTAATGCCCCCATAGCAATACCGATATCTGAAATTGTCAAAGCTGGAGCATCATTTATCCCATCTCCAACAAAAGCCAATTTTTGACCTTTTGGTTTTACATCAAGTATCTTTTTAACAATTTCTAATTTTTCATTAGGCAGTAGTTGATAATGGATATTTTCAATTTTTACTTTTTCAGCGACATCTTTGGCTACCTTTTCATTATCGCCAGTCAACATATAGATATCTTTAACTCCCATTTCTTTAAGTTTTTCAATAGCTTCTTCAGTATTTTCTTTAATTACATCATTAATTACTAAATGACCTAAATACTGATCCTCTAAACTTACATGAACAATAGTGCCAATGCTTTCACATTTTTCATAATTAATTTTTAATTGATTCATCAGTTTATCATTACCAACAGCCAACTGGTTTCCCTTATAATTACAGATTATTCCCTTACCAGCAATTTCCTTGACATCACTTATTTTTGTTTCGTCAATTTCTTTACCATATTTTTTAATAATGCACTTAGCAATTGGATGATTTGAATAGTATTCACCGTAAGCAGCTAACTTGATAAGATAGTTTTCATCTTCACTATGATGAATATCATTGACCACAAATACCCCTTTGGTAAGTGTTCCAGTTTTATCTAGCATTATTAATTTTACATTGGCCAAAGTTTCTAAATAGTTTGAACCTTTAATCAAAATCCCTTGACTGCTTGCAGCTCCAATTCCAGCAAAAAAACTAAGTGGTATGGAAATAACCAAAGCACATGGGCAAGAGATAACCAAGAAAGTTAAAGCTCGATAAATCCACTTTGATAACTCAACTGGATTATTGGTTAAATAGTTAATAATTGGAATAATTGTCGCTAAAGCTAAAGCACTATAAACAACTATTGGAGTATATACCCTAGCAAACTTACTGATAAAATTTTCACTCTTGCTTTTTAAGTTACTAGCATTTTCCACTAAATCCAAAATTTTACTAGCTGTTGACTCATCAAATTCTTTTGTTGTTTGAATTTTTATTAAGCCGGAAATGTTTACACTTCCTGATAAAACTTCATCATTAATTCCTACTTCTTTAGGAACTGATTCGCCAGTTAAAGCAACCACATCTAATACTGTTTGACCTTCTATAATTATCCCATCAATTGGCACTTTTTCTCCTGGTAAAATCGTAATAATTGAGCCTACTTCAACTTCATAAGGATCAACAGTTAAAAAATTCCCATTTTCTTCAACATTAGCATAGTCTGGTCTAATATCCATTAAAGTAGCGATACTTTTTCTACTTTTTCCAATAGCATAACTTTGGAAAAGTTCGCCTATTTGATAAAAAAGCATAACTGCAATGGCTTCATTAAAATCTTTTAAAACTATTGCTCCCACTGTAGCAATTGCCATCAAAAAGTTTTCATCAAAAGGTTGTCTGTTCATTATCCCTTTAAAAGCACCGATAAGGACATCACAACCAATAATGCAATAAGGAATTAGATTAAGTATAAATCCTAATAATCCTTCTACTTGAAACATATTGAATATAATCAATAAAACCGCTGACAAGATGATTCTTATTAGCATTCTCTTTTGTTTTTTATTCATTTATAAGAAAATCTCACAATCTCTATCAATTTTTTTACAATTATTTAAAACTTCCTTCATAACTTCATCTTTTTTTACATCATCTTCAAAATCAACAATTAATTTCTGTGTCATGAAGTTTACAGTAGCATCTTTTACTCCACAAGTCTTCTTAGTAGCATCTTCCATTTTTATGGCGCATGCTGCACAGTCTACTTCAATTTTATAACTTTTTCTCATAGTATTACCTCTTAACATTTGAACATTTGTTCAATCGTTAATTTGATTATAGCATCTTTTTTGTTCTTGTCAAATAAAAAACTATCTTTTTGGATAGTTTTTAGGCTCTTAATCTTTTCTCTTTTGTCCACTTACTATTATGAAAATACAAACTGGCAATTATTCCTGCTAAGGTAAATCCAAATGCTGAGGACATGTAAATTACATAAACATTCCCTGGGAATAATTTTAAGCCACAATAAACAAATAAATATCGGCAGATACATTGAGTAAATATCGCTATCATCATTGGTTCTCTGACATTACCTGCCCCTCTTATAGCGCCATGATAAACATGCGACCAGCCAAGAGGAATATAGCTATAAACTATTATTCTTATTGCTGTTGCTCCAGCAGAGATAATAAGAGGATCTTTATTAAATAAACTGACCCAGAAAGGTGCTGTTATAAATAATATCGTGCTGGTAATTAAGGTTATTACATTGCAAATCTTGATACTGTCTTTAATAACTTGTTGGGCTCGTTCATATAGTTTGGCTCCCATATTTTGAGAAACCATATTAATAGTAACCGTTGAAACTGCTCCCATCGGAATATGGGCAAATACTGAAATCCTATCAGATACTCCTATTCCGGCAATATATTCATTAGGAAGTAAATTAACATACGATTGAACCATCATCGTACTTATCGCAATTAACATATTTTGAATTCCTGCCGGAATTCCCAAACTACAAATCTTGCTAAATATTCTCCAACTGAAATTAATGTTTTTGATATCAAATTGAACTTCTTTTAAGGTAAGCAGTTTTCTCAAACATAAAATATCTGCTATAAATTGAGAAATTATCGTTGCCAATGCCGTGCCAATGACACTTAAATTTAAAAATCTTACAAAAATAATACCTAGCATTAAATTTATTACACATGAAATCACTAAGTATTTTAATGGCGTTTTAGAATCACCAATGCTTCTAAGAATAAAGAAACACATTTTATAAGTTAATACTGCTGCTGTTCCTAGGACATAAACACTTAAATAATCATGAGCTAAATCATAAAGTTCAGGTTTAATATTACTGACATCCATTAAAAAAGGAATTAATAGTTGAGAAATTATCGTTAACAGTATTCCTCCTAAAACAGCTATTATCAAACTTGTTTCGATAGATTCTTTAATTTTGTCTTTTCTTTTAGCCCCATAATAAGTCGCAATAACAATCCCCGACCCCAAACCAAGACCATAAAAAAGATAATTATATACATTAGATATCGTACTGGATGCACTAACCGCGCTTAATGCCTCTTTAGAAACATAGTTTCCAACAATCATTGCATTTGTCAAATTGTAAATCTGTTCAAAAACATTTGCCACCATTATTGGCCAAACAAATTTTAACAATTGCTTAAATATATTGCCTTCTGTTAACGAGACATTAGATTCTTTACTCATACTTTACTCCTGTAAAGTAATTATAGCATTTTATTTACTGTTTCAAAGACCTTATCAAGTGGCAAACCCATAATTGTATAATAATTGCCCTCAATGGCTGAAATATACCTTGCTGCCCATCCTTGAATTGCGTATCCTCCTGCTTTATCATAAGGTTCAGATGTTAAAATATACTTATTTATTTCCTCTTCTTCTATATCATTGAAATGAACAATGGAAGTGTTAGAAAAAATAACATTCTCTTCTTTTGATAATATAGCGACACCTGTAATAACCTGATGCTCTCTATTTTTCATTTTGAGCATCATTTCTTTAGCCTCTTGTTGATTTTTAGGTTTTCCTAAAATTTCATTATCAACCACCACAATTGTATCGCTACCTAAAACTACATTATCAGGATAACTTTCAAAAACACCTATCGCCTTTTGATAGGCTAAAGTCTTAACTAACTCTTCAGGCGATAAGTTTTCAGGCACTAATTCGTTTACTTCTGTTGTAATAATATCAAAATCAAACCCTAATAACTCTAATAGTTCTTTTCTTCTAGGCGATTTGCTCGCTAATATCAACTTTTTCACCCTAATTCTCCTTTTATTTCTAAAATCATATCCCTTAACTGAGCAGCTCTTTCAAAATCTAGAATCCTAGCTGCTTCTCTCATCTCTTTATCCAATCTTGTTATCAGTTGTTCGATTTCAGTCTTAGATTGTTTCTTAATCTTTTTACTCATATACTTAATCGCCATTTCGTGAGTTTCCTTTGAGCGAATTGGTTCTCTAATTTCTTTTTTAATCGTGGTTGGAATAATGCCGTTTTCTTCATTGAATTTTTGTTGAATTTTTCTACGACGATTTGTTTCTTCGATAGCTCTAGACATTGAGCCAGTGATATTATCTCCATACATAATAACCTTGCCGTTACTGTTTCTAGCAGCGCGACCAATAGTTTGAATCAAACTCCTCTCACTTCTTAAAAACCCTTCCTTGTCAGCATCGATAATCGCAACTAAAGAAACTTCTGGAATATCCAACCCTTCTCTAAGCAAGTTAATACCAACTAACACATCATATTTTCCTTTTCTTAAATCACGAATAATTTCAATTCTCTCTAAGGTCTTAGTTTCGTGATGTAAATATGCCACTTTGTACATTCTATTTTGCAAATATTTGGTTAATTCCTCAGCCATTTTTACTGTTAAAGTAGTAACCAAAACTCTTTCTTCTTTTTCCATCCTTAAGTCAATTTCATAAGCTAAATCATCTATTTGACCTTTTGAAGGACGCACTTCAACTTCTGGATCTAACAATCCCGTAGGGCGAATAATCTGCTCGACTATCTGTCCTTTAACTTTTTCAAGTTCATAATCCCCTGGAGTTGCACTAACACAAATAACCTGATTTATAGCCTTTTCAAATTCTTTAAATTTTAATGGGCGATTATCTAAAGCACTTGGCAATCTAAAACCAAAATTTACCAGTGTCTCTTTTCGGCTTCTATCACCATTATACATGCCTCTAACTTGAGGAAATGAAACGTGTGATTCATCAACAATCAATAAAAAATCCTCATCAAAATAATCAAACAAGGTCCAAGGTTTAGAACCTGGTGCTCTAAATTCTAAATGACGTGAATAGTTTTCTATTCCTGGGCAAACCCCAAATTCTCGTAACGCTTCTAAATCGTAGGCGCATCTTTGCTGTAGTCTTTGCTTTTCTAATAGTTTTTTTTCTTTTTCAAAATATTCTAATCTATCTTTTAATTCGATTTCAATATTTTCACAAGCCTTTAAGATATCTTCTTTGTTTTTAGCATAACCAGTAGCTGGGAAAATATTGTAAACTGTATAATTTTCCAAGGTCTTGTTAGTAATTGTATCTATTTCACTGATTCGATCAATTTCATCATCAAATAACTCTATTCTTAAAAAATAATTATCCGTATGGCCTAAACTTACATCAATAACATCTCCTCTGACTCTAAAAGTTCCTCTTTTTTGTTCAAAATCATTACGGTTATATTGTCTATCTACCAGCATCATCAGCAGTTCTTTTCTTGTTATTTTTTGATTAACTTTAATAGTAAAAAACAAATCCTTATATTGATTTGGGTCGCTTGCAGCATAAATACAAGCTACAGAAGCTACTATTATTGTATCTCTATGTTCTAATACAGCATTGTAAGCAGCTAAACGCAACATGTCTAGTTCTTCATTAATCATTGAGTTTTTCTCAATATAAGTGTCCGTTTTAGGCAAATAAGCTTCTGGTTGATAATAATCGAAGTTAGAAACAAAGTATTCAACATGATTATGAGGGAAAAGTTCTTTTAATTCCGAATACAACTGCCCAGCTAAAGTCTTATTATGAACAAAAACTAGGGTTGGTTTATTGATTTGAGCAATAACATTGGCCACAGTAAAAGTTTTACCAGTTCCTGTCGCTCCTAATAGAACCTGATACTTTTTATTTTCTTTCAATCCTAAAACCAATTGTTCTATTGCCTTGGGTTGATCTCCTTTTGGAGTATAATTACTTACTAATTTAAATTTTCCCATATGCATATTATACACTATCTGCAATTATGATAATTATTTATTAATAATATAAAAGGTTCAGTTTTCACTGAACCCTTATTTTATTGTTTGATTAGATTTAAAGCAAAATTCATTTGCGTATCATATTTTTCAGTTTCAAGTTGCCAACTTCTAACAACTTCGCTATTTAAAGCGCTAGAACTCACTTCATCCAAAACACCATTAACTTCAAGCCCTTTATCCTTTTGGAAGGAAATTAATGCTTCTTTAGTCTTCTGTGAGAAATAGCCATCCACTCTATCAACACCATATCCCAAGAAATCCAGCATTAATTGCATTTGGGCTACTTTATCAGAAACAGTGTCATAATGATAAAATACACCCTCATCAATTGTTAGATAATTCATATAAAGAATGTCATGTAATTTTACTTCATAATCAGGAACAATACCTGTTCCCCCAATATAAACACCCTTACTACTTTTCCAGATTAAATCAGTATACTTAATTGCACTGCCATCCATTAACATTTTAGTAACTTGAGCAACGCCCTTTCCATATGTTTTTTCTCCAACAATAATCGCATTACAATATTCTTTCATCGCCAAGATAAATACTTCTGAACTGCTTGCTGTGTTTCCATTTGCTAGAAGAATGATTTTATCATAATAGTATTTATTGCCACCAGTAGCAGTATCCAAAATTTCATTTCCTTCTCTATCATATTCCCTCATAACGATATCGCCTTTTTCAAGAAAATAAGAAGAAATTGTATTTAATGTTGAGGCATAACCACCACCGTTATCTCTCAAATCTATAATTAGTCTTGTTACATTGTTTTCTTTTAAATAATCAAGATGATTTTTAAACTCTTTACCAGTTCCATCAGAGAAAGAAGTTAAGGTAATAACACCAATTCCATCAACAACTTCTGAAAATACTGTATTTGAAATAGTGTTTCTAATAATTGGAATATCAATAGTCTCAATTCCTCTTAAAACTGTCACTACTACTTCAGTGCCTACTTTTCCTTTAATCCTGTCAGCAATATTATCTATACCTATTGACTCTACACTTTCTCCATCAACAGCAATAATAATATCGCCCGCTAACACCCCACTTGCTTCAGCAGGTGAAGAGCGAATAACACTAACTACTAAAATTTGATCATCCACAACCGTGTAAGTAACTCCAATTCCCACAAATGATGATTCTAGTGAACCAGTAAATTTAGCTAACTCATTAGCACTCATATATTCAGTGTGAATATCTCCTTGAGCTTTAACCATTCCATAAATTGCATCATCCACTAACTGTTGACTATATTCATCAGTGTTTTGACCAAAATAAAAATCATTTAACAATATTCCATGCACTGCTTGTAAAGTTGTAAACTTTCTATCTAATGCTGTTTTGCTACTATAACTACCTAAAACCAAACCACCAACAAAAGTTACAGCACATAATAGAACAATCAACAAGACTTTAAATAAACCTTTTAAAAAACTTCTCATATAAATCACCTTTTAATATTTTAGCACAATATAAAAGGTGCAACAAGTTGCACCCTTAATTACCTACAGTATATCTTTTGCCATATTCATATCCATAGATGTCGGTTGGATTAACGAAGCACGGAGCTCTCCAACCTCTATTAGCACATGAGTTTCTGATATGATATGACAAGCCGAAAGTATTATTGTATCGTCTATAGTCATCTAAAATCTTATTTACTGTTGTTGTTGATGTAGTTCCTAAAAAGGTAATCGCAAAATGCAGATGAGGTCCTGAAGAACTACCACTATTTCCTGTTGTACCTATTAAAGTATGGCTTTGATAAATAATATCACCAATTTCAACATAAATATCCTTTAAATGGTCATTTTGAATAAAATAATATTTGTTACCAATCAATGCTATATAGAAAATATAATTACCTCTTCCCCAGTTGCATCTATTGCCATAATAACCGCCATTGTAAGGGCATCCCCCTCTAGCATCAACGACAACTCCATTAGCTACTGGATATAAATTTACTCCAATTCTTATTGCAGCATCTATTGCAGCATGAAATCCTCCACTGGCATAATAATAACAACCAGCTGAAATCCTAAAACTTGTGCCTCTAGCAAAGAATGGCGCGAAGTTTTCAGAAGGGAATAAATCATTTAACGCAGCATTAATTTCATCAATCCTACTTTCAAGTTCGCTAGTATCTTTTTCTAAAGCATCCATTTGCTCGATAAACTCAGCTTCTTTTCTTTCAAATTCCTCTATCAATTCTATTGTTGCAGTTTTTAATCTTTCTAAGCCAGCTTTTTGAGTTTCTAAAGTAGTTTGTTGAACAAATAAATTATCTTTTTGAATTTCTAGTGTTGCAACATCTTCTTCTAACAATTCTTTTTCCCTTTGCATCTCATTAATTTTAAACATATCATAGTTACTAATCTCAGCTATTGCGCTTATTCTTCTGAGCAAATCAACAAAACTATCAGCTCCCATAATGAATTTGATATAAGAATTGGTTCTAACATTAGATTGAGATGATGCCATTCTATCTTTAATCTGATTATTTAAATTTTCAATTTTTATTTTTCTTTCTTCAATTTGAATGTTGAGTTCTTCAATATTCGTTTCTAGAATTGTTATTGTATTTTGTATTGCACTTATTTCTTTTTCTAATGAGGCAATTTTATTATTGAAGAGTTGGATTTTTCTTCCTTCAGCAAGAATATTCGCTTTTATATTATTTAAATTATCAGATGTTTCATCTAACAAATCTTTTAATTCATCTAGTTTTCTTTGTTCATAATTTCTAAATCGAACACAAATTTGTTTTTCTTCATCTGTCAGCTGTGTTTGAGTAGAACATAATTCACAATAATATTCATATCTATCCTCAAAATCCTCATCATCAGCTAAAACGCTTTTTTCAACCTGAAAAGTACTGAAAGAAATCAGTATACATAATGTTATTAGCAATAATTTAAAACCTTTTTTTAATATTTTCATCGTTTCCACCTCAATGAGCGCGAAGCTGATAGCCAAGAACCAATCCAACCGACAAAAATTCCTACTATCATTACAAATCCGCTAACATACAACGTAAATGGGAACACATCAATTAGCTTTAATATACCTGAAACCAACTGTCCGTTCATTACTTCATAAATATATTTATAACCAAATATGGTTAATAAACAAGGAAAAATAGAACCTAAAATACCAATGAAGATTCCTTCTAAAACAAGCGGAACTCTAATATAACTATTTGTCGCTCCTACTAGTCTCATAATTCCTATTTCTTCTCTTCTTGAATGTATTGTAATTTTAATAGTGTTATAAATCAAGTAAATCGCAAGCAATGCCAAAGAAGCTGTAAAAATTAAACCTACTCTTCGAGTTCCATCTAATAGATTTATAAAGTCTTCAATTGTGGCACCACCAAAATTTACTTCTGAAATACCATCAATTAATTCAATTTGTTTTGATACTTCAGAAATTGAAAATCCAGTAGCAACAGAAATTATAAAGGCTCTAGATAACGGATTATCATTACGATAAATCTCAAAAATCTTACCTGCTTCACCATATTGTTCAATAAAATAAGTAAGCTCAGAATCAGCATCGGAATAAACCACCTCAGAAACACCAGCTATTCTGCCAACTTTTGTTTTAAGAGCATCGATATCCTTTTCTTCAACATCCTTATCTATCTTTACAAAAACTTGGATTTCTTCTTCAACATCATAAGTAATCTGATTTATATTAGCAATTAGCAAACTTAAAACACTTAGTAATACTAATGTGATAGTAATAGTTACAGCTGTAGAAGATACCATCGCAAAATGGTGCCTTATTCCCCACCAAGCTTCTTTGAAAGCACGACCTATCCTTCTAAACATGAACATAACCCCCTTCAGGATTATCTGAAATTATACTGCCATTATCTAAAAGAATTGTCCTCTTTTTATATGTATCAACTAAAACATAATCATGAGTTACAACAATAACTGTTGTTCCTGACTTATTTATTTTTTCTAATAACTCAATTATTTCCTTTGAGTGTCTTGGATCCAAATTTCCAGTAGGTTCATCACAAATCAATATACTTGGACTGTTAGCTATTGCCCTGCCAATAACTACTCTTTGTTGTTGCCCGCCTGAAAGTTGAGTTGGATAACTATTAAACTCATTAGCCAAATCAATAATTCCTAAAACTTCTTTTACTCTATTACGTACTTCTTCTTTTGGCTTATTGATAACTTCTAAAGCAAAAGCAATATTGTCATATACTGTTTTCTTTTTTAACAATTGATAATCTTGGAAAACTACTCCAATTTTACGTCGATATAGAGGTACTTTACCAAAACGTAAACGCCCTACATTTGTTCCATTAACTATAACTCTTCCTTTTGTTGGAATTTCTTCACCATTTAATAATTTAATAAGGGTACTTTTCCCTGAACCTGTTTCTCCGATAATGTAAACAAACTCCCCGTCTTGTATTTCCAAAGAAAAATCATTTAAGGCTTTTGTCCCATTTTTATAAATCTTTGAAACGTTCTCTAAGATAATCATAAATACTCTCCTTAATACAACTATTAATATTACTAAACAATTTTATCAAATTATACTCTTATTTCATAGGTGAAGCCTTCACCTTTGATTTCTTTGGCATCTGATACTATCACAAAAGCAAATTTATCTATTTTTTCAATAACCTTTTCTAATTGATGATATTGGGGTTTTGATACAACTGTCATGATAGCTTCTTTTTCTTCATCAGTATATCCACCTTTTATTGGAACAAGAGTTGTTCCTCTATTTAACTTATCGTGAATATAATCGTTTATTTCATCTTTCTTTTCCGAAATTATAAATAACGAAATAGCTCTATCTGTTTTTGGCACCATCAGCTTGTTAATTATGGAATTATATAGATATACATATATTAATCCAACCATTACATCTTGTAAACTAAATACCAAAGTCCCAACTATAGCAATTATTCCATCAATAATAAAGAATGTTACAGGTATCGATAAACCAGTATATTTATGTAAGACTATTGCTGGCACATCTGTTCCACCAGTTGAAGCATCTTCTCTTAAAACTAATGCTAAACCTACCCCAGTTAATACACTGGCATAAACGACAATTAAAATTGGGTCGGCTTCAATGTGATAAGGAAAATAACTTAAAACAGTTAAAAATATTGGGTATACAATTGAACTGACTAGAGTCTTTAGTGCAAATTCTTTCCCTAAAATAAAATATCCTATAATAAAGGTAGATACAACCAAGACATCAATTACAATTGTAGCATTTATACCAAATAACTCCTCTATAATAATCCCAATGCCTGCACATCCACCAGATAAAATGTCATAAGGTAAAACGAAATATACTATTGCTATTGAAAAAATAAAATTTCCTAAAATAATCAATAATACACTTTTAATTCTTTCGCTCATATCTCCTACCTCATTTTATATAATAACATATCTTGAAAAAAGGGACTATAATAATCCCTTTACACTTTACCAGCTTCCTCCACTGCTTCCACCAAAGCCACCTCCAGAAGAAAAGCCGCCTCCAGAAGATGAACCACCGCCTTCACCACTATCCATAGGACTTGATGTCATTGTTCTTTGCATTGTATTTAAATGCGAATCCATTGAATGCATCATATGATATCTATCGTGATAGTAGTAAGGCGAACTATACCAATCGCACTGAGCAAAAGTTAAGTTTCTAAAATGCTCATTCCAAACATTTGATAAACCTAGAGCATAAGCAAATGGCAAGATGTCATAGAAGTAATATGGGTTTCTTTCTACCAAATCTTCTATTTTTTCTTGATTTGCATGAATAATAAATTCTCTTAAACCAAGTATTCTTGACAGCATTTCATTTCCATATTCTGTTTTTTTGCGCATCAGCATTGTCATAACCAAAATCAGAATCTGGAAAACTGATATCGTTATCAAGTGATACGCATTTATTTTAGCTTTATTAAAGATGAATGCTAATAGTACTATAGGTTTAATCTCTAAAATCAAGATAGCAATAATGAGCAAAAGTTTATGCCACCATTTGAATACAAATCTTTTTTGATATAGGTAGTTTAGTAAAAAACTTCCTATAATTATTGCTATGCAACTAGATACACCAAATCCTAACATTGCAAAAGAATGATTGTATCCCAATTCAACAAGTAAAAATGTAGCTAAGAAAGGAACAAAACTAAATATTGAACAAGTTATTTGAACAGCTATCGAACTAGAGGTCGATAGTTTTCTTTTTTCTTTATTGTAGTAATTTCTTAATGACTCTTTTGCTCTTTCCATCGTTGTATAAAATGAATCTTTTAATGTGCTAACAACTACTGTATTCGTCTTTTTAAATAATCCATTAAACAGAATACTTTCAAAACTTTTAGCATCAACATTCAAACCATTAACCATGGTCAAAATTAAATCATCATCAGTTTCTTCAATTGTAATAAGGCCTCTTCTGCCCCAATCTAGAATTAAAGAAGTTAAATCAGAATTATTTACTTCCTCATCAATAATTACTCCCACTTCTGCTGAGGTAACATCTTTTGGAGCATGATATTCTACTAAAGGCATAATTGGATCATCTTTACCAAAGAAGAAGAAAACAACATATATTATTCCTGAAATAATGGATACTATAGCGGCAATAAAGCCATATTTGTTAGGATTAGGAAACTTAAAATAATCCTGTCCTAATAAAACTTGAATAGTTATACTTTCATCTGGAGCTATTTCACCATTATATTTTCCTATTATTTTATTTCCAACTCTTTCAATCGTTAACTTTCCCAAAGTGCCAACATTATTTAACATTCCTTCTGGTGAAACTACAAAAATATTTTTATTATAAAAAGAAGCAGGAAATTGAATTGTAAACTCACAACTATGAGTATAGGTATCCCATCCACTGGTAATGATGTTCATAAATAACATATCTTGACCATCTAAATCCAAATCAGTTGTATGAATTACATATTGCCATTTATATGTTTCATAAGCATTGGCATAATAGTCTGGATCTCCTATTTTTATTTGATAGTCACCACTATAATAATTAATACTATGTTTGTGAGAAGATAAAACTTTTACTTTGCTGATTGGAAAACGATAATATTTTTTTAATATTTGTCCATTTACTTCCCAATCCATATAATACTCATCAGTAAGATTTACATAAATTCCATGACGATTTTTATTAAAATGAACCCTCATTGTCTCGGTAATCAAAAGTGAACCATCTTCATTAACTACAATATCAACATTATGAAAATCAATATCAAATGCTTCTAATGCATTTATTTCTTTTACACTAATGATTGATATGCAGATTAAGATAACTGTTAATAATTTAATTATTTTTTTCATAGAAATTCACCTTCTTTATATTAATTATAACTTATTTTTGTTTGACTATACACCTGTTTCTTTATGAACAATTTCTTTTCTTTTAAATTGCTTTGTTAACAAAATAACTTCATTTATTACCATCTTCTTTTGGCAACAAATCTTTAAAGTCTCTGCCGACAGCATCCTTAATTATTCCTTTATAAACAAACTTTATCCCTTTGATTTTAAGGAAATCTTCTGGTCTAAATAAGTTCGGTTTTTTGATAATATCTATTTCCCCACTTTGTTGTAAAGCTGTTGAGACAAATTCCGAACAGAAAAAACGACCTTTTCTAGGGTAATCAATTTTTGTTTTACACAACAAAAGGCCAATAGCATTAAATGGCAATCTTTTAGCTACCATCGTTTCTACAAATTCTTTTGTTTTATAGTAAGCTTGCTCACTTACTTCTATGTAATAGATACCCATTTTAGATTTATTAAAATATTTGTAAAAACTTTTATCCAATGGCTCTACTTTCAAACTAGCAGGAAACATACTAAAAGCATACTTTCTTCCCGCAGAATACATTGGTTGGATAGTACTATTAAAACTAATTGAAGAGTGAGTATACTCATCTTTAGTAATCCAACCTATTGACCTAGATAATAAGGTTGGTGATTTTGTTAAAATAATAAATATTTTCTTCATTTATTTAAACCTGTAAATTACATTATAAGTTTTCTTTTCGCCAGCATTTATAATACTGCTAAAGAAATGACTGTTATGATTGTTGTCTGGGAATAATTGAGTTTCCATAGCTACCCCACTATTTTCTTTATAAATGTAATTTCCCTTTCCTATTTGTCCATCTAAATAATTACCAGTATAAATCTGCAAACCTGGTTGATCGCTTTCAACTGTTAATAAAATATTTTCATTTTTTAAATACGCAACTTCTTGTAATTTGCCATCATATTTTTCAATAACAAAATTTAAATCATAACCATTACCAAAAACTAATTGTTTAAAGTTTTCTCTAATATCTTTTCCAATATTCTTGAACTTTCTAAAATCAACAGGTGTATTATCTACTGCTAATATTTCTCCTGTTGGAATTAGTTCTTTATCAGTTGGAGTATAAAAACCAGCATTTATTTTTATTTGATGATTTAATATATCTCCCTGATTATGACCATCTAAATTAAAGTAAGTATGTTGGGTTGGATTAAAAATCGTTTTCATATCTGAAATACAACTAAATGATTGATTTAATCCGTTATTTTTAATTGTATAAACAATTTCATATTCTCTATTTCCTGGGAAATTATCTTCTAAATGTCCTAATTTTACCTTACAAATTAATTTATTATCAGCAACTTTTTCTACATCATAAATTTTTTTCTGACAACTATTAGTAGTATGGGAATGCAAATTATTAGTTCTGTCATTTACTTCTAATTGATATTTTTTATTATCTATGGTTATCTCAGCAGCTTTAATCCTATTGCAATTTGGCATAACAGTCATACCAAAAGCTGCTCCATTATCAAAGTAATCCTCAACATTTTCATAACCTAAAGCTACATCAACTCCCTTATATATTATTTTTGTGATTGTAGCTCCATAATTTAATATCGTTACTTGTAAATCTTCATCTTCAATAATATATTCAAAAATTTCTTCATTTTTCTTTGTAAAACCCACGGATTTCATACTACACCTCTTTTTCACTAATTTAATTATACATTAAATTGTTTGTTAATTTAGAAAAATAAAATAGTTAGCAAATTGATAACTATTTTAAATAAATGAAAGGGAATATTTTTAAGAGAACTAATATGTTTTTGCTCTTTTTAATGCTGACTTAGCCATCGCTGGTCCAATAAATTCATATAAAATCGATGTGGCTACAATTACCGTTTCCAAAGATAAGCCTAAGTTTCCTTTAAGAGATCTTGAAGCCATGGCTGCTAAAGCAATTGCTACTCCTGCTTGAGGAAATAAGGCTAAACCTAAATTCTGAGTTGTTAACTCATCTTTGCCAGTAATTTTACAACCAATAAAAGCACCAATATATTTACCAACAAATCTAATTATAAAATAAACCACTACTAATGTTATTAATGGCATTTCATCAACAGCAAGAGAACTGTTAAATAAACCATCCATATTAAAATTAATGCCACTTCGAACAAAAAACAACATTAGTATAGATGGACTGAAGATATTAACTTGTTCAAATAATTTTTCATCATTAGAAATGTTGATATACACCATCCCCATTGACATACAACCAAGCAGAGGTGAAACATCGTATATAGCACAAATGCCACTAAAACCCAATAATATTGCTAAAACAATGATTAATCTGTTATCTTCAGTGCGAGAATCTGGAAGCAAAAATTTTAATAACAAACCTGCTAGTCCACCAGCAATAATAATAATTATGTTATAAAACACTGGCACAAAGACATCCCTTAAAATAAATTTTTCATGCACTAATCCTATTGCAATTGATATACTGACTGAAAAACTTATCAAACTAATTAAATCATCCATCACAATTACTTGAATTAAAGTATAAACAAAATTACCCTTAGCCTTTTTTTGTCTTATTGTCATGATTGTACTTGTTGGAGCTGTTGTTCCAGCAATTGAAGATAATATTAAAGAAAAAGGTAAATTAACTTTTAAAATCACATAAAAAACAAAAAACATTAACAGACTACAAAACAATGTTTCCGATAAAGCAATAACCGTAGAAGGAACAATACCTCTTTTTAATCTTTTCATTTTAAAGAACTGTCCAGCACTAAAAGCAATTAATGATAAAGCAATATCAGATAAAAAAGAAGTTGCTGCTACAAAATCTTTTGGAATTAGATTTAACCCATAAGGCCCTATCAATACTCCCGAAACAATATAAGCTGTTACATTAGGTAAATGCATTAATTTAGTGATTCTAGTTAATCCAAATCCAGACAAAAGCATGATTGCTAAATACATAACAATCCTAGTATTTTCTGGCACTTGCACTAACAAACTATTCTTTAAAAAATGCAATAAATTAATAATCACTTTATCTCTCCTAATATAATGCAAAATAATTCTATATATAATCTTGCATAAAATCAAATTATATTATTTAATATATGTATAAATATATTTTATAGGAGGATGCTATGCTAGATCCAAAATTAGAAACACTTCTTGTGTTATACGAAGAAGGCAACTTTACCAAAGCCTCAAATAGATTAAGAATTACTCAACCAGCTGTTTCTACTCACATCAAACAATTGGAAGAAGGGTTTAACTGTAAACTTTTTATTCGCAGTAAAAATGAAGTAAAACCGACTGAAAAAGGCAAAATAGTAATTAATTATGGCAAAAGAATGAAAGCCCTGCAATCTAAATTGCTTGATGAGCTTTCAGCTAACGACAATAAACCCACCAAGATTAAAATTGGCATAACCCATACTTCTGAAAACAATCTTATAGCAGAAACTTTAGGCAAATATAGTAGTATGAATGATTCAATTTCTATAACAATTATCACTGATGTAATAAAAAATCTTTATACAATGTTAGAAAATTATGAGTTAGATTTAATAATTGTTGAAGAAAAACTTAACAAACCTAATCTTCGTTTCTTGATGTTGGATACAGATTACTTGCTATGTATTCTTTCAAACGATAACAAATTGGCCAGACAAGCAATGGTAACAATCAATGATTTGAAAAAAGAAAAAATGATTATGCGTTTACCAACTAGTGCAACAAGAAAACTGTTTGATTCAACCCTTAGAAGCATCAATGAATCTATTGATTATTTTAATATTGTTTTAGAAGTAGATAATATTTCCACCATTAAGGATTTAGTCAGAAAAGATATTGGCGTTTCAATTTTGCCTAAAAGCAGTTGTGAAAATGATGTTAGAAAAAACAGGCTTACCGCTTTACCAATTGAAAACTTATCAATGATTAGAGAAACTAATATTGTTTATAACAATGATTTCATTCACACCCACATTTTAAATGATATCTTAAAATTATATAAAGAATTATCAAATTAGAACTATTACATTTTTAAAACAACTTTAATTGTAAAAAAAGACGAATTTTCTAAATCCGTCTTTTTAGTTCAATTTCGTATAAATTTCCACCATCTATGAATGATTAGAATCACACAATGTGCATCCATAATCTTTAATATACTGTTGTTTTAATTTTTGAGTTTTAAAATTATAAGTGTATCTAATTTCCAAAAAGCAATTATATTCTCTTTCAACTAATTTAACTAATTCGTGATTCTCAAAATGATTAAATTTCTTTTCTTCCATTTCTTTTAAATATAAATTTTTAATATCTTGATCGAGAACTTCTCCGCTCATTTCTTCAAGCAATCTAAATGTCCTATCCATATCTTTTCTTAGATCATCAATTGCTTCATTAAACTCTGGATTAGTAGCATCATAAAGTATTTCATAATTGTTATCAGGACAATAAAAGTGGAAATTATAATTATCGTTACTGATACCAGTTTCAAACTTTTCTATTCTCTTTTCAGGCAAGTATATTCTATAAATTACATACTCATCATTTTCAATAGTCGTAGTATAAAATACAACATTATCTACTAAAAAATATGCAAACCTATCATAATCGCTTGTGGTATACTGCTGATTGTATTTAAAAATTTCTTCTACCACTCCATCAATATTGATGCGACAAATACTATTATTTTGAAGGTAATAAAACCAGTATCCATCACTCATTTTCCCATAATCTATCTTATAGTAATCTTCAAGAGGTTTAAAATTGATATAATACTTATCGTATTTTCCCCCTTCTTCCGTTTGGTAAACGCCCACATAGATACCATTTTTGTCAGAATCAAAAAAGGCTCCCATTTTTAAGTCTTTTCTTTTCAATCGACTATCTAAATGGATCAGTGTTTCATATTTTCTTTCAACAGCATAATAATCTTCATAAGATAATATCTCATACTCTTTTTGGTGCCACAAAATATTGCTGCCATCTAACATTGCTTTAATGTTATTAATTAGATGTTGATGCAAATAGTACTTTTCTTTTTCATATTCCAAGTTTTCTATTAAATCTAAAACAAACTGACCTTGTTCTTGACTTAAAACTCCCTTTTCTTGGACATAATTTTTTACATTTTCAAAAAAACGGCTTATAACTTCATTATTTATAGCTTCAATGCTTTTGAAATTATCGTCAACTTGCTCTTTTTCTATCATTTCTAATTGCCAACTAATCAGACAATCAGCAGCTTTTTCTTTCTCGCCAATCTCCAAGTACAATTGATATCCTTGAAAAAACTCTTTATTCTCAACTAGTTTAGCTGCCTTTTCACTATCGCTTTCGCCAACTTTATCGCAACCTGCAAATATAAGCAATATCATCAAAATAATTAATATTTTTTTCATACATATTCATCCTTTTCTAATTTTACCAACTAACATAATAACATATCAAGTTACAATATAGGAAGATTTCTATTTTAATTCTTTTATACTCTTTAGGCACCTTTAAAAATATTCTTATTGTAGCAATATTGCATAAGCAATCAACGATTGAATAATAAAGAAAATAGGGAATTAAACTCCCTATTTTCTTTAATCTTTTTTCAACTAAAATAGCGATTTGTATAACCCTTTATATTTTTTAGCTGAGAATTGCCAGCTAACATCTTTCTTCATCGCGTTTCTCATTAACTTCTTCCAATCTTTTTGTTTATAATAATAAACATGAATTGCATATTTTAAGATATACATTAATTCATCACCACTAAAGTACTGGAATGAGAACCCTGTTCCTGTTTGATCATACTCATTGTATGGAATAACAGTATCCTTTAATCCACCAGTTTCTCTTACCAGCGGTAAAGTTCCATATCTCATTGAAATGAGTTGTGAAATACCACATGGTTCAAACAGTGATGGCATTAAAAATAAATCCACACCAGCATATACTTCATGAGCTAACTCTTCAGAATAACCACAATAGAATACAGCTCTATGTGGATAATCATACTCAATCTTTTTAAGCTGATTTTCAATATAACTATCACCAGTGCCCAAAATTACTAATTGAATGTCTTGACCCATAATCTGGTTCATTTTTTCAATTAACAATGCAGCACCTTTTTGCCAAGTAAGTCTGGAAACCATTCCGACCAACAAAACATCATCGGCTACTCTTAGACCTAAACGGTTTTGCAAAGCTTTTTTACACTTTTTCTTATTAGCTAAGGCATTTACACTGTAATTATATGGAATATATTTATCTGTTTTAGGATTCCAAATTTCAGTGTCAATACCATTAACAATACCTACTAAGTCAGCTTTACGACTATTTAGAACACTTTGCATTCTCTCGCCAAATTCTTCTGTCAAGATTTCTTGAGCGTAGCTTTCACTAACTGTCGTAACTTTATCAGCATAAGTAACTGCGGCTTTCATAAAACTGATTCCATCATCAAACTTGATATCACCATATTGGTAAAACTTATAGTCCAAATTGAAATATCTTGTCATTTCTTTTGGAAAATTGCCTTGGAATGCTAAGTTATGAATTGTATAAACGTGCTTAATCTTATGATATTTTTTATCGCGATATTCTTGCTTACATAAAATTGGAATCATTCCTGTATGCCAGTCGTGACTATGGATAATATTAACTTCAAAAGGCAAAAGTGGTAGCATTTCCAAAACAGCCTTATTATAAAAGGCAAATCTTTCACCATCATCGGCAAAACCATACATTCCGTCACGATCAAAATACTCATCCTGTCTAATGAAATAGTATTCAATATCATTTAAATTTGTGTGATAAAGTACTGCCTCTTTATCAATTAATCCTGAATGAACATGGAAACTACCAACTTCTTCAAGTTCGAAATTATCCATGATTCTTTTATATAAAGGCATTACTACCGCGACTTTATACTCATGACCATTAATACATTGTGGAAGAGAACCAATAACATCAGCTAATCCACCAGACTTAATGAAAGGTAATCCTTCACTAGCTGCAAACAATAAACCTTTCATAACTATATCGTGTCTCCTCTTCTAACATAGGCAATTTGCTCTTTACTACCAATAATTTCCTTATTTACAATGATTTTTGCTCCTTTATCAATTACCGCATTTTCAACTACTGCATCTTCACCAATAATTGCGTTAGGCAAAATCACTGAATTTTTAACTACTGCACCTTTTTTAATTTTTACTGCTCTTCCCAAGATACAATTTTCAATTTTTCCTTGTACTACACAACCATTTGCGACCATACAGTTTTTAACTTCCGCTCTTTGAGTATAATGAGCTGGAGGAGAATCGTTAGTCTTGGTATAAACTGGCCAATCATGACTAAATATCTCTTTAGCTTTTTCATAATTGATTAAATCAATATTAGTTTGATAATACTCTTCTAATGAATTGATACAAGCTAAATATCCTTCATATTTATAACCTTGAATGTTAATGTATTTAATATTGTCGTTATTTGCCAAGAAAGAAGCAATAGAATAAGCTGCTGATTGATGAGAAGCTTCATCAATTAAATCTAATAAGAAATCTTTATGCATTACATATGTTTCTAAGGAAATATTTTTAACACTTGTTGAACCATGGCTATCTTTTATTACAGTTACTCTGTTGTTAATAATGTCAAACTCTTCACATCCAATAAAGCGTTTATGTCCATCATCTATCTGTTTATAAACAGCTGTTACATCAGCACCTGTTTTGATGTGTTGTTCAACAACATCTTGATAATTAATCTTACAAATCATATAACTAGGCGCAATAACCACATAATCTTGATTAGAATGCTTGATATATGAAGAATGTTGATTTAATAAGTTTACATCTGTAAAATACAGTTTATTTGTAATATTTCTATCTGAGTAAAGAATCTGCAAAGATCCACTCTTGGAGTTGATATTGTAGTGTGACCCTATTCCTATATGTTCAATTAAAGATCTTGGTTTATCTCTAATTAACACTTTCATATGATCAATTCCAGAATTAGCCATATTACTTAAAACGAAGTCAACAACACGATATCTTCCTAAGAAAGAAATTGCTGGAATTGAACGGAAATTAGATAATCCTTCAACTCTTACTTTTTCATTTTCAAAATTAACAATACCTAAAATGTCTCTCATCTTACTTTACCTCCCTTGAAGTGAATAATTCCACTTTGTCATCACTACCTATAACTTCATTTTCAAGGATTAGTTGCTTTTCTTTTACAATACAATTTTTAACCTTTGCACCTTTTTTAACTATCGACTCTGGCATAATTACTGAATTAATAATTTCTGCACCTTTTTCGATTACAACATCTCTAAACAAGACACTATTAGTCACTGTTCCATCAATAATACACCCCTGGTTAATACTGCTACCTTTCAAGCATGCATTAGGTCCGATAAATTGAGGAGTGGTTGGAATATCTTCGGTATAGATTTTCCAATTGTCATCATCCAATTTTAATGGATCACCTTGAGCTAACAAGTCCATATGAGCTTGCCATAATGAATCAATAGTTCCAACATCTTTCCAATAACCAGCAAAAGGATAAGCAAATAATCGCTTGCCCTCATTTAGTAAATTAGGAATAATGTTTTTACCAAAGTCGTGAGCACTATCTTTTCTTGGCGCATCTTCAATTAGCGCTTTCTTTAATACATCATAATTAAAGATATAAATGCCCATACTAGCTAAGTTGTTTTTTGGTACTGGAGGTTTTTCTTCAAACTCATAAATACTATAGTCTTTATTAGTATTCATAATTCCAAAGCGACTTGCCTCTTCTAGTGTAACTGTTAATCCTGCAATTGTTAGATCAGCATTGTTTTGTTTGTGAAAGTCCAACATGTGGTCATAATCCATTTTATAAATATGATCTCCTGATAAAATCAACACATATTTAGGTTCATATTGATCCATAAAATCAATATTTTGATAAATAGCATCAGCTGTGCCCATATAAAGACTAAAGCCAGTTACCTTTTCTCGAGGATTTAAAACAAAGGTTCCTTTATCTCTACCATCTAATCCCCAAAACGATGATTGAGAAACATACGAATTCAACACAATTGATTCGTATTGAGTCAAAACTCCAACATATTTAATTTTAGAGTTTGCGCAGTTGCTTAGTGGAAAGTCAATTATTCGATATTTACCACCAAAATGAACTGCTGGTTTAGCAGCCTTTTCGGTAAGTTCCATCAGACGGGTTCCTCTACCTCCTGCTAAAATCATTGCCAACATTTCTGTTTTCATAATAATGTCCTTTCTTAATTATTTATATAACCTCGATTGTTTATCTTTATATATCCATTATAAACCACAATTCTTTATTTAACAAAGTAATTTCTAATTAAAGATATAAAGTAC
>JAAZKG010000017.1 GCA_012799935.1 Erysipelotrichia bacterium | reverse complement strand
CAGGATCAAACTCTCCGTTTGATTTTAACTCTTTATTTTTTTTACTTTTTTTCCGTAATTATTTTATTACTTTTTTTTGACGTTGTGTTTTCTGTCTGTTTCTCAAAGAACGATTTGCGCATTTTTTTAAGAGCGCCCTATAATTTTATCAATTTAGATTACTATTGTCAACCTCATTTTTTTATAGTTGATTTTTTCAAGCAAGCAGTTTTTAAAAAAATATTTTTTATCCTTCCTCTTTATTCAAAGCGCTCATTCATAATAGCACGAACAAAATATAATGCAAGCAAATTTTTGATATTTTCTAAAAATTTCTTGCCAATACAACCTATTTATTTTTTGCCCAATAGGCAGGATACTCATGATGAGATTTCTGTTTTTCTTTTGGTGGTAATTTCATATAATCACCAAACAACTGCTTTAAATATTCGTCGTATTTATTAATAATCATGTAATTTTTTCCTTCAAACTCGATATCCATAAATTCGTCATAAATATTCTTGTTCATAATTTCTTTTTCCATATATGCGCCGCCAACACTCATTATAAATTCAGCATTTTCTTTTTCATTATTAATATAAAGTCTTTCAATTCTATCAATTATTTTTTTACCATTGAAACATCTACTAAGCATAAAAAACATCCATCTTCCTGTTTCTAAAATAAAATTGCCTGATTTTCCTTTTATAAACTTTTTCCAGTTTTTTGCCAATAACAAATTTCTTAAAAACTTACTTTTTTTGTATAACTTTAAACTAGTTTCATAATCTTTTGTCAAATAATCAATCGGAAAAATATCAATTGCTACTCCTGCTTGGTCACCACTAACAACCTTATCTTGGACATATTTTGTATTAGGATCATAGACCTTTCCAAACATTAAGTAATAATTATTATTTATTTCATGAAAACAAGGCTTAAAAGTCGTTTTATGGGTTTTACAATATTCGATAAACTTGTTGTAGTCCTCTCTTAGCATAGCAATATCAATATCATCATCCCAAGGTATAAATCCTTTGTGCCTGACTGCCCCAATTGCTGAACCACCACACAAAGAATATTTGAGCCCTTCTTTTCTACAAATTTCATCAAATTCCTCTAGCAGTCCTATTAATACTTTTTTTATTTCTTCTAAAGTCAGTTCTTTCATATTTCTTATCTCCCCTTAATTTATTAAGACAGTCTTACTTTTTATAATTTATGTTCAAATCATTATCAAATATTGTCAACAAAGCAAGACCCAAATGGATCTTGCTTTTATTTTGTTTTAAGAAATACATTACTCTGTATCAGATAAATCTCTTTCTAATCTTCTTCCTTCCCTGGCACTTTTCTCCACTTCTTTTTCAGCGACAATTGCTAGACGATCATTTTTAGCTTGTCTCATTTCTTCAGCCATTTCATTTACCAGTTTAGTAGTCTCTCTTTCTGCGTTAGAACCTGTCCCAGCAGGAATTTTTTTACCAATAATAACATTTTCCTTCAAACCAACCAAATCATCAACTTTACCTCTTACCGCAGCATTAGTTAATACTTTGGTTGTTTCTTGAAACGAAGCAGCACTTAGCCATGAATCAGTTTCCACTGATGATTTAGAAATACCTAATAACATTGGCTTGAACTTTGCTGGATTGCCATCATTTTCTAAAATAGCATCATTTATTTCCGTAATTCTAGCTTTTGAAATTGTAGCATCCTTAATTAATTCAGTATCGCCACCATCTTCAACAATAACTCTTCTTAACATCTGACAAATTACTATTTCAATATGTTTATCAGAAATATCAATACCTTGAGAGCGATATACTTTCATAACTTCTTTTAAGATATAGTCTTGAACAGCTTTCAATCCCGCTACTGCCAAAAGTTCTTTTGGATTAACCGTACCTTCAGTTATTTTTTCACCAGCATTGATATATGAACCAATTTGCCACCAACTACGAATAATTTGAGTAGCTGTAACTTTATGTTCAATGTTTTCTTCTTGTTCATTAGTAACAACTACTTTTACCACACCATTTTCATCAGCTGGTGTAATATCGGTAATTGTACCAGAAACTTTAGCAATTACTGCTGGATGTTTTGGACTTCTTGCTTCAAATAGTTCTTCAACACGTGGTAGACCTTGCGTGATATCTGTACCACCAGCGACCCCACCTGTATGGAAGTTACGCATTGTTAACTGAGTGCCAGGTTCACCAATTGATTGAGCAGCCATAATACCAACAGCTTCACCATTTTCAACTAGTTTACCTGTAGCCATATTACGTCCATAACATTTTCTACATACACCATATTCTGATTGACATGAGAAAGCATTTCTGATTACAACTTCTTTAATTCCTGCGCTGATAATTTCATCAGCAATTTTTTCATTAATAAACTCATCTTCAGCAACAATTAATTCACCTGTATTTGGATTGATAACATCTTCTTTTGCAAATCTGCCAACTAATCTATCATATAAATTTTCAATAATTGTATCAGTCTTTTGATCTTTGATTTCAGAAATACGATAGCCATTATCTGATCCACAATCATCCTCAGCAATAACAACATCCTGCGCTACATCTACCAGCCTTCTAGTCAAGTAACCTGATGATGCTGTCTTTAAAGCGGTGTCTGTTAAACCTTTTCTAATACCATGTGATGAAATAAAGAATTCACTGATATTCAATCCCTCACGGAAGTTAGAATAAATTGGCACTTCAATAATTGATGATTGAAAGCCTTTAGCACTTTTAGCCTGAGTAGGTTTACCCATAAGTCCACGAATACCAGCCAATTGAGTAAAGTGAGATTTATTACCACGAGCACCAGAAACCGCCATCATATTGATTGGGTTTTTAGTAGGTAATTCAGACATCAATCTATCTCCAATATCATCTTTAATACCACCCCATAAATCAATTAATTGCTTTTCCCATTCTTGTTCCGTCAATAAACCTCTTTTGTGAAGTCTCATTAATTTTTCAGCCTTTTCTTTACCTTCATTAACCTTTTCTTCTTTATTAGAAGCAACTTTAATATCTGATAAAGAAATTGTCATACCAGCAATAGTTGAGTACTTGAAACCATTGTCCTTAATTTTATCAAAATAGGTATAAGTATCCCCTTCGTGTGAATACCTTTCATATACCTCAGCAATTACCTTACCCAAGTCTTTTTTCTTAAGTGGTTCTTGTTTTGGCAAAGAAGCAATATATTCAGGAATATTTGTTCCAAATGGAACAAAGTATGAATCTGAAACATGAGTGTTCCAGTTACCCTTTACCTCATTAACATAAGGAAAATCTTCTGGGAACATTTGATTAAAGATAATCTTCCCAACTGTAGTAATCAAATACTTATCGTTTTGTTCATCAGTAAAGATTGTTTTATTTAAAGAACTACCTTTTAAAGCAATTCTTGTATGTAAATGTGTCTGTTTTGTATCATAAGCCAATAATACTTCTTCCACATCTTTATAAATTCTACCTTCAGAATCACCATAACCTTCCCATAATAAAGCACTATCTTCATCACCTAATTTTCTTAGACGATCTGCTTCTTTATAGAATTCTTCTTTCGTTTCTTCCATTGTTAAATAGAAGTTACCTAAAACCATGTCCTGTGAAGGAGTAACAATAGGTTGTCCATCTTTAGGTCCTAAAATATTGTTAGAAGCTAACATTAAAATCATCGCTTCAGCACAAGCTTCTTCTGATAAAGGTACATGCACTGCCATTTGGTCACCATCAAAGTCAGCATTAAATGCTGTACAAACTAATGGATGTAAGCGAATTGCTCTGCCTTCAACAATTTTAGGCATAAATGCTTGAATTCCTAATCTATGTAATGTTGGAGCACGATTTAGCAATACTGGATGTTTACCTACAACCTCTTCAACAACATCCCAAATTCTTGGGTCAGCTCTATCAATCATTTTTTCTGCGCCTTTAGCATTGCTTGCTTTTTCCTGATAGACTAATTCATTAATTACAAATGGTTTAAATAACTGTAAAGCCATTTCTCTTGGCAAACCACATTGATACATTTCCAAATCTGGTCCAACTGCAATAACTGAACGACCTGAAAAGTCAACACGTTTACCTAACAAGTTCTGGCGGAAACGTCCTTGTTTACCTTTTAAAGCATGAGATAAACTCTTTAAAGCACGATTGCCAGCACCGGTTACTGGTTTACTTCTTCTTCCATTATCAATTAAAGCATCAACTGCTTCTTGGACCATACGTTTTTCGTTTTGTACGATAATCGCTGGCGTACCTAAATCTAATAATTTTTGTAGACGATTATTTCTAGTTATAACTCTTCTATAAAGATCATTTAAGTCACTGGTGGCAAATCTACCACCATCTAATTGCAACATCGGTCTTAAATCAGGTGGAATAACTGGTAGTGCAGTTAAAATCATCCATTCTGGACGTTGATTTGAATTTCTAAAAGCACTAACTGTTTCTAAACGTCTAATTAATCTTTTACGTTTTTCGCCAGTTGCATCTTTTAATTGTCCTACCAAAAAATTATATTCTCTATCTAAATCAACCTGTTCTAAAAGCAATTTGATTGCTTCAGCACCAATTTTCGCTTCAAATGAACTTGCGCCATATAGTTCACGATATCTGCGATAATCTGCTGTTGTGATAACTTGTTTATAAGTTAATTCTTGAATGTCTTTTGGATCGGTAACAATCCATTTAACGAAGTAAATTACTTCTTCCAATTGTTTTGGCAAGATATCAAGTAGTAAAGCAATGCGACTTGGCGTACCTTTGACATACCAAATATGAGCAATTGGTACAGCCAAGTTAATGTGACCCATTCTTTCTCTTCTTACTGAGCTTCTTGTAATTTCAACACCACACTTATCACATACTACACCTTTATATCTTACCTTCTTATATTTTCCACAACTACATTCCCAGTCTTTAGCTGGACCAAAAATTCTTTCACAGAATAAACCGTCTTTTTCCGGTTTTTGAGAACGATAGTTAATAGTTTCAGGTTTTTTAACCTCACCATGAGACCATTCCAAAATACGTTCTGGAGATGCTAAACCAATTTTAACTTTTGAAACATCATTAATATTCATTTTTTAGTACCTCCTTAAAAATCATAATCCATATCATCAGCTGTAATTACTGCTGCTTCAGGGATACTTTCTTCACCATCAATGTCCACAATTCCATATCCTTCACTTCTGTCAAATATTTGCTCTGTTTCAATTTCTGATGATTTTGTTTCTTCTTCATTTTGCGAAATATCCATAACATTACCATCTTTGTCTAATACTTGAACATCTAATGATAAAGCTTTTAACTCATGAACTAATACTCTAAATGATTCGCCAACACTACTTTCAGGAATAGGTTTTCCCTTAATGATAGCTTCGTAAGTTCTTGTTCTACCCATAACATCATCTGATTTGATTGTTAACATTTCAGATAAGATGCTAGCAGCACCATAAGCTTCTAAAGCCCAAACTTCCATTTCGCCAAATCTTTGACCACCATTTTGTGCTTTACCACCTAATGGTTGTTGAGTAACTAATGAATAAGGGCCTGTTGCTCTAGCGTGTAACTTATCATCGACCATGTGTGCTAGTTTAATCATATACATAACGCCAACAGCAATTCTCTCATCAAATGGTTCTCCTGTTTTGCCATCAAATAGTTGAACCTTGCCATCTTTTGAAGCACCTGTTTCTTTTAAGATATCCATTAGTTCTTCATTGTTTATTCCATCAAATACTGGAGTAGCAAATTTACAGCCTAATCTTTCAGCTGCTAAACCTAAATGCACTTCTAGTACCTGACCGATATTCATACGTGAAGGAACACCAAATGGATTTAACATAACATCAATTTGCGTTCCATCAGCCATAAATGGCATATCTTCTTCTGGTAAAATCTTTGAGATAACACCCTTGTTACCATGACGACCAGCCATCTTATCGCCTTCAGAAATCTTACGTTTCTGAACGATATAAACTTTAACAATTTCCTCTACACCAGAAGGAAGTTCGTGATTTTCCTTAGTAAATCTTCTGATTGATTGAACGATACCCGCTCCACCATGAGGAACTTTTAATGAGTTATCTCTAACTTCCTTAGACTTTTCACCAAAAATAGCAGCTAAAAGTTTTTCTTCAGGAGTGCCTTCAGATTGGCCTTTTGGTGTAACCTTACCAACTAAAATATCTCCTTCTTTTACCTCTGCACCAACTCTAATAATTCCCCTAGAGTCTAAGTTTCTAATGCTTTGTTCACTTACATTAGGGATGTCTCTAGTAATTTCTTCATCACCTAATTTGGTCTTACGGCATTCAATTGTATGTTCTTCAATATGAATTGAAGTAAAAATATCATTTTTGACCAGACTTTCAGACATGATGATGGCATCTTCATAGTTATAACCATTCCATGTCATAAAAGCAATTCTAACATTTTGTCCTAATGCTAACTCACCTTTTTCCATACTTGGTCCATCAGCAATAATGTCATCAGCTTGGACAATTTCTCCAACTTCAACAATTGGGGTTTGATTGATACAAGTTCCTGTATTAGATCTGCGGAATTTAATCAAGTTGTATGTATCTTCCTCTTTTTCACTTTGAATTACAATCTTTGTAGCATCAACATATGTAACTACACCGCCTCTATCAGCAATTACAGCACTACCTGCATCGTGAGCAATTTTATATTCCATGCCAGTTCCAACATCTGGTGAATGTGGCTTGATTAAAGGAACAGCCTGTCTTTGCATGTTTGCCCCCATTAAAGCACGAGTACAGTCATCGTTTTCTAAAAACGGTATACAAGCAGCAGCTACTGAAATAATCTGTTTAGGTGAAACGTCAACTAACTCAACATCACTTCTATCCATCATTACAGTTTCTGATTGATAACGACAGACACATTGTCCTGAAGTCAAATATCCATCCCTAACTTCATTGGCTTGAGCTATAACATAATCCATTTCCTTATCTGCAGATAAATAAATCACTTCATTATCTAGTACTTTATAGCCGTTTTCTCTATCAACTCTACGATATGGAGTTTCAATAAAACCATATTCATTAACTTTGGCATATGAAGTTAAATAGTTAATTAATCCAATGTTTGGTCCTTCTGGTGTTTCAATTGGACAGATTCTTCCATAATGCGTATTATGAACATCACGTACTTCAAATCCTGCTCTTTCTCTTGTTAGACCACCTGGTCCTAATGCTGAAATACGACGTTTATTGGTTAATTCAGCTAATGGGTTTTCTTGATCCATAAATTGAGATAATTGAGAAGATGAGAAAAACTCCTTAACTGCAGCTTGTAAACTTCTAATATTGGTTAAGTTTTTAGCGGTAATTGTACTGATATCTGAAATAGACATTCTTTCTTTAATGTTTTTTTCCATTCTCGAAAAACCGATACGGTATTGGTTTTGAATAAGTTCACCAACAGTTCTAATTCTTCTATTACCTAAATGGTCAATATCATCATCTGTACCAACATCATCAATTCTATTCAATAAATAAGAATATTGAGCATACATGTCAGAAATAATGATTGTTTTCTTCTTTGTTAATGGATCATTTCCAACAACTTTAATAGTCTTATCAGATTCTGCATTATTTTTAACATAGATGATTTGGTTAGCAGAACCAACTAAATATAGCGAATACTCTGCTCCGTTTTTTACATTATCAGTGATAAATTTTCTAGCTTCAACATCTAAAATTGGTTGTTCGGTATCTGGAATATATCTATCTACTACTAACTCATCCTGATGGAAAACATCTTTTCCATCTTCAACTAGACGGCCAAAGCAGTATAGCCTTCCGCCATAATTAAGGACAGAGTTAACATTTTTACTAGTCAATTTTACTTCTTGAGCAATGATTCCACCATAAACCGAAATCATTTCTACCTCATTTTTAGTCAAGTCTCTAATATCTTCATTAGTTAGTACTGTACCTACTTCAATTACTCGATTACCTATGTCTATATTTCTAGCAACAATCCTTCCGACTAATGCTTTTCCATAATTTACAGGTACAATAACGGCATCTGGATGAGAAAATTCATATATTTGAGGATAAGCAACCATGTTTAAACCTTTATTTAATGTTTTTTCAATAGTTGCTAAAAGTTCCTTAGTATCAATTAAAACATCTTTTTTAACAACAACTTTACCATTTTCATCTTTTAAATCTTCTGCCAGATATTTATTTTTACAACGAGAATAAGCACCTAACTTTAAATTGGTTTTATAACGACCTGCTTTATTTAAGTCATATCTTCTAGCATCAAAAAACTTGGCATTCATCAAAGATTTTGCCCCTTCAACAGTATGAATGTCATCTGATCTTTGATTTTCATAAATAGCTTTTAGTGATTCATCGGTTGTTTTGATTCTATTGTCAGCCATTAATGTATTAACAATTTCTTCATAGCTACCAAAAACACCTAAATATAACAATAAATATATGTTTAAAAATTCTTGTTGCTCTACATCAGATTCAATTTCTTCATAAATTGGCAAATTTATAGCTTCTAAAAACTTCTTGATTTCATATGTATCATAAGCATCTTCACCTTTTTCTTGGTTTAAAGATAATCCGATAGCTTTAAACAAGATGGTTGATAAAATCTTACGTTTTCTATCCACACTCATATTGACAATACGTCCAAGATTAGCTTTCTTAGAATCTGTCATAAATTCCAACCAAGTTCCTCTTGATGGAATTAATTCACCTGCATAAAGGTCCCTATTTGTCCTATCTTCAACAGTCGTTGAAAAATAAGCACCAGGGCTTCTTACGATTTGAGAAACAATAACTCTTTCTGCTCCATTGATAATAAATGTTCCGGTAGGAGTTAAAGTTGGAAAATCTCCTAAGAATACTTCTTCAACATCTCTTTGAATTACTTCACCTTGCTCATCGATGATAGTAAGTCTCATAGAAGCAATTAAAGGAGCTGAATATGTCAACTCTCCTGCTTTACATTTATTGATGTCATTTTTTGGCTCACCAAACTTATATTCTAAGAATTCAAGAGTGATATTTCCATTTGCATTTTGAATCGGATATATCTCTTCAAAGACTTCACGGATGCCTTCTTCTTCAAACCATCTATAAGATTCTGTTTGAATTTCTACAAGATTTGGAAGTTCTAGGGTTCCACTTACTTTAGAAT
>JAAZKG010000136.1 GCA_012799935.1 Erysipelotrichia bacterium | reverse complement strand
TATCAATCATGGTAGTCACACCACCAAAGGCAGCAGAGATTGATTCCTTTTCATATGATTCTGGGATATTCCAATCAGGCCATCCAATATGAACATGGGTATCAATCAAACCAGGAATTAGATATTTCTCCTTGGCATCAATAATGTGGTCTGCGTCATTTTCACAAATAGATTGTCCAATTTTAACAATTTTTTCACCATCAATTAAAACATCAAGTTTTCTTGTACTGTCCGGACTAACTACATTTCCATTTTTAAAAAGTATCTTACTCATATTTTGCCTCCTTTTCTTTTTCTAAAGTGTAAGCACTTCTAGTTATCATTATTATAGTATATTTATAGTCACTATTCAAAAAAAACAATACTTCAAAACAATTAATAAAAATAAAAATCCCCTCATTGAGATAACATTTTTTCATATTCAGCGTATCTTCAATAGAGGGAATTTCATAATTTTAGTATATTTTTATCTAACTTTAATAACTGATGATTTTAGAAGGAGTAATCCAAAACCATCAACTCTTCCTTGAATATCATGACCATCTTGTGGATAATCAAGTATTGTAATTCCTTTCACTTTTGTTCCTTGTTTAATCGTATCAGATCCCAGTTTTAGGTCCATAGCTATAATAGCTTCTGCCCCATCTACAATTTCATTTCCAAAAGGATCTCTTATTTTAGCAGCTTCCTCTGCTATCTTTAAACCTTCCTCTGTCCATTCATAAAAACACATCGGACAAACTAACATATTACCATCTTCATAAGTATATGAAGCATTACATTTAGGGCAATTTGGTAAACTCATATTTTCTCTTCTTCTCCTTTCTCTATTTTATTATATATTACTTAATGTAAATTTTTTTCAATTATAATATCAACATTACTTTTTAAAATAATATTTCCAACAATATTGTTGTTAAAAATTATAACATTCCACATAATTCAGCTAATTCTTCTTCATTTTTATTTGTTAAATATGTTAGTTCTCCTGTAGAAACATTTACTCTTGTGACCATTTTATTATGACCAAACAATACAATATCTCCCAGTGTCGCAATGCTACGAGTGTGAGGAATTTTAAAATCAAATGCTTTAATTATATAATTTCCTTTAGTATCGATTTAAAAAATAATCTTACGTATCATTTGCGCGTCACTTTTGAAACGAATAATCCCAATAATCGCGTCAAATGTGAAGCGTATTTGAAGCGAATAATTTTGCGCGTCATTTACGTGTCATTTTTGAAACGAATAGTACTTAATTAACAACTAAAATATTATTTAGTTTTAGCATTTAAGCTTGTCCAGCCTCATACATCTGAGCATAATAACCATTTTTATCTAACAACTGCTGGTGAGTTCCAACTTCCACAATTGTTCCACTATCCATAACAATAATCCTGTCAGCATCTTTAATAGTTGAAAGTCTATGGGCTATTATAAAACTTGTTGAATTAGCTGCCAGCTGTTTTAAACCATGTTGAATTAATAGTTCTGTACGAGTATCTACTGATGAGGTAGCTTCATCTAAAATAATGATTGGTGCTTTTTTTATCATCGCTCTTGCTATGGTAAGTAACTGAATTTCTCCCTGACTTAAGTTGGATGCTCCTTCAGCTAAAACAGTATCATAACCTTGAGGTAAACGTTCGATAAATGAATCTGCTCTTGCTAGTTTTGCTGCTTCTTCAACTCTTTCAAAATCAACCTCTGATAAATCTTCTTTATTAGAGATGTCTGCTCCATAAGCAATGTTATCTCTAATACTTCCAGAAAAAAGCCAAGTGTCCTGTAAAACCATCGAATAGGCTTTTCGCAGTTCTGTTGTTTTATATTCTTTTACATCTTTATCATCAATAGATATTATTCCAGCGCTTATTTCATAAAAACGCATCAATAAATTTACTAGAGTTGTTTTACCAGCTCCAGTTCTACCAACAATGGCAATCTGCTCTCCTGGTTGCACTTTAAGATTTACACCATCAAAAAGTAGGTTTTCTGTATAACCGAAATTAACTTTATCAAATTCAATCTTTCCTTTAACAGCACTAGCATCCATAGAAGCATTTCCTAATTCTACAATTTCTTCAGCATCTAAAAATTCAAATACTCTTTCAGCTGAGGCTAAAGCTGACATAATGGTATTGAAAATACCTAAAACCTGATTAAATGGGCCTCTTAACATTTGAGTATAACGCAAGAAAGCTTGAAAATCCCCTAAAGACAATACACCATTGATTACATATCTACCACCCCATATAGCTAGCAAAACATAATTTGAATTTAAAATTAAATCACCAGCGGGCCTAGTAACAAAGGAAACTAAGGAAGATTTCCATTCACTATCATAAAGTTCTTCGTTTAAAGAAGCTAACTCTGTTTTTAAATCATCAGCAATATCATAGTGTTTTACAATATCTTCTCCCATATAGGCCTCTTCAATCTTTCCATTAAAGACACCGGTTAATTTAGCATTTTTCTGAAAGATAGGTTTTGCTTTTTTAATTAGATATTTAACCATAAAATATGATACAGGTATTACTATCATTGAAAGAAAAGCTAGTATTGGATTAATGACAACCATCATTATGACAACACCCACTAGTAAGACAATTGCTGACAATGAACTTGTTAAACCGCTCTGCAAGGTGTTAGCTACATTATCTAAATCATTGCTTAAAAGTGAAGTCATATCACCTGCTGAAGAACGATCAAAATAATTTAAAGTAAGCGAATTTAATTTAACTTGCATTTGATTTCTTAATGATTTAATTACTTTCTGCGAAACTCTTACCATTAATATGTTGGAAATGTAGTTTGAAAGAAAATTAAAAATATATAAAATCAAAAGAACGATACTAATTTTACCTAAAACTGTCCAATCTAAAGCAATATCTTTAGTTATTAATTCCATAAAAATATTTATAATCTGCCCAATTCTTCTTGGAATTAATATTTGAACAATAGAGGTTATCAAGGTAAGTAAAATTGCCATAATGAAAAGCCACTTAAATGATGCTAAGTTTTTAAATAATCTAAGAAGAGTTTTTTTAGCATCTTTTGTTTTTCCTGATGTTAAAAGACCAGAAACACGTCCTGCTCCTCCAACACCTCTTGATACTGTTGGTAAACCTTCTTGTTGTTTATCTTTATTGTTTACATTTTCTGTATTCATCTTATTTCTCCCTCTTCAGGTTTAAGCTGGGAAGCAAGAATCTCTTTATAAATCTTTGATTTCTTACAAAGTTCTTTGTGGCTTCCTCTATCGACAATTTCTCCTTTTTCAAGGACTAATATTTCATCAGCATCTTTAACAGTCGCTACTCGTTGAGCCACTATCAAAACACCTTTATTTGCTAATTTTTCACGGATTGCTTCTCTAATCTTCTTTTCAGTTGAATAATCTAAAGCTGAAAAACAATCATCAAAAATATAGTATTCCGATTCTCTAATAAGTCCACGTGCAATTGAAATCCTTTGTTTTTGACCACCAGAAAAATTGACAGCATTTTGAGCTATATGAGTATCTAAGCCCTGTGGAGATTCTCTAAAGAAATCTCCCATCTGAACCATATCTAAAACTTCCCAGATTTCTTTATCAGTTGCATCTTTTTTTCCTGTTTTTATATTTTCTCTTATCGTTCCAGAAAACAAGAAACTTGTTTGAGGAATATAGGTTATAGTCTGACTGATTTGTTCTTTTGAAAGTGTTTGAATATTTTTACCATTCAAGCATACTCTTCCTTGGTAAGCATCATAGTCACGTAACATCAGTTTAAGGATAGTAGATTTACCACTTCCAGTTGAACCGATAATTGCCTTAATATCCCCTATTTTTAAGTGAAAATTAAGATTTCTTAAAGTAGCTCTACGAGAACCTGGATAATAGAAATCTACGTTTTTAAACATTATTCCTTTTTCATCTGACTGTAAAATATCTTCTTTAATTGTTAAAAGTTCTTCTGTAGCTAAAACTTCAGAAATTCTATCAATAGAAACCTTTGATCTGGGAATAATAGTTATGATAGAAGCAAATTGCTGAATATTATTTAAACTGATAGTCGCATATTCAACTAAACCAACTAAAACACCAAGTTTAATTGTGCCTATTTGAGTTCTTCCACCACCAATTAATAAAATAACTAAAATTAAAATATTAGTTAACAGTAAAATAAGTGGACTCAATAACATCATCGTTGATTCTGATTTAACATTTGCCTGGTAGGCTTCTTCAGTGGCCTTAGCAAATTCTTTTACTTCATAGTCAGATTTATTAAAAGCTCTTATTACTCTAATCCCTCTGATGTTTTCTCTAAATAGTTGGTTTATTTTATCAATTGAAAGACGGATACGAGCATATTGCGGCAATGCTTTTGTTGTCAAAAATAAACCTAAAAGAAAAATTGCTGGAATAATTATTAAGATTATGAAAGATAATTTTACATCTAGTGAAAATGATACTGCCAGTGCTCCAATAACGGTAATACTAAGAGTAAAAATCTTCCTTAAAGATAAATCTATAAAATTGGAAACCTGTTTAACATCATTTACTGTTCTAGTAATCAAAGTAGAATTGGAAAAACTTGTTCGTGTCTCCTTTGACCAATCAATTATCTTTTCAAATAAATCAGCTCTTAAATCTCTAGATATTCCCGCAGTTACTCTTGTAAGAAAAGAAATGGAAATCATCAAAGATACAATATTAAAGACTGTTGCCAGCAACATTAAAAGACCGCGATTGATAATTACATTCATATCTTTCATCATAAAACCAACATCTATAATATCGACCATATAGCGAGGTATCATAAGCTGTGTAAATACCCAAAGACTAGCAAAGAAAAGCTGCCCGACAATGAGTATTGCATATTTTTTTACATATTTAATTAACACATTTATTCACCTTCATTTATTCTTTTAAAATACATTAACAATGCCACAAAAATTAGAAAAATATATTTTCTAATAGTAAGTTGTATTATAGCAAATTATCATTAAACACGCCAACAACATCAATACAGTATTTCATAATCATTTCATCGTGTAAAATAAAAGTAAAACAAGTTATTAATTTTATACACTTTTTTTATGTGTGATATAATTATATTAGATAAAAGGAGGTAGTTTAAATGAAAAAAATTTTGTTAAACGGGGTAGATGGTAACTTTGGCGAAAAAGCAGCAAAAGTACTATTAAATAAATATCCTCACGAAGATCTTATTTTTACAGCACCTACTGAAAAAAGTTTAAAGAAATATGCTGAGATGAAAATTGAAACAAGAATTGCAAATTTCAATGATAAAGATAGTTTGGTAGAAGCATTTGCTGGAGCAGATACCATGATTCTTATTTCTATGCCATTTATTGGTACAAAAAGAAGAGAGGCGCATAAAGCAGCTATTGATGCAGCGGTAAAAGCAAAAGTAAACCGTATTGTTTATACTTCTATTGTAGGAGCAGGAGATGAGAATATTGATACTTACGAAGTAAATGACCATATTTGGACTGAAGAATACATAAAATCTCAACCAATCCATTATTTATTATTAAGAAATTCTCAGTATGCAGAAGCAATGATTTCAATCTTCTTTGATTCTTATGAAAATTCAAATGGAGTTTTAGCTAACAACATGGGAGAAGGCAAAATGGCTCACATTTCACGTGATGATTGCGCTTTAGCAGCTGCACATGCTGCAATGTCAGATTGGAAAGACCGAGTTGTTAATGTAAATGGAGCAGAATCTTTGACTATTGAACAATTTGTTGCTATTGGATCTGAAGTAACTGGAAAAACTGTTAAGTATCACTATATTAGCGATGATGAAATGTATGAATTCTTTGATTCTATTGGTGTTCCTAGAACAACAGAAGATTTATGGGCTGATACTGCCAAAAACTTCCCGTTTTGTTCTGAGGGAATGGTAACATTTGGTCGTGCTATTCGTTTAAACCAAATGGCTGTTTATACTGATGATTTTGAAAAATTAACAGGGCAAAAACCTTTGACTGTTCGTGAAATGTTTGAAGATTTTGAAAATCATTTGATAGGCGCTAGAACTTCAACTGAAGACTAAAATAGGTTTATAATTCATATCTAAAATCCTCTTTTGAGGATTTTTTTAATAATCTTGTCAATAATACTTTTTACCACCAAAAAAAGAAAAATAAATGATGGGACAAACTAAACAAATACCCATCAACAACTATTATATATCTTTAATTTACTTGCATATATGATTGTTATATTGGTAAACTATATTTATTAAGTTATATATTAAACAACAAATAGAATAATTACTCAATTATGTATTAAAAATACAAAATATGACAGGAGGTGAATGTCATGAGTGTAGAATTGTTTAATTGTCCATCTTGCGGGATGCCACTTGACATTAATGTAAATGATGAATTTGTACAATGCAAATATTGTAATAATACCATTCGTATACAAAAAAGAAATGTTAATCCTGATGGCAGTACAACTTTGGCTGATAAATCAACTGGAATGGTAATAGGAACTGTTAGAGTCCCTTTTGGTTATCAAGTTTATGGAATACTTCGACCAGATGTTTCTACTTATACCTATCCATTTGGTGTATTTGCATCAGCATATAATGATAAGGGAACTACTATCTCCTACTATATTGGTGAAGGTTACACTGACCGTTCAAAATGTCCATCACTTTCAGGGCCTTATTCTCAAGGCTTAGAACAAGTCTCTAGAGTGCAATACAAGGATTTTATGGATGTGCATCAATATGTCCATAGTTATGCCAACATGTATGCCAATGCCTCTAAAGCAACAAATCTTAGATTTATTGAAGAAAGGCCGATGCCATTATATGAACCATTCAATGAAGCTGAAGCTATGCAAAATTACAGAAGAAGACTGGAATTTGAAAAGCAACGTATTGGAAATCCTGGCATGGCCAAAGACACAGGTTTTTACTTAAAAGGTCTTTGCCACATCTATGAAATGACTGTCAATGAAATAGATATCAGATTTGCAGTCACAACGGTGCTAGAAGGATATAAATATCAACTTCCTGATTTAATAGGAGGATTTGGCAATTTCAGCGGTTTTGGAAATATGCTTGGTGGCTTATTTTCTAAAAACAAACCTCAAGCACCTCAACCACAACAAGGTGCCTTCAACGACATGCCACCAAACTCGATAATCGAATGGCAATCTGAGGGTATATTCATTATGCTTTGTCTTCCACAAGAATTTGAACAAGCTTTTAAAGGTGCTTATACTGATTTTTGTTCAACCTTTAAACTTGACAATGGTATTCGCGAAAGGCTATATAATATGCAGTCTCAGATCTTACAAGATGTTTCCCGCTATACTCAGCAACGTCTTGACCAAATGAATCGCGATTTTCAAACTTGGCAACAAATACACGCTTCACAACAAGCTGCTTTTGATTCCTACAATCAGTCATGGTGGAATAATTCAAATGCTGCCCATGCTGCAAGGCGTTCCGCTGGTCAGTCAAGAATGGAATCTGGAATGTTCGATGGCTTTTCTGAAGCTACTAGAGGCGTAAATACTTATGTACGACCAGATGGTACTGAAGTCGAAGTTTCTGTTACCTATGATAGAGCATATACAAATTATTCTGGCGATGTATTAGGTTCTCGAAGTGCATTTGAACCTGGTGGAAACTGGACTGAGATGAAAAAGAAATAATATATTACAATAATTATGTAAATAGCTATAACCTTAAATAAAACACCGATATTATTATCTAAATCGGTGTTTTTTTATGGCTAAAGTGGTTTCTTATAAATCCATCTATTATTTAATGATTGGATAACCCTTTTCAACAGCATCCATAGCTTCCGTTTTACTTCCTGTAGTAGAAAGTATTGAGAAAGCAACATTCACAATATGGTCTGATATTCTTTGCAGTGAAAATAAAACAGAATAAATGGCTTTTGATACTTCACCAGGATACATCCCTGCTCCTAAGCGAATAACATGCTCTTCACGTGTATGAATTATTAGTCTTTCTATTTCTTTGTGGATACCAGAAATTAAATCAAAATTATCAGTGCTTCTTTTTATAAATGTTTCAAATCCGAAATCAAACAGTTCACAAATTAGTTCATAAATTTCGTTAAGTTCACTTTTAGTTTGTCCTAAAAATGTTACCTCTTTTTCCTTCATGTAGTTGGTTTCTTTTATTAAAAGAACAGCATAGTCACCTAATCGCTCAATGTCGTTTGCGACATGGTGCAATCCCCCAATTAGCTTTTCATCAGTAGCAGATTTAGTAACTGCTGAAATTTTAATTAAAAAACTAGTAATTTCATCTGTCAAGAAATCAATACGATACTCGACCTCAGCTACTTCTTTACTTTCACTCATATCTTCATTAACCAGTGAAGCGAATGAACGGTCTATATTCTTCCTAGCCAGAAGCAACATGGCATGTAATTCCTTTAACACTTGTTCAATAGCAACTGCTGGAGTTTGCAAGAAATTTTCATCAATATATAACAATTCTTTCATGCTTTCTTCCTTATCTTTAATTAACTTTGTAACTAAATTAACTAATGGATCAAGCAATATAAGTAATGCTAATGTATAAATAGTATTATAAAGTAAATTAAATGTTGCAAGGCTAAACTGCGGTCTTCCAGGAAAAATAGCCTCAAAGAAATTAACTATAGGTGCTCTAAAAATCATTAAAATTATAGTAAACACTCCTGCTCCAATTGTACTAGTAAGCACATGAAATAATGCAATACGTTTTCCATTAGCATTAGTGGTAAGTGATGCCATAATACCATCACTGCAAGTTCCTATATTTGCCCCCATTACTAAAAAGAATGATTGATCAATACTTTGAATAATTCCAGTAGCTAAAAAGGCAATAAAAACACCTGTTGCAGCAGTAGATGACTGTATGATACCTGTAAAAACAATTCCTAGTATTACTAACAAAATTGGATTATGCATAATTTCATATCTAAATACTTTAGATAATTCCATACTTAATGGCGAGTTAGCTCCACCTATTGCCACTTCCATAACCTCAAGACCAATAAACAACATTCCAAATCCTATTAAAAATGGTGCTATATTATTAAGAGTTTCATTTTCAGTTGAATAAACAATTAAAACACCAATAAAGGCAACTGAGGCAAAAACATAACTTATATTAAAATCACCTTTGCTAATGCCTGAAAGAGCAAACATAAATGCTGTAAGAGTGGTTCCTACCTTTGCTCCCAAGACAAAACCTGAGCCTTGTTTTACTGTTACAATATTTGCATGTGCAAGACCAATAGTCATTATTGAAGTAGCTGATGAAGATTGAGCAAGTACAGTTGCTCCAATTCCAATTATGTAATTAATATACTTGTTTACATCTATTATTTTAAAAAAGTGTCGCACTCCTGCTCCTGCACTTTTTTCTAGACCAGAACTCATCTGTTTCATTCCAAACATAAATACTGATACCCCACCTAACATCAGCAATAAATCCATCAAGATCTTCATATATATATTTCTCCCTTACATCTATATTACACTTTTTTTAAAAAAACCCAAACAGTTTTTAAAGTTTTATGCTCTAACTTCTTATAGCAGTGCTAGATAATAAACTTTTTTATCATTAGTCAAACTTATACTTATATTTTCAATGATTACCAAATAGATGATTGTAAAACCAATTAGTTAATATGATATAATTATGTTGTTCTAACTTAAGATGTTAAATTAAAGGAGAATGCTCATGTGGGAAAAATTTACTAATTTCTTATTTAAAGATAACACAATTAAAACTACCATCGTAAGTAACCATAATATGAGTTTGGTTGATTATGAATAATTTTTACTTTATTGGTATTAAAGGTACAGGAATGGCTGCTTTAGCATTAATTTTAAATAAATTAGGTCATAATGTATCTGGTTGTGATTTAACTAAGCATTTCTTTACTGAAGACTTACTTGTAGAAAATAATATTGAGATGCAATCTTTTAAAGAAGCTGTAATTCCAGATGATTCAATAGTTATTATTGGAAATGCTTTTTTAGAAGATTTTCCTCTTGTTGTTCAAGCAAGAAAAAATAACAAGTGTTATAGATATCACGAGTATCTTGGTTTATTCATGGAAAACTATCATACAATTTGTGTAACAGGAAGTCATGGCAAAACTACTACTACTGGAATGCTTTCTTCCATGATGTCTAATTTTGATAAAACAGGATATTTAATAGGAGATGGCAGCGGAAAAATAGAAAAAGATACAAAATATTTTTGTGTAGAAGCAGATGAATATAGACGTCATTTTTTAGCATATTACCCTAATTATGCCATCATCACAAATATTGAAATAGATCATGTCGATTATTTTAAAACTGAAGAAGATTACCAATTAGCTTATCAAGAATTTGTTGAACAAGTAAAAGAAAAAGTATTAATATTTGGTGATGATGAAAACTGTAGAAAAATTAAAGATTCTAATAAATTAATTTGGTATGGGATTAATGATAATAATGATATCCAAGCCAAAAACATTGTCGAAACTACTTCTGACATGTCTTTTGATTTGTATTATTTAAATGAATTTAAATATCGATTTAATTTAAATTTAGTAGGAAGACATTTATTGTGGAATGCTTTAGGTGTCATTGGGATAGGTATTTTAGAAAATATTCCATTTGAAACGATAGAAGAAGGAATAAATTTATTTAAAGGTGTTAAAAGAAGATTTGTAATAGAAGAACATAAAGAAAATGTGTTCATAGATGACTACGCCCATCATCCAACAGAAGTAGCTATTACTATTGATGCAGCCAAAACTAGATATCCAAATAAAAAAATAGTTGCCATTTTTAAACCACATAGAGTATCTAGAGTTTATAAATTTGCCAAAGAGTTTGCTTCTGCTTTAGAAAAAGCTGATGAAATATTTTTATGTGACTTTACCAGTATTGATGATAAAGAAGACGGTATCGATATAAATATCCACTATTTAAAGAATATGATTTACCGTAAAAAAGCTACAGTAATCGAAGAAGATGAAACAGGTGCTAGTATTTTAGCCCAAGAAAGCCCTGCAGTATTCTTATTTATGTCTAGCAAAGATATTTATCCACTTGCTGAGATGGTTAAACATTGCTTAGAATAATTAAAAGATTTACTTTAATTTGTAATCATTTTA
>JAAZKG010000135.1 GCA_012799935.1 Erysipelotrichia bacterium | reverse complement strand
TTAATTCAAATGATGGCACTTATAGTGCTGAATATGAAGGTGAAGCAATTGTTAAAGATGGAGAACTTACATTACAAAAAGTAGTAATCAATATAATATCAGATGATGATTCTGGAACTGGTGAAGGCGAAACATTGTTGAGTAATAATTATGATCCAAATAAAAAAGCTGCAGATTATGGTTATAAAGCTCCAGCTAAGCAAAACTTTAATGATGATGAACAAACAGTTGCCTACTTTATAGAAGATATTAAACCAGGAATGGTTGTTACAAAAGTGGAATTTTTAGGTGCAAATGGAACTAGAGATTATAAAGTAACCTATGAAGATATTCATAAATATGTTAAAGATGTTTATGTTCATAAGTTTTACTTAATTTGGGATGGAAGTGCCTACAGTGTTCAAGGTGGATATGTTACAAAAGATTATGTAAATTCAAATTTTGAAGGTGTTTATGTCAATAAAGCCAATGGAAGTTATATAATTATGCATGAAGATTGGAAATTTGAATTACATGAATTTTATATGGATGGCAGTACAATTAATAAAGTTGTGCTTAAAGAATACTATCGTATTTCAAGTTCAACTATGAAATGGCAAAACAGAAATAAAGCATTTAAATCGATTTGGTCAAATGGAACAGAGCCTGAAAGTTTTGCTGTAACTATTAATTCAATAAATGAGTTAAGATTAGATGCTGATATATTATCATCTAAATCTGGAGATACATTTGTAAAAGTAGAAGAATAAGAAATATTTAAAAGAATCTATTTATTTGATGATAGATTCTTTTTCTTTGGGTTAATTATAACTTCTTGTAAATTAATAAAAAAATTTATAAGATTACCTACTCTTTTCCTAATAATTTGAACATGTTTTTCTTATAAACTTCAACACCTGGTTGATTAAATGGATTTACATCTAGCATCAATACTGTCATTGCACAAGCAATAAAGAAAAAGTAAATCATATAACCATAACTAAACTCGCTGGTATCTTTTAAATACAGAACAATATTTGGAACTTCACCCTCTTCAACATGGGCAGCTAGCGTTCCTTCAAATGCCATTTTATTTACCCAGTTAACATTTTTTCCAGCTAAGTAATTCATATTATCTAAATCTTCCTTGCAAGCAGGGAAAACAACATCCATAGTTGGATTTTCAATCATTAGTACTGTTTCATAGAAACATTTATATCCTTCTTGAATGAATTGTCCCATTGAATGTAAATCAGTTGTAAAGTTTACTGAAGCAGGTAAAATACCTTTTCCTTCCTTACCTTCTGATTCACCATATAATTGTTTCCACCATTCTGCAATCATTGCTAAATGTGGTTCATAAGTGACGAAAAACTCAGCAGTTTTCCCTTGTTTTTCTAACATTCTTCTTAATACTGCATATTGATAGGCAGTATTTTTACTTAAATCGCTAGTAGAAAAATCTTCTCTTGCTTTTTGGCAACCAGCCATTAACTTATCAATATCTAATCCTGCTGAAGCAATTGGTAAAAGTCCTACTGCAGTAAATACTGAATACCTGCCACCAATATCATCAGGAATAACGAACATTCTATAACCCTTAACTTTAGCTAAATTATTTAATGTTCCCTTGTTTTTATCAGTAGTTGCGATAATTCTTTTTTTACTCTCCTCTAATCCATAAGTGTCTTCAACATATTGTTGATAGATTCTAAAAGCAATCGCAGTTTCGGTAGTTGAGCCTGATTTAGAAATAACATTCAAGTAAACACTCTTCCCTTTAATATGGTCTAGTACTTGTTGGATATAAGTAGCAGAGACTGTATTACCTACATAAATGATTTCAACTTTATCATCATCATACAAACCATTCATCATCTCGATTGCACTTCTTGCTCCCAAATAAGAACCGCCGATTCCACAAACTAGAAGTATATCAGCATTTTCTCTGATTTCCCTAGCTACTTCTTTGACTTGTTTAAACTCTTCTCTATCATAGTTTATTGGCCAATCAACCCAACCTAAAAAGTCGCTCCCTTTAGCTGTTTTTTTAATAATACTTTGATGAATTTCATCAACTTTAGTTTGATAATCATTAATATCTTCTTTTAATAAAGCATGTGAATAATCTAGTTTAATCATAATTTCCCTTCTAATGTATTCTTTATCCAGTCAGGTAGTTTTTCTTGCAAAGATTTAAAGCCAATCTTTTCAATATTGGCAATATCTTTTTTAGTTGGAACAGCATATTTTCTATTAGTTTGAATAGCTTTTAATGAAAGTCTTAATTGACCCATCTTGTCAATATCAATAATTTTGACCACTACTTTTTCACCTTTTTTAAAAAAGTATGAGACATCATTAATGTAGTATTCACTAATTTCCGATATATGAATTAAACCTGAAGTTTTCTCATCAACTTTGACAAAAGCACCATATGGTTTAATTCCTGTAATCGTTCCCTGTATTACCTGTCCTACTTTATACAT
>JAAZKG010000134.1 GCA_012799935.1 Erysipelotrichia bacterium | reverse complement strand
GTTAAGAAAACTGTACTATAGTACTGCTTTCTTCCTTCTTTAGCATATATTCCACCAATATTTATATCAGGTATTTTAATGCCTTTATCCATTAATTCTCGATAAACCACTGGTGCTTTTGCACACAAAAATATTTTTTTATTAATATTCTCATTAATGGTATTTACAGCTCCTTCTAAAGTACATACTTCAGTTTGAACGGTGCCTGATGCTGCCATTTTAAGTAGCATTGTTTGTAACTCATCATTTGCACTTTCATCATCAACAACAATAATCATGTCTACCAAATAACTTTTTAACCATGCTGTTGCTACCTGTCCATGAATTAATCTTTCATCTACTCTTGCTAAAACAACTCCCATCTTTAATCCTCCATTTATTTAAAACTTGATTTTATACTTTCTTGCTCATTATTATTTAATTCTAATATTTTTTATTAATTAATTATAATTTTCTCTTATCTAATGTAAAAAAATTTTCAAATATTTATGATAATACAAATATTTATAATGTTTAATACAAAGATATTTTTTCTTTTTGTATATCAAATTCTTAACTTAATTTTATCATTTGTATTCTTCTATTTAAAGGTTTTTATCGATATAACATTTAACTATTTCGAAACTGCATGTTTATATAAATGATTTTATATACTGATAAAGTTGAATATATTATCTTTAATTATCTTTAATTTTATTTATTTAGGATGGGTGTTTAATATATAATTAAAAAGTAAGTGGAAATATTCAATGGTTATATGAGGTAAAATTATGAGAGAATGTTCAATCCATCTGAATTTTAAAAATGAAAATGGCTTATTTAATAAAGAAAGAGCAAAACAATATCGTGAAGTAATTCAAAAGTTAAACATCAAATATATTAACACTAAATGGAATGATGAATTATTTTTTATTCCCAATGAAAATGATTTTAGTGGTATTAATAAAATAAGACAATTCTGTATAGATAATGATGTCACAATTACTTCTTTTCATTTTAATGGTCCAATATTTGATAAAGATGATGCAACACAAAGTTTTTGTCGAAGACTGATGAAACAAAGTATTGATTTATATCATATTTTAAAGCCTCAAGTTATGGTTGTGCATCCAGGAGCTTTATCACTTGGTAGATTCTCTGATCACAAACAAGCATATAGTAAAGCATTAAAAACTTATAATGCAGATCAAATTCATCAAATGATTGTTGAAAACATTCGTTATTTTGGAGATATTGCTCAAGAAAAAGAAATTAAAATAGCTTTAGAAAATATCTTTGGTGGAAGATTTTATAGTCAAATTGATGACTTGGTAAAACTAGTTAATGATATTAATCATCCCAATGTTGGTTATTGCTTTGATTGTGGCCATGGAAATATTGATAAAGTGAGTCATCCTGAAGTAATTAGAATTATGAATGATAAACTGTTTGAACTACATTTACATGATAATTTTGGAGATAAGGATCTTCATCTACCAATAGGCCTTGGAACAATTAATTATGTTGAAATAATAAAAGCACTTAATGAGATTAATTATACATCAACTGCTACTTTTGAGTTCTTTCGCTGGCCAATAGATAATAGAGTTGAAGGAATAAAAAACGCAATTGAATTATGGCAAGTATTAGAAAAAATAGCCCAAGAAGGTTATAACACCAATGAATGGAAATAATATTATTTTAAAAAGCATCCTATCAAGATGCTTTTCATATGATTAATCTTTTAATGCTTCTCTAATAAAACCATCATTTTTAACTAATTTTTCTTTAGCTGTTTTATAATCAACTCCAGTTAAAATCATAACAATTGATTCTTTTACATTGTTGTCTTCTGTTTGCTTTAGTGTTTTATCTGCAGTTTCATAATCACAGTCAGTTGCTGCCATAACTATGTGTCTACATCTTTCAATTAATTTAATGTTGGTTGGAGTCATATCAACCATTAAATTTTTATAAACTTTACCCATACCAATCATCGCAGCCGTTGATAACATGTTGATTATAACTTTTTGACATGTTCCTGATTTTAATCTTGTTGAACCTGTTAACACTTCAGGTCCTGCATACACTTCAATTGGATAGTCTACCAGTGCTCCAATTTCGCTATTTAAATTACAACATACACAAGCTGTCTTTGCACCAATTTCTTTAGCATACTCAATGCCACCAATACAATATGGTGTTCTTCCTGAAGCAGCTACTGCAACTAGTAGATCCTTTTTACAGAAGTTATTGTCTTTTAAGTCTTGAACACAAAAATCTTTTCTATCTTCTGCTCCTTCAACAGCTTTAAATACAGCATTATTTCCACCTGCTATTAATCCTAAAAACTCTGTCGTGCATCCAAATGTAGGACCACATTCAACAGCATCAATAATACCTGTTCTTCCTGAAGTTCCAGCACCTACATAAATAATACGACCACCATTCTTTAAAGTTGCAACCATTGCTTTTACAACCTCTACAATTTGAGGTAAACCTTTTTTTACCGCTGCCACAACATTTAAATCTTCTTCATTCATAATTTCAACAATTTCCATTGTTGATAGTGAATCAAGATTTAATGTTTTTTCATTTCTTTGCTCTGTACCCAAATTCTTAATATTAACCATAATTACCCTCCTACTTT
>JAAZKG010000133.1 GCA_012799935.1 Erysipelotrichia bacterium | reverse complement strand
TAATTCTTGCCATATTTTAACCATGGCATATGTATCTAGTTTACAATATTCTAACAAATTGTTTCTGGCTATTTTTTGATCTGTTGGATTCATCTTTTCAAGGTTTGAAAAAACAGTCATAGCATCTGTCCCATTTTGAACTTGTTGCAAATTGTCATAATTTAATTTTGGATCATTGGGAAAAATAGCTGGTAAAACACTTTTAATTGAAAATGATCCACCCATAGCTTTGTTATAATAATAACCATTTTTAAAAGGAATTATTAAATCTTTAATGTTACTTTCAATGTTTAATAGATGATCTTTTAATAGTGGAAATTGTTTGGCTAATTCTTTTATCCTAGAACATTCGAAAGATTTATAATATGCAAGAACACAAACATTTTTTGGTATATCTTCACAGAGTTGTTTAGCCAATGCTTCTCTTGGATCTTCTCCAGTTTTGGCTAGAAATTCTTTATGTTTTAACTTGCCACCTTTTTTTTCTATATAATGTAAAGAATACTGGAAAGGAATTTGGTCATAAGGTTTACTGCCCACATATTTAGGAACTATTGGCATTACTGTTTCAAAATCAAGAAAATATAAAGGATAAGTTAGGGTGTCAAGAAATTCATTGATTTTTGTTTTGTTTACATATGTTTTTTTATTGTTAAGATAATAATCAATTTGTCGTAATTGTATTTTATTAGTTATAACATTGCTGTTTTTTAAATCAGTGTACGAAATTAAATCATTTTTATAAAAATTAATTTTATTTTTGAAATATAGATTATAAATATCAAAAACTGATGGACTAGGAAGATGATTTGAGCAATATTTCCAAAATCCACATTTATAAGGACTATCACAATTAATCGATAAATCAACATTAGGCTCTTGCTTTTGGTTGAAAATTTGTTTAGCCTCATTGAGATTGTAAAAAATATCTTCTTCTACTTTTAAAACTTTTTCAGTTACATCAGAAACTACAAATAGTTTATGAATATTTAAATTGCCATCAAAAACATAATCTTTATTGATTTGCATTAAATAAGTATTTGTTATGTTTATTCCACGTTTTTTCAATATATATTTCTGAAAGGCAATATCTTCAAAATACAATTCAACTTTTTTATCAACTTTAGTATCATAAGTTGAACTTTTAACTTCATATATTGCCCAACCATTTTTTTCTTTTTTAAGAATATCAACCGAACAAAATAAATCATCATACTCAAAAGAAGCTTCACAAATAACAGTAGAACCTTTAGTTATTTCATTTTGAGTATTTTCAATCATTTTAAGTAAATTTGGTTTGTTGTTTGTCAAAATAGTGACATCAACAGCATTATTAAAATATTTTTGGGCAATTTTTCCAACCTCAGTTCCTTTTTCCATAGTTGCTTTATCAAAGTCATTAATAATTTCTTCTTCTGGTTTATTTATCTTTAACCAAAGCATTTTGGAACACTGGCAAAAACTAACATAATTTGATTTTGAAAGAAACATATCATTAGACCCTCCTTTTTTTAATGATTAATTAAAGTTTAACACATTAACAAAACATGAACGAGTACTTAAAAGTTTAATTTGCATTTCATGTCCAAAAAAACACCCAATATAGATAGGTAAAGTACTATATTATAAGATTGTAATAAAATTTAATGTCGTAAGACAAATGAATAATGAAAACTAAAAGTAATATATCAAAAATAATTGTGAGGTGAAAAAAGATGATTATTAAAGAGCGATCAGGTGATAGAGGAGCATACTCGCCAAGTAGATATTTATATCGAACTATAAAAATAGAAAATATAATAGCTTCAAGTTGGTCAAAATTAGAAAAGACAACTGAGTGGTTAGATGATAAATATAAAAGAGGAGGGGTGATTATTTTATCTATTGATGAAGATACAACTATACCAGATGAAAAAGAATTTATTGATTGGATTAAAAAAATGACCAAAACAGTTAATAACAGATTATCTAGTGCTATTTATGTTAACAAAAGACAGAATACTAACTTTATTAGTAAGATTAAAAGTAACTTATTTAAGAAAGATAAAATAATTGATGATACTAATGAGTTAATCAAAAGCTGGACAATTGGTAAGTTTTTAACTAGTGGAACTTATTATTGTTCTGATGACACAGTATATGATAAAGATAGTTTGTCGTTAGAAATACTTGGAATCAGTTCAAAAACACTGATAAAAATAGCGGAAGAATTATGTCGAACTTTCAATCAAAAAAATGTAATCGTTAAGGATTATAACAATACCAAAATATTGTATGTAAATGGTAAATAATTAAGGGGGATAAAATGAAAATTATTAGTGAAGAAGTAAATAGATATTTTACAGAGTTAGAAAATGATAAAAAAGCTTACTTCATTGGATTCAATATTAATTTATAAAAGTGAAAAAGAAGTTGATGATTTATTTATTTCTTAGAATTAAAAAAAGATAATATAAAGTGATTTTTAGAAAGGAGAAGGTATGAAAACATTTGTATTATACGCACCTACAAGTGGTGATTTGTTTGAAAAGTGTTCAGAGTTGAATTATCCGATTCTTGAACGTATTTACGATTTAACTGATTTAGATTTTACAGTTGAATTTAGGTTTGGTTGGGTTAATGAAAAAGGTTATTTTAAAACTAGAGCAACTGAAGAATCTAATAGGATGTTTAACTATTTTATAAAGGATATGAAAAATGGTTATTTGAATGTTTTATATTATGGATATCTCAATTATGTAAATAAAGATATAGCTGAAAAACATTTAGAGCTAACGAAATATTTGAAGGCAGCTATTATGAGCAAAGAGAATATTGGATAAGAACAGCAGAGAAGTTTATTAATGAATTATATAACTCTAGAGAAGAGAAAGGCGATTCACATTTATGGATAGAAGCATACACAAGAGATGGTACTGGTTTTTACTTTAGATTTTATGTTCCTATTAATGAAATTGATAATATAGTGAGCGATGAAGTTATTTCTCTAATAAAAGAGATAAGAAATCCAGATAGTTCAACATTTATGCTTCCTATCGATTACTTTACGTTACTTGAATTAGGCAGTTGGATAGTTTTTGAATATGCATTACATTCATACTATTACTATTTATGTAGAACTATTAAAAATTATGATGAAAGTAAATTCTTTGAAAAAAGGGCAAAATTAGAATATATGTATTTTAATCGTCCTTAAGTAATATATTACAGAAAAATTTTATAAAGACATGTAAAGAAAAAAAGAAAGGAAAAAATTATGTTTATTAAAATTAAAAAAGAAGACATTGTTAAAAACAAACTCATTTACCAAGAGTTTAGTAGCACATCAGAACCAATACCTGTTCGTATAGCTCGAGTAGATATAAATGATGAACTTAACGATTATGAATATGGTTATATCAGTTTTTATGTTGAAGAACTTCAGATAATTGAAAAGGAAAGTGAAAATTTTAAGATGAAACTTGAACCCCTTGTGATTACAACCGAAGAAAAAGAAATTCCCGAAGATGAGCCAATTGGAAGTTTAATTGAACGTTATGATGAATTACCAATCGTTCCATTTGATTGGACATTTATGAAGTTTGTTGGAGAAGTTACTGATATCGAAACTAAAAGAGGAGTTAATCCTTATACCAAAGATTTGATGCTGGGATATTACATTGGCATAAAAACTGAAGATTTTTCGTTTGTGATAAATACTGATCCTAACCATAGTTCTACATTTGAGGATTTTAAAAATTCAAAAATCGAAATACCTAAAGTAGGAGATCTTGTATCTGGGACTGCAAATACTGGAATAGTTGTTTTAAGAAAAGCTAGTGAAGAAAAATTAGAAAGTTATACTTCTCTAAATGAAGAACTAGGGAAATTGTAAAGTGGTAAAGAATATAATAAAGGAATATAAATTCGAATATAATCTACAATAATCGGTTATGGACTAAAGAAATTGGCTTTAAAAAGTATAGATAGTAATTATTACAGTTTTAGCGAATATTAAAAGTGAAGCAACTTAAAAGAAAAATATAGGAAGTTATAGGAGATTTGACTATGGATGACAATTTTTATAATGAGATAAAAAGCATATTGATAAAAGCGCGAAACAAAGTTTATACTACAGTCAATTTTGCTATGGTTGAGGCATATTGGAATATAGGTAAAAAAATCATTGAGCAACAAGGTGGTAAGGATACCGCAAAGTACGGACAAGGATTAATTCAAGAGTTATCGAAGCAAATGACCAAAGACTTCGGCAAAGGATTTACAGTTACAAATTTAAAATATATGCGTCAATTTTACCTTACATTTCCAAATGGTCACGCACTGCGTGGCGAATTAAGCTGGACACATTATCGCAGTTTGATGCGTGTTGAAAATGAAAATGCAAGGAACTTTTATTTAGAGGAAGCCATAAAATCTAATTGGAGTACCCGACAACTTGATAGACAAATAAATAGCTTTTTCTATGAAAGGCTACTGTCAAGTCAAAACAAAGAAGAAGTATCAAAGGAGATTATGAAACTGGAAAAAAGAAAGACACCGGAAGACATCATAAGAGACCCTTATGTATTAGAGTTTTTGGGTTTAGAATCAAATACAGATTTTTATGAAAGTGATTTGGAACAAGCTTTAACAACTCACTTGCAGAAGTTTCTTTTAGAATTAGGCAGAGGATTTTCTTTTGTCGCTAGGCAGAAGAGATTTACATTTGATGGCAGGCATTTTAGGGTTGATCTTGTTTTCTATAACTATATTTTAAAATGCTTTGTTTTGATCGATTTGAAGATAGGAGATTTAACACATCAAGATTTAGGGCAAATGCAGATGTATGTTAATTATTACAAAAGAGAAATGATGAATGAGGGAGACAATCCACCGATAGGCATTGTCTTATGCGCTGATAAAAGTGATTCTGTTGTTAAATATACTTTACCTGAAGATGAAAAACAAATCTATGCATCTAAATATAAATTGTATCTGCCAAGTGAAAAAGAACTAATAAATGAATTAAATAAAGAGTATTTATTGTTAGAAAATTATATTGATGAGCAAAAAAAGAATTAACCAAGTAGTCAAACTAATTCAACAATAGCAAGATTAAAAGGAGATGGCGATTTTTGCAGCGAAGAGTGTATTGAATATCTAAAGGAATCTGATATTGTTGTTACCAATCCCCCGTTTTCAAGGCTTATAGATTTATTTTTACTGTTAGAAAAATTCAATAAAAAGTATTTGCTTATAAGTAACTTAAACGCTTTGATATATAAAGAGATTTTTCCTTACGTTAAAAATAATTTAGTATGGCCAGGATATCATTTTGGAGATATGGCTTTCAAGGTTCCTAATGATACTCCACCAAGAAAAACGCGTTTTTGGATAGATGAAACTGGTCAAAAATGGAGAAGTTTAGGAAACGCAATTTGATTTTCTCATCAAATGTTTCAAAGATGGAGTTGTCATCTTGCTTTAGAAGTGTTTTTATTTCTTCTAGAGAAAATCCAGCTTCTTGAAGATTTTTAATCTTTACATATTCTAAGGCTTGCTCTTTGTCGTAGTATCTGTATCCG
>JAAZKG010000132.1 GCA_012799935.1 Erysipelotrichia bacterium | reverse complement strand
GTCACTGCAATTATTGTGGGAAGACTGAATAGTAGAATGAAGTTAAGCCGGTAGACCTGCCAAAGACTGATAGTTAAAGGTTTCTTCTGGGAGTGAGCAAACGGTAAACTTTTTTGTTTAATTAGCCCATTTTCCAGAAATGGGCTTTTTTGATGGAAGGGATATTATGAAAGAGACAAAAAGAATGACTAGAGTTGCATTAATTGGTGCGTTTCTATTTTGCACATTCTTTTCTTTGTCAAGCATCCTTTATCTTGAAGCTATTACCCTAATGATTATCGCTGTCGCAATGGTATTTGACAGAAGGGATAGTTTTCAATCATCACTTGTTTTTGGGGTATTGTTAATATTGTATCTGGGTTTAACACCTTGGAGTATCATGTATTTTATAATTTATCCTTGCTACTCATTATTAACAAACTTTTTAAAACCTACTCTTAAGGAGAAAGAATGGCTACTGATTATTTATGGGTTTATCTTATCTTGTAGCACTGGACTAATACTAGATTTACCCTTTATCCTAGTATCAAAAACCGTTACTATTTACTATATCCTTACTGGTTTAAAAACAAGTTTGATTCAGGGAACATTAACCGCCATGGAAATTGCTTTAATTTATCAACCTTTAGAAAAAGTATTATTTAAAATTAAGGAGATGCACAAATGAAAAACAAAAAGAAATTAATTACTTTACTAGCTGTAGTTGCTATTGCACTGGGAATTGTGTTTGCGATTAAAAAGTTTTATCCAACAGTCGATAAGCAGCAGGGAAACAAACAGATCACAATTATTATTAATAATTTAGAAGGAAAAGAAATCTTCAACAAAACCTACTCAACAGATGCCGAGTATCTGGACAAATTATTAGAAGAACATGCTGAAGAATTACAATTAGATATTTCAGAAGTTGGTGAATACGGTAGAAGTGTTAACGGTTTATGTGGTCTTGTTACCGAAGATTGGAATATCGGACCATGGTGGATTTATGAATCAGAAAACTCTGAATGTTGTAAGACTAATGGGTTTTGTCCATCAGTTGATACCTGTATTATTTTAGATGGAGAAATATATATTTTCAAATTCATTAGTTACTAAAAAAATGCCTTCTGGCATTTTTATTTTTTAAAACTCATTTTTAAAATATTCAATAGCTTTAGCTACTCCATCATTATTTATATCATCAGCGATATAATCAGCCTCAGCCTTTATATTGTCTGAACCATTTGCCAAAGCAATACCAATTCTAGCTTTTTGAATCATATCGATATCATTATCAGCATCACCAAAAGCCATACAGTTATTCCAAGTTAAACCTAATATCTTAATTACCTCTTCAATGGCAGTTGATTTATTGTATCTACTATTGTAAACCTCATAAGCAGTAGGATAAGCTTTTACAAATTTAACATCTTTATAGTTTTTTGATACTTCTACTATCACATCTTCATCACCAATTAAAAATGCTGAAATTGGCAAACCATGAGTTAAATGATAATCTTTAGTCTTTGTATAATCTTTAACTAGATATTTTCTTTCTTCATCTTTTAAGTAGGTTGCACAATACTCATCATGTAGATTATAACTAGCAAGTTCATCATCATATTTATAAGCTAAGGCGATATCATTTTCTATACAGTCGTTAGTTAATCTTTCCATATCTGCCAAAGAAATAGTATGTTTAATAAAGGAATTGAAATCTTTATCTAAAGTTGATTGACCATTAATTGTTACTAGATAATCCGAATGTAGAGAATTAAAGATATCATCTTGAATAAAACATTTAGCTCTACCAGTTGCTATCATTACCTTCACACCTTTTTCTTCTTTTAACTTATCAATCGCTTCCAAAGCACTTGGAGTAATCTTTACAGAGCCATAAGGAATCAAAGTGCCATCAATATCAAAAATCATCATTTTAATTTTATTGTCTCTTTCAGGATTAAACATAACATATGACTTCATTATTTCTATTGTGTCATAAGCTGTTTCATACTGAATTTCTCTTGATTCTATAAAACCGCACTTTTCAATTACTCTTTTTGATTGATTATTAGCTTTAAAATGACCACACATTATAAAATCTACTTTTTCAATAGCAAACAAATAATTAATAGCAGCCTTTACTGCTTCTGGCATATAACCATGACCCCAATAATCTTTACTTAAAACATAACCAATTTCTGTTCCTAATAAACTGTTGTATTCTGGAAATTCTTTTTCTTTATAAAGCTCAAAACCAAGAGAGCCAACAACTTTCCCATTTATTTCAATAGCCAATTGTCTTTTGCTGTTGATAAACATTTCTAGAATCTCTTTTGATTCTTCAATATTTTTATGTGGCGACCAACCTGCCATTTGACCAACACCATCAACCTTAGCATATTCATAAAAATCTTCAGCATCACTCATTTTAAAAGGCCTTAAAAGTATTCTTTCTGTTTTCAGCATAACATTACTTATATCAATTTTTTTATTCATACTTCTCTCCATTCACTATTTTCTCTGTAGATTATTTATCTTGGCGACAAATTCTTTCTAATTTTTCGCCTTTTTAATAATAGCTTATTTATAGTCATTATCATAGTCTTTTCTTTTAAACTCAGCAAATTGCATTAACTGCTAATCTCTTTTATAAAAAAACTTCTAAAGTCAATCTTTATATTCTAGATACTAATTTGAAATTAGAAGTTTTAATATTTATAGTTTGAATCTTTAGGATTTATCTATTCGAAATATTATTTTATTTCTTTTTGATATAGTAAACTATCATTCCAATGAAATTCCCTACAAGAGCAAGTATTCCATAAATAACAACATAAAATAACGCACTTTCATTAAGATAAATGAACACTGCTGGTACAAAAAACAAACCAACTAATACAGGATATAACATATTTAATGAGTTAATAATCCCATAAAAGATGGCAGTCACAAAACATATTATAGGTAAAGCCACAAGTAAAACAAAAAATATGCCTTCATTACTTTTAAATACTATAGGTAATAGATAAAACGATATTACATTGACCAAAAGATATGGTACCATTTTTTTAATATTTTCCAATTTTTCTCCTTTCAGGCTTTCGCCATTACTTAAAATTTGTTTTTTCAGATTTTCAATAAAATGTCTAATATCATTGCTCATTTAACTCTGTTTAAATAGATATATCATATGTCCAAAGTCAAGGTCAAATATTTTAACGTTTAATATACCAGAAACACAATCTTTATTTATCATTATAATATATTCGTTTTTAGCAATTAAACTGTTTTTGTTTTTCTTTCCTTGTTTAAATAAAGTAATGCTAGAAGTTTTACTCCATCAAAATTTACTGAATGCAGTCTGCTATTTTCTTCTATTATTTTCAATCGATTATTTTTTTATTTACACTCATTAAGGATTCTTTCAACAATTTTATTAGCGCTTAAGCCATACTTTTCAAGTAGTTGATCAGGTTTTCCTGATTCACCAAAAGTATCTTGAGTACCAATAAAGATTTGTTTTCTTGGACAGTGCTTGGTTAAACATTCAGCTACCGCACTTCCAAAACCACCATATATATTATGTTCCTCCAATGAAACAATATATTTTGCCTCTTTTGCATATTTTAAAATTAACTCTTCATCTAATGGCTTAATAGTATGAATATTAATTAAAGTTGGATTAATTCCTTTCTCTTTTAATATTTCAATTGCTTTTAATGATTGTTGAACCATCATTCCTGTAGCAATCATCACAATATCTTTATCACCTTCATGAATTACCACACCTTTACCAATTTCAAATTTATAGTCAGGATTAGTATTAACATCTTCTACTGCACTTCTGCCAAGTCTGACATATACAGGACCATCATACTGTGAAATTGCTTTGATGCATTGTTCAGTTTCAATACCATCACATGGCTGAATTACTGTCATATTAGGTATAACTCTCATTAAAGCTAAATCTTCTAAAGCTTGATGGGTCGCCCCATCTTCTCCTACTGTTAATCCAGCATGAGTTGCACAGATTTTAACATTTAGTTTTCCATAAGCAACTGTATTTCTAACTTGATCATATGCTCTACCAGTAGCAAAAATAGCAAAAGTAGAACAATAAGGAATCTTACCATTGCATGCTAAACCAGCTCCAACACCTATCAAGTTGCTTTCGGCAATACCAACATTAAAATGTCTTTCAACTGCTACTTTCTTTAATTCTGCAGTTTTTGTCGAACCTGATAAATCAGCATCTACTGCTACAACATTTTTATTTTCTATAGCTAAAGTAGCTAGTGCCTTACCATATGCATCTCTTGTTGCCATTTTACCCATCAATTATTACCTCCTAAATCTTTTAAAGCTAAAGCTAATTCTTCATCAGAAGGAGCTTTTCCGTGCCAGCCAGCTTGGTTTTCCATAAAACTGACACCTTTTCCCTTAACTGTTTCAGCAATAATTACTGTTGGTTTGCCTTTAATAGTTTTAGCATAATTACATCCAGCAATAATTGCTTCAATATCATGACCATCAACAGCTATTGTATTCCAACCAAAAGCCTTGAATTTATCACCTATTGGTCTAACATTCATAACATCACTGTTTTTTCCATCAATCTGCAATCCATTATGGTCAACTATCACTAACAAGTTGTCTAAATTATAATGTGCTGCTGACATAACAGCTTCCCATATCTGTCCTTCTTGCAACTCGCCATCACCACATAGTACATAGGTTCTAAAATCATTGCCATCAAGTTTATTTGCTAAAGACATCCCAACTCCAACTGATAAGCCTTGTCCTAAAGAACCAGTAGAAATATCTACTCCTGGACAATCTAGCATATTGGGATGACCTTGCAGTTTTGAGTTGATTGCTCTAAAAGTTGATAACTCTTCAAAAGAAATAAAACCTTTTTCAGCCAATACAGCATAAATTGCAGCAGAGGCATGACCTTTAGATAAAACAAACTTGTCTCTTATTTTGTCATTTAGATTATCTTTGTTAATATCCATAACACCAAAATATAAAGCTGTTAAAATATCTGCACAACTTAAAGCACCACCTGGATGACCGCTTTTATTAGCGTGAACCATTTTAACGATGTTAATTCGCATATTATTTGCGATTTTTTGTAAATTCTCCATAACATTATACCTCTTCTATTTTTATTTTATCATATTACAACTACTTTAAATTACTTCTTTACCAAATAAATCATGAACATTGACACTTTCAATTTTAACAGATACAAATTCTCCAATTTCAATATCTTTTGAAGATGTAAATCTAACATGTCCATCTATGCCATCTGGAGCATTAGCGTAACTTCTTCCCTGATATAGTTTTTTATCAAGTGCATCTCTTCCCTCGACCAGCACATCTAATGTTTTGCCAACATAGGTTTCGTTATTTGATTGAGCTATTTTTTCTTGTATTAGCATTAGCTTTTCAAGTCTTTTATTAGCTACTTTTTCTTCAACTTTAGGTTCCATGTCATAACTGGCTGTATCTTCTTCCAGTGAGTAAGTAAATGCTCCCAGTTTGTTCCACCTAATCTCTTTAATAAACTCTAGTAATTCTTGAAACTCTTCAGCAGTTTCAGTAGGAAAACCAACAATGATAGTTGTTCTTAAAATTGGATTTTCAAATTTCTCTCTTATTTTATTGACTATTTCAACAAGATTTTTTTTGTTTCCTCTTCTGTTCATCAATTTTAATATTCTATCATTTGCATGTTGAATTGGAATATCAAAGTAAGGAACAACCTTATCACAAATTGCCATCGCTTCTAACAATTCATCATTTATTTCATCTGGATACATATATAAAATTCTAATCCAGGTAAAATCCATTTTATTTAACTCATATAACAAATCAGCAAGACGATACTTGCCATATAAATCTATTCCATATCTGGTAGTATCTTGAGCAATTATATTTAATTCTTTAACTCCTATTTCCTCTAACTTTTTAGCTTGTTTAATCAATTCTTCAATCTTTATTGATCTATACTCTTTTCTAATTAAAGGAATAGCACAATAAGCACATTTATTAGAACAGCCATCAGCAATCTTCAAATAAGCACTATGATTATTTGTAGCTAAAACAACTTTTTTTTCTTTAACTGTCTTACTATTTAAAAAATTATTTAAAATGTTTTCTAAGTCATTGTACTCATCAATAGTGATAAAAAGATCCACTTCTGGCAATTCTTTTTCAAGTTCTTCTCTATATCTTTGAACTAAACAACCCATGACAATCAAATATCTTAGCTTATTATTTTTATAATCTGCCATCTGTAAAATAGTATCAATTGACTCTTGCTTAGCATCATTAATAAAACCGCAAGTATTAATTAAAATCACTTCTGCACTTTTTGGATTATCAACGAAAGTGTGTCCACTGGCTTGTAGAAAAGACATTGCTTTTTGACTATCAACTAAATTTTTACAGCATCCTAAAGATACAATTCCAATTTTCATAAAATACCACCTATTTTATATTTTATCATATTCAAAGAATCTTTTTTATGTTCTATTCAAGAAAAGATGCTGCATATTTCAAGAAAAGATGCTGCATATTATTATTTATTTTTTACAGTTGCCTTTATATATGTTAAGATAAATGCAAGCCTACAAAACTAATTTAATCAACTAAATTAAATAAATAAATCAGGTTAAATAAGTGCTTTAAAGCAGTTTTTAGCAAAAGACTTTTTTAGGAAAATCTTGTTGCATAACCAAAATTATTGTGCTAATATAGTTAAGCGTGGCCGTACCACATATCGGGATGTAGCACAGCTTGGTAGTGCACCTGGTTTGGGACCAGGGGGTCGCAG
>JAAZKG010000131.1 GCA_012799935.1 Erysipelotrichia bacterium | reverse complement strand
TAAATATTCAAAAACAAATTCTGCAATATCTCCCAGATTTTTAAATAATAAATAATCCAAATCAAAAGTTGATACATCAAACTTATTTAAATAACATTCCTTCAATAAAACATTAACAACAAATTTCCAGCGATTAAAATCAATTGCTCTTGCCTTCTTTACTTTTAAATTCATCATAAGAGCAGTAATATCATCTAAAGTAGGAGCATATTGCTTTTTAAATTCAAAGTCGTTAAGCATCTTTTCCATTTGGTCATCTTCATAATCCTGACCAGCAAAAACCAAAGTAAAATAATCAATGCTATAGCGAAAGATATTTTTTAAATCATCAACTGAAAGTATTAATGGTCCATCCCTTGTTAAATCATAAGATAAATATTTTTCAACTTTATCACCAATTTTTACCTCTACTTCATAGACTTCTTCTTCAATTTCATCATAGGAAACAACTATACCTTTTTTGCCAGTATCAATTACTTTTATTTTATCATTGACTCTAAACATTGCTTATCCTCCTAATCACCGATAACAACTAGCCTCCACATAGGCTCTTCATCCCATAAAATCTGATTACATTTAGTACATCTTGGATATCTTAAACCATAAGTTTTATATTGAGCACAACCAGGTGACTTTAAAGTATGCAAAATGTGCATATCCAAAGCAGCTACATTAGTTTCAGCAATTGATTCATTTCCGCAATTATTACAGACTACTTTAAATAATTTAATTTGTTGTGATGAATAATTGTGGGTATAACTTGGATTATGACCTGTTGCAATATCAGTTACTGTTTCATTTAATCCGCATCTATTGCAATCTCTTGTTTTAATACCATCTACAGTACAAGTCGCTTGTTGTATAATTGACCATTTGGTCCAGTCATGTCCTAAAGCATCTATTACAACTGTTTCAATTTCATTACATCTTTCACAGGTTCTAGTTTTACTTCCCGCACTAGTACAAGTTGCTTCTTCTAAGATAGTCCACTCTCCCTTGTGACCTAGTGCAGCTATTGTTCTAGTTTCTGTTGAGTTACATCTACTACAAACTCGATTCTCTTTTCCTTCTGTTTCACAAGTAGGTTCTAATGTTCTATTCCAATTTGAGAAATTATGTCCCAAGGCTCTTAAAACCGTTTCTGTTTTATACCCACAAACACTACAAGTCTGGATCTTTAATCCATCTTTAGTACAAGTAGGCTGACTTAAAATTTGGCCAACATCATTTCTATGTCCAGTTGCTTTTATTATTTCTACTTCTTTTTCTATATAGCCACAATCGTTACATATTCTTTCTCTTTCTTTATATCCATCAGTTGTACAAGTTGCTGATTCCATTACTATCCAACTTGACCAACCAGTTAAATTATATAGCGAACCAAAACTATGTTCCCCTTCTGTTTCTTCTTTTTCATAAAAAGTAAAAGGATCCTTCATTTTATTTACAATTTTATATTTTCTATTCATATAAAATACTTTTTTAACTACATTACTTCTGCAAAACATCAGTGTCAATAGCAAGAAAATTATTAAAAATAGTATTATGATAAATTTTCTCCGTTTTTTCATAATTATCTCCTGTTTAATTTATTTTATCATATTTTCTATTTATTAACCTCAATAAGTATATAAAAAGAATGATAATGAAATCATTCTCATGCTTATTTAATGGTGCCGAATAGCAGAAAGTGAAGTTTCGTTAATTTCAATTGATTTCAGTGCTTTTCCGTGTATTTACTTTCATTTCAATTAGTTTATACACACTATTTTAGATAGCTTTACTATCGTTTTGAAATTATTCTTACCTAAATCTTACCTAAACACCTTGGATTTGATTTAAAAGTAGCCTTAAACTCCCTTTATTTCACTTAGTGCTTTTTCTAATCTGTCAATTAATACTTCTTTTTGTGACTTATAAATCGTGATATCACCTTTTAAATCTTCAATTTCACTATTGGCTTTTTCTAATCTTTTTGCCAATTCTTCTTTTTGTGAATTGTAAATTGTAATATCTTGTTTTAAGTCATTTACACTTTGATTAAGTTGCTCGTAACTTAAATATTCATTATCACTTGTCATAACTGCCACCCAATACCTTTCTTTAATTTTAACCC
>JAAZKG010000130.1 GCA_012799935.1 Erysipelotrichia bacterium | reverse complement strand
TCATCTTCATTGATGAAATTGATGCTGTGGGTAGACAACGTGGTGCTGGTTTAGGTGGCGGAAACGATGAAAGAGAACAAACCCTTAACCAATTACTAGTTGAAATGGATGGTATTGGTGAAAATGCGGGTATTGTTATTATTGCTGCGACAAATAGACCAGATGTTTTGGACCCTGCACTATTAAGACCAGGCAGATTTGATAGACAAATCACGGTATCTATGCCAGATAAAAAAGGTAGAAAAGCAATATTGGAAGTACATGCTAGAAATAAAAAGTTTGATGATGATATTGATTTAGATGCTTTAGCTGCTAGAACGCCAGGATTTTCTGGTGCTGATTTAGAAAATGTCTTAAATGAAGCGGCAATTATGGCTGTAAGAAATAATCATGATAAAATCAAGATGATTGATTTAGATGAAGGTGTTGATAGAACTCTAGCAGGACCTGCTAAAAAGAGTAGGAAGTATACTGAAAAAGAAAAGAGACTTGTGGCCGTTCATGAAGCAGGACATGCAGTTATCGGTATTTTCTTAGAAGCAGCTAATATAGTTCAGAAGGTTACTATTATCCCTCGTGGTGATGCTGGTGGTTACAACTTGATGACACCAAAAGAAGATACGATGCTATCAACTAAAAGTGAACTAGAAGCTCAAATTTGCGGCCTTTTAGGTGGTAGAGTAGCTGAAGAATTAGTGCTTAATGAAATTTCAACTGGTGCTACTAATGATATTGAAAGAGCAACAAAAATTGCTCAAGCTATGGTTAGTTCATTTGGCATGTCTTCTTTAGGACCAATTCAATATTCAAGAGAAGATGGAAATGTTTTCCTAGGAAGAGATTATACAACTAACAAGAGCAATTCAGAAAAAGTGGCTACTGAAATTGATGAGGAAGTAAGAAAGATTGTCGATAAAGCTTATAAACAAGCTCAAGAAATCATTGGTAAACACCGCAAGGAATTAGATGATATTGTTGATGCCTTATTAGAACATGAAACATTGACTAAAGAAGATTTAGATAATATTGTCAAATACGGAACAAAAGATGCTCCAGTAGAGCAAATTGAAGAAAAACAAGAAATTGAAAACTAATAATACAGCTGGCAATTGTCAGCTGTTTAATCGAAAGGAGTAAAGATGGATATATTATCACGAGGAACAGCATTAAATGGAAATGTCAGAGTATTTTGTTGTTGTACAACAAAATTAGTCCAGGAAGCAGTAGAAAGACACAATTGTTTACCAACTGCAGCTGCAGCATTAGGCAGAACACTTTCGGTTGGCTGTATTATGGGAACAATGTTAAAAGATAAAAAAGAGAAGATAGAAATCCAAATAGATGGTAATGGACCTTTAGGAAATATGGTTGTAGATGCTTATTACGACGGTACAGTTAGAGGTTTTGTAACTAATCCAAAAGTAGAGTTAGCTAAAGATGATAATCCTCAAAAACTAGATGTTGGAAAGGCTGTTGGTACTAATGGAGTATTAAGGGTTATTAAAGATATGAGCATGAAAAGACCGTTTATTTCAGAAGTGCCACTTCAAACAGGTGAAATAGGTGATGATTTTGCCTATTATTATATGAAAAGTGAACAAACCCCTTCGGTAGTAAGTGTAGGAGTTTTAGTTGATAAAGACTATTCAATTAAAGCTGCTGGAGCATTGGTAATACAAATGATGCCATCAGCAACCGAGAAAGATGTTCAAATTGTTGAGGAAATTGTAGCTCATTTAAAACCAATATCGCAGATTATTGATGAGATGAAAGATCCTACAGAAATAGTGAAAGCTATTTTTGACGACTATCAAGAACTTGCTACCCAAGAATTAGGTTTTAAATGTGAATGTAATAAAGGCAAGTTTGCCATTGTTTTAAGCAAACTACCAAAAGAAGATTTGCAAGTAATGATTGATGAAGATCATGGTTGTGAAGTAATTTGTAAGTTTTGTAATACTAGATATTATTATGATGAAAAAACTTTACAAGGTTATGTAAAGGCACAAATGGCTTGTGAAAAACAACAAAAAGAGGTAGCTGGTAAAGCTTAAGATTTATGCAGCAACTAAAAATAGGAAATGTAATATTAGATAATAGAGTTATTGTTGGTCCAATGGCAGGCATTAGTAATAATTCTTTTAGAACAGTCATCAAGAAGTTTGGTGCCTCTTTAATATACTCTGAAATGATATCTGATAAAGCTATTTGTTTTAAAAACAAGAAAACTTTAAAAATGTGTGTCGTTGAACCAGAGGAAAAACCATTAGCTTTACAGTTATTTGGTCATGATATCGAAACTATGGTTCAAGCAGCTATTTATTTAGATAAAGAAACAAATTGTGACATTATTGATATCAATATGGGTTGTCCAGTTCCTAAGGTATGTAAAAGTAAAGCTGGAAGTGCTCTAATGCAAATGCCTGAACATGCTTATAAAATGGTAAAAGCTATTGTTGATAGTGTAAAAAAACCAGTGACAGTTAAATTAAGAGCAGGCTGGAATCATCAACAAATAAACGTGGTAGAAATGGCTTTATTGATGGAGAAAGCTGGAGTAAGTGCTATCGCTGTTCATCCAAGAACCAGAAGTGATTATTATTCAGGATATTCTAATTGGAATTTAATAAAACAGGTAAAAGAAGTTGTCAAAGTACCTGTAATCGGTAATGGTGATGTAAGAACTTTAGAAGATTATATTGAAATAAGAAAACAAACCAATTGCGATTTTGTTATGGTTGCTAGAGGATGTCTGGGTAATCCTTGGCTAATAAAACAATTAGTTGAATATGAAAAAACAGGTAAGATTGTTGAAGAAGCAACATATTTAGAAAAAATAGAGCAATGTTTATATCATGCTAGAGAACTAGTTAAATTCAAAGGGGAAAAAATAGGTATCAAAATAATGAGAGGTCATGCTTGCTGGTATATTAACGGTCTAGCAAATTCAAACAAGGTTAAAGTTAAAATTAACAAAATAAATAAGTATGAAGATTTAAAAAATCTGATGGAAAAATATATATTTGCTTTAGAAAATGAAGACTATTCTTTTTTTGAGGAAAAATAAATGAGTTTACAACTATAACGCAAAGGTGCATTATAGAAGTATATAAAACAGGAGGTAGTTATGAAAAAACTGTTTTCTATTATCCTAACAGCTTTGATTATTTTATCTAACATTTATTTTTTAAATGCGAAAAGTATCGAAAAGTTAGGAAGCGAAGGACAAATCGATAATGTAGGCGTGAGTTATGAAATGATCTACAACGGATTGACTTCAAAAGTCTATTACGGTGTTAATGGAATAGACATTATTAACGAAAATGGAAAAATTCATTTTCAAACAGAGTTTCCAGTTTTAAAACTCATCATTATTAATGATGTCGATAAAGATGGAAACAATGATTTTTTAGTGTTTGAAGAAGTAGCACAATTTAATGACCAGTTATTTGTGGTCAGTTCTAAAGACGGTAGTGTAATTTCTTCAACAAGGTTTACACATTTAGAATCAAATGAAAATTTGGGTAATATCAAAAGCAATTCTTATATCTACGATATGCGTTATGTTGAAGATAAAGTGATGGTTTTATATGATTACAAACTTATAAATCTTAATCCTCAAGATTGTTCAGTAATTTATGAATATGAAAATAAAGATAACATCTGGGATTATGAGGTCGTTAATGGTAAAGTCTACTTCATTGATCAATTAGGACAATTTGGAATTGTTGACTTTGAAACAGGTGAACTGATTGAAATACAGACAATAACCAACAAACACCATGTGACATTAAGATACAATAAAGAGTATTCATTTGATGCTCAGATGAGTTTATTTGACATTTATTATGATGGCAATCAATTATATGTCTTAAGTGAAGATGGCTACATATATTTTTATGATTTTGAAAATAATAGTTTTGAAAATATGCCGATTGGATTAATTTTAGAGGAAGACTTTATAAATATTATCTCAGATAGTTATGGATGGGCTAATAATAAACCAGTATACGATCCAGTAGGTATTTTTAAAGGACAATTTAGAGGATATAAAGTAATAGATGATAGTAAAACACATCTGCTTATTTCTTGTTATTTTTTAGATGACGAAGCGCTAGCTCAAGATTTATATGGCCCTTATCCTTCAATGTATGCTCTTTTCAATAAAGAAGATAGTAGCATTGTATTTTTTGGAGGAAATGTAGCAGCAATCAAATATAGTAAGGCAGTCTTTGCAAAGTATGAAGTAGATGGAGAAGTAAAAGATGTTGTAACAACAGTTTTTGCTTCTGAAGAGAAAAGGCTAAGAGTAAATGTCTTTGATTATCAAGGAAATCAACTATTGCAAAAAGATATAACTATTGATGCTTTACAATCAACTAGCAAATATAGTTTAAAATACGATGAAAACAACGGATATCTTCTAGAGATATTTTCAACAGGTGCAATTAGTATGAATAAGAACTTTGGTTCAATAACTTATTTATATGATAGTGTTTTTGCTAATTTAGAATTAATTAGAGATGATTATATTATCTTGTCTTACAAAGTAAATGGAAAAACTAATCGTATTGAAAAATATCAAGTTGATATGGAAACTATGATTTGGTCTTATGATTTAGATATTAAAGAAAAAAATCATGGCTTTGAATTATTAAAATATGATGATTTTAACATGGATGGTGTTGAGGATGTCATTGGAATCGTAGTTAGTTATAACGACAAGGATGAGCCAAAATACAGCAATTTCATCATTATTAATGGAACTGATGGAAAAGTATTAGCTAACAAAAAAATCTTCTTATACGATGGCTATGATGAAAAAGGAAGAAAATACAAAGTTTATTCTTCATCAAAAGAAGTTGAACTTATAAAAGATTTAAACGGTGATAAGAAAAAAGAGTTATTAATTCCTGAAGGAATTGTTGCTTCAAACAGCTGGTCTATAAAAGGGTCAATTAACAACAATTATGATACAAAAGGTTATTCTTATGAAGTCGGCGACATTAATAAAGATGGTTTTGTTGACTATATTTCAATCAGTGATTCAAAGGTTGAATTATGGATTTCAAAGATATATTCTACTTACAATGTTGAATATAAAAAGCAAAGTGCTTCACTTTCTTTAAAAAAGGAATATATGAACATGACTTATGGTACTGTTTTTGATGATATCAATAATGATGGAATCAAAGAGTTTGTCTTAATTAACAAAAATGCTCAAGGGAACCAAATATTCGATGTTCATGATGGTAAGACACTAAAGAAAATGTACTCGTTATGTACTGATGGAGTAAAGGATTATGAATCTTTCAGTTTGTTAGATATTGACTTAAATAATGATGGTTATAATGAGATTTATCATGCAACTTATTATTGGGGAACTTATGTTATTGTTGATGGTAAAACTGGAGAAGATTTAACTTGGATTAACAGATATGAATATAACAATATAGAGATAAAAGAAGATTATGGTTATCATCCAGAATACATTGTTCCATTTATTGTGGAAAAAATGCCTGATACTGGATTAATAGCAGTTAAAGATTTCAGTGGTGATGGATTAAATGATTTTGCGATATTGAAATTTTATAATGATCCAGAAACATGGGAACAAATAAATTCATTAATGGTTTATGATGCAAGTAATTTTGAACTTTTAGAAGAGTCTAGATTATCACTAAAAGATTGGCCTGAAAATTATTATGATGTTGATAATACTGATAAATATATTTTCATCAAAGGGGCTCAAGTCATGATGCTAATTGATTTAGAGGAGTTTAAAGATATTGCCAATTATAAATTAATAGCAGATAAATTTGTTCTTATTAATGATAATATGATTATTGCCAGCAATGCTGAAGGTGAAGTTTATACTCTTGATATTGGAGAATCATTTGAAATTACTACTAAATTTGATGAATATATAGATGAACACATTATCCACATAGAATGGGTCACACAACTTCCTTATGCAGTTACTGCAATTTATGACAACAATACCTTAATCACAGTAACTCAAGAGAAGCAATATGATTTAAAGTTGACTGAAGGAAAACATATAATTACTTTGGAATTAAATGATGGTCAAGGAAAAAGTGCAAAAGCTAGTTTTGAAGTTATAGTATCGAGACAAAAAAGCAATAGAGGGTATATTGTTGGGCTTGCTGCTATAGCAATTATTATTGGCTTTACATTAAACCTTTATAGAAAAACATATGTTAAAAGGAAAAGTAAGGGGGGACTAAAATAATGAGTGAATATTGTATTGAATTAAATAACTTGACCAAAAGATTTGGTAAGTTTACAGCGGTAGACAATTTTAGTCTTCAACTGCTTCCAGGAAAGGTATATGGAATTGTAGGGCCAAATGGTGCTGGTAAATCTACCACTATGGCAATGATAATGGGATCTTTACAGCCAACTGAAGGGACAGGAAATGTAATGGGTCATCAGTTGGGTAGTGAACAAGCCTTGAAAATTTTAGGTTATTCACCAGAATTCACTAGTTTCTATGATGATATGAGTTGTGTCGAATACTTATGGTATATGGGAACTTTAGGCGGATTATCTAATGAAGAGGCGATGGAAAAAGCGATGAGTTTAATTAAACAATATGATTTAGTTGAACATGCTTATAAGAAAGTTTCTAAATTTTCTACAGGTATGAAAAAGAAAGTTTCATTAGCTCAAGCCATGATTCATGACCCTCAGATTCTGTTATTGGATGAACCAACCGCTAACTTAGACCCAAGCAGTAGAATGGAAATACTAGACACTGTAAGAAAAATGGTTCAAGAAAGAAAATTAACAGTTTTAATTAGTTCGCATGTTCTTACTGAACTAGAAACTGTTATTGATCATGTTGTTATGATTAACCATGGCAAACTAATAATGGATGAAGATATTGTTACTGCTCAAGAAAAATTTAAACAGGGTATCCTAGTTGTAAGTTGTAACAATAATGACTTATTACTTGAAAAACTAGAAAACAAATATGATGTTGAAAAGTCAAAAGATTCAATCAGAATCATGACTAGTGATGTTAGTATTTTGAAAAAAGAAGTTGTTAAAGTAATTTTTGAAAATGATTTAATTTTGAATGTTTTACACGAAGAAGTATTATCATTAGATTTATTGTATAAGCAAGCGCTTGAAGGAGAAAATAAATGAAACATATATTTTCAAGAACTTTAGAAACAACAATAAAAAAAGTGAGTTTAATTGTAAGTATTTTAATTAGCGTTACAGTAGGAGTAATAGTTGTTTCTACTAATAAAACTAACACTATTGGTGCTTATCAAGTTGTTTTAGAAAATGTGCTTATGCTACAGCATTTATTAGTATATTTTGTTATTACTGGTTTCTTATTAATGGTATCAACAATTTCCAATGCAACAGGGCTTATTGCCAGTGAAGTACATGAGGGCACATTTAAACTTTTAGCTGCCAAACCAAATTCAAGAACTCAGATTTTAGCAGGTAAAATACTTGGAGTTATAGTAGGAGAAGTTATATTGTTGGTCATATCATTGTTATCATATTTTTCAACAGTAATTATTGCTGGTGCTATTGATGGGAATATTATTAAAGAAATGGTATCTTATTTACCAGCATATTTCTTATATGGTGTTGTGATTATCTTGTTTTTCACCGCAGTATCAACTTTTTTAAGCTGTATCTTTAAAAGAAAAATTAGTGCGATGTTACCACTGTTAACAATAGTAGTAATTGCACTTGGGTTTTTACCACTTCAAAGAGTTATGACACAGGTTAGAGAAGGTTCAACTCCAACTATATTGAACTATGTGGATTTGAACTATCATTTTGGCTTAATTTTCAAATTTTTTGTTGATTTAGTAAGCCCTATTAAACCAAATAGACTTATAGGTTATTTAACCAATTTGTTTACTGATTATAGGTTGGATCCAGATGTAATACGTCAAGAATGGGGCGGAAGAATTCTGTTAGCTAATAACTATTTATCAACAACAGTTGTAATGATATTTTATTCATTGCTGGCTTTAGTAAGCTATATTTTGTCATTTGTGATAATTAAGAAAAAAGATATTTAGAAAAGTTATAGACTATCCACCTACTTGTTTAGAAAGATGGGTAGTCTTTTTTGTGAGAATAACTAGTTATAATTTTTTAATATTTTTTAGGGTATATTCTATAAAAAAACTAAAAAACGAATGTATTGTTAATTTAATATATAGTAAAATGAAAGCGGTAAATGAGGGGAAATATAAATGAACATACTAATTTCTGTAAATAATAAATATTTAAACCAAATAAAAACAGCATTATTCTCTTTATCATTATTCACAAACTCAAATGTTACGGTATATTTAATGAATCATTCTTTAGATGGGCAAGATGTAATAAGTTTAAAAGAATATTTAAAAGAAAAATGTAATTTTAATCTAATTGAAATAGATGTAAAAAAAACAGCATTAGATAGTTTTCCTGTGTATCTTCATTTAAGCATAGAAACTTACTATCGTTTGCTGGCGCAATTTTTATTGCCAGATACGGTTGATAGAATTTTATGGTTGGATGCAGATGTTATCATATTTAAAGACATAACTGATTTTTATAATCAAGATTTTGATGAACAATTACTTATTGCTTGTGCAGATGTTAATCATAATAGGCAAGATATATTAAATGTTAAAAAAGAAATTGGAATATCACAAAATCATCTTTATTTTAATGCAGGAATAATTTTATTTAATTTAGAAAAATTGAGAAAAGAAACTACTAAACAAGAGATTTTAAATACATGTCAAAAACTTAAATCTAAAGTTGTTTTTATGGACCAAGATATTTTAAATTATCTATATCAATGTAAAGTAAAATATGAAAACCCAAAGAAATATAATTATCAATTAACTAATGATCCTTTAATTGAAAAAAAGGATTTAGAAGATATTCATATTCTTCATTATTCAGGGCCAAACAAACCTTGGGACTACAAACAATTTAATAAAACTTCAAAATATTATTGGAATATTAAAATAAAGCAAGGTTGTGGTATAGAATATTTTAAAATAATAACTATCGCAGCAGTTTATAAAATATTTATGAAAGTTAAAAGAATATATTTAAAACAAGCAAGAACATGATTAATTGTGTTATAATCACTTGCAATAAAATATAAAGGTAAAAAAAAATATGAACATACTTATTTCAGTAAACAAGACTTATGTAGATAAAGTGCAAACAATGTTACTTTCTTTATCGCTAAATGTAAAAGAAATGGTTACGGTATATTTAATGAATCATTCTTTAAGGGAAAAAGATGTATTAAGGTTGAAAAAATATTTAAAAGAAAAATGTAATTTCAATTTAATCGAAATAGATGTAAAAAAGACTTCGCTAGATGATTTGCCAATATATTTACATTTTAGTATAGAAGCCATTTATAGATTGTTGGCACAATTTTTGTTGCCTAAAACTGTTGATAGGGTATTATGGTTAGATGCAGATATAATAATTCTTAATGATATAACTGAATTTTATTATCAAGATTTCGAAGAAAAATTACTCATTGTTTGTGCAGATGTTAATCATGATAGAGAAGATGTGCATAAAATAAAACAAGCGATGAAGATTTCTCAAGAGCATACATATTTTAATTCTGGTGTAAGTCTATTTAACTTAACAAAGTTAAGAGCGGAAACTACAGAAGAAGAAATAGTAGAAGTATGTAATAGAATGAAAGATAAAGTCATGTATGTTGATCAAGATATTTTAAATTATTTATATCAATTTAAAGTAAAATATGAAAACCCAAAAAAATATAATTATCAATTAACTAATGATAATTTTATTGAAGAAAAGGATTTAGCAGATATCTGTATATTACATTATTCAGGGCCAAGAAAACCGTGGGATTATAAGTATATTAATAAAACTTCAAAACATTATTGGAATATCAAAATAAAACAAGGATATATACTTGAGTATTTAAAAACTATGTCTTTTTCATTAGTTTATCGAGGATTAAAAAAAATAAAACGTACAATCTTTAAATAAAAAAGACTATCAAGTTTGACCCTGATAGTCTTTTTGCTTGACATTTATAAGTCTATTGGTGTCGAAATAGGAGCATCTAACAGCTCAGGATTTTCTAAAAGATGTTTGAAGATAGCGATGCTTTTAACGAAATAGAAACCATCAGCAATTCTTTCATCAATTGTAAAAGAAATCTTCATCGCATCTTTCATTTGGTAAGTTCCATCATCATTAAAGAAAGGAATTTTTTTTACTTTATTAAATAATATAAAGATGGAATTTGTGCTCCAGTTAACTAAATGATGATATTCCGCTTCTAAATTTATAGAGCCTAAATTTGATACATAAGCACTTGTTCGATATGGATCAACATCTAATAAAGCTTTTGGAATTTTATCATAATAATCTAAAACAAATAATAATTTAAACACAATTCGCAGTAACCAACGAGGAATCTTAGTAAACCACTCAATAGTATTTGTAGTGTCATCTTGGATGCCTTCACCTTTAATTTTATATACTTCCTTGCAAATCTTGTTGTGTATTTGTTCAGAGATATTTTCATCATTATCCTCCACTTTAATAATTACTAATGATTCATCAGCATCATCTTCAAATTTGTTTTTGGCAGTAAAAGAGAAAGAAATCTCTTTTCTATCATAAAATTTATGACCAATAGTAAAACGATTCATCAATGGGCGCAGATAAAAAGTTTTTGCGACTGCTGCTAAAAGTACATGGAAGTAAGTATACCTATATTGGGCTGTTTCGTTTTTCTTTTTTATGTACTCAATGATATTGGTCATATCAAAGTAATCATTTAAAACAGCTTCATTATCGGCTCTGCCACCTAAAATATATGGCATAATCATATGCATTGGATCATGTTCAGTTACTAGATAACCATCTCTTCGATCTTTTCTATTTCTTTTTCTTGTCATATTAACCTCTCATTTTATATGTTTTCATAATACACTAAAGATAAGTATCTGACAATTGAAAGAAAAATGGATAATTTCATATCCATTAAATTTCATAAATTCTTTTTATTTTTTGTTCGACAATCGGTTTATCTCGCCAGTCAGTTTTACAGTTTGCAATATTGTCAACTACTTCAATGCCTTCAATAACTTTACCGAAAGCTGCATAAGAACCATCTAAATGTGGAGAGTCTTGATGCATAATAAAGAATTGTGAAGATGCACTATCAGGATGCTGACTTCTAGCCATAGAGATAACTCCTCTAGAATGTTTTAATGGATTATTAATGCCATTGGCTAAAAATTCACCTTTAATTCTTTTGTCGCTTCCACCCATACCTGTACCAGTAGGGTCTCCCCCTTGAATCATAAATCCTTTAATAACTCTATGAAAAATTAAGCCATCATAAAAATTTTGGTTAACCAGTTTTCTGAAGTTGGCGACAGTAATAGGAGCAGCTTTTTCATCTAATTGTAATTTGATGATGCCTCCATCACTTGTTTCAATAATAATCATATTTATCTCACTTTCATTGCTTTATCTATTTCTCTTTGCTGATCTCTTTCTTTAAGAGATTGACGCTTATCATATAATGCTTTACCTTTTGCTAGAGCAATTTCTAATTTACATAGTCCTTTTTTTATATACATTCTTGTTGGGATTATAGTATATCCTTTAATTGACACAGCTTTTTTTAGAGCTCTAATTTCATATTTGTGTAATAGTAATCTTCTTTTTCTTTTTTCTTCATGATTGAAAATATTGCCATGGTCATAAGCAGAAATGTGCATTTCAACGACAAAAGCCTCATTGCCAATAAATTCAATGTAGGCATCTTTTAATTGAACACGTCCTTGACGAATACTTTTTATTTCGGTGCCAGTTAACTGAATCCCAGCTTCATAAAATTCTTCAAGAAAATATTCATGTCGTGCTTTTCTATTTACTGTTATGTTTTTTTCCATAAAACTCCTTTGATAAAAAAAGAACTGCTTAGTCCTTTTTTAGTTTTGGGTAACAATTAATTTAATAATTACTAATACAAAGAATAAGACCGCTGAAATTAAAGTCAGTGTAGAGATGACTTTTTCAGGTCCTCTTTCTTTCATGTTGCTAAAAAGGTTTAAGCCACCACTTCCACCAGTGAAAGCAGCACTAACACCAGCTGATTTTCCACTTTGTAAAAGAACTAATAGAATAATAAATACCGCAACAAACATAATAAGAATATCTAACATAATACGCGGCTCCTTTCGATATAAATGCTTTTACATTATAACAAATCATCAATGCTAATTCAATTAAAATATAAATAATATATAATAAAATAAATAAAATATAAATAATAGAAATAGTAGATTAAAGTTGTATAATTATATAGGCGCGAATTAAGGATGTGTTATAAATGAGAGATAAGTTATTAAAATTGTTTAATAAGAAAAATAAATGGACATTAGAAGAGTTAAGTAAAGAAATTGTCGTAGATAGTTCTTCTAAAATAGTAGAGTTAATGAAAAATTTAAATTCTCTAGTAGATGAAAGAAGACTGGTTAATAACCATTCATACTATTATTTAGTTAAAGATGAAGATGTAGTAGGTAAGGTTAAAGATATTTCTAGATATGAATTTTCAGTGAGCAGTCCAGAGAAGAAAGTCTATGTGGAAAAGAAATATGCTAAAAACGTTTTTGTGGAAGATGAAGTTTTAGCTGTTAAAGAAAAAGGCATATGGAAAATAAAACATATCTTTGCTCATAATATCTATAGGATTACAGGTTATTTTATCAAATTAAATGGTCGATTGGTTTTTCATAGTGATTTGGATTTTTATCGTGATTTTGAAATTGCTAATATCAAACAGTTTAAAATAAATGTTAATGATCGAGTTGTTGTAAAAGTATTGAAATATGATAATCCAATGGTGGTAGAAATTGAAAAGGTAATTGGCAACAACAAAGATAAAGGTGTCGATATTACTTCGTTGTTAATTAAAAATAATGTCAGGATGGATTTCAATAAAAGGATTGAAGAAGAAATAAACAATCTACCTGCCAAAGTAACTGCCAGAGAAATCAAATCAAGAAAAGACTTAAGATTTCTTCAAACGGTAACAATTGATGGTGATGATGCCAAAGATTTTGATGATGCGGTAAGTATTATTAAAAATGAAGATGGCTATAGTCTTTTTGTTCATATTGCTGATGTCTCCCATTATGTAAAAGAGGGTAGCGCCATTGATAAAGAAGCATATGCTAGATGTACTAGTATTTATGTCTGTGATCGAGTGGTACCAATGTTACCACTAAAGTTGAGTAATGGTATTTGTTCATTAAATGAAAATGTAGAAAGAAATACTATAACTTGTCAAATGGAAATAGATAAACAGGGAATATGCAAATCATATTTAATATATCCAAGTGTTATCTTTTCTGATAGAAGATGTACCTATAAAAAAGTTAATGAATGCTTGGATGGCAATGAAACTGCAATTGAAGAGTATGCCAGCTTGCAGAAAATGATTGCAAATATGGATGATTGTGCAAAACTGCTTGAAAAACAGGCCAAAAAAAGAGGAAGTATTGAATTTTTAAGTATGGAACCAATTATTGAATTAAATAAAAAAGGTAAAGCCATTAATGTTTCTTTAAGAGAATTAGGACAAGCAGAACAAATAATTGAGCAGTTTATGATTGCAGCCAATATCTGTGTGGCTAATTATATGGATGATAATATTATTCCTTCAATGTACCGTATTCATTTAGACCCAGAATATGAAGATTTATTAAAATTAAAAAACATTTGCGACAACTTTAATATCGCTGTAGATATTGAAAGTATAACTCCTGCAGTTATTCAAAGATTGCTTAGCAGCATTGAAGAAGAAAGTGTTTATCTAGCAGTTAGTAATATTACGTTAAGAACGATGCAAAAGGCTAAATATAGTAATGAGTGTTTAGGGCACTTTGGTTTGTCTTTGGATCAGTATTGCCATTTTACTGCCCCAATAAGAAGATATTCCGATTTGGTTGTTCATAGAATGTTAAGAAAATATCTATTTGAAAATTTTCAGGGAAATAAAGATAAAGATTTTTCTAAAATAGAAAAACAAGCTTTGCAAATGTCTATTAAAGAAAGAGATGCCATTGCGGTTGAAAGAGAAATTAATGATTACAAGATTGCAGAATACATGGAAAGTTTTATTGGTGATATTTTTGAAGCTACAATAGTGTCAGTATTAGAATTTGGTTTTTTTGTTCAGCTTGATAACACAGTTGAAGGATTAGTGCCTATTAGATCATTAAATGGATACTATGAATATGAAGAAAAGAGCATGAGTTTGATAGGATATAGAGAAACATACTCAATTGGAAATAGGGTGAAGGTTAAAGTAACAGATGTTAATGTTTCAAAAGGTCAAATTGGTTTTGAAGTAGCATGAAGCAATAGTTTTCTATTGCTTATTAATTAGTTGTGTTAATATTAATTAGTATAAATATTGTGATAAATGCATCAATTTAAAGTAAAAAGCGAGGTTGAAATATAAAGAATATGGAAAATAAAAGAAGTAAAAATATTTTTGTTTTAGGATGCGGAAGATGGGGAAGCTTTATTGGTTGGTATTTGGATAATATTGGTCATAAGGTTACATTGTATGGTAGAGAAAATTCTAAGAATATGAAACGATTTATGGAAACAAGGCAGAACGATTATATAACTCTTTCTGAATCGATTATTTTAACTAGCAATCTTGAAGATATTAAACAAGCTGATTATGTGGTGGTTTCAGTAAATTCTCAAAGTTTAAGCGAAGTTCTTAGTGAAGTAAATATGTTAGGGATAAAGGATAAAACATTTATTTTATGTATGAAGGGAATTGAAATTGAAACTGGTAGAAGACTATCAGAAATAGCAGAAGAGTGTCTTGATGAAAGTAATAAAATAGCCGTATGGTTAGGGCCAGGACATGTTCAAGAGTTTTATCGTGGTGTTCCTAACTGCATGGTTATCGACAGTAAAGATGATAATGTAAAAAATGAAGTTATTGAAGATATTTCTAGCAATTTAATCAGGTTTTATTATGGTACAGATTTAATTGGAAATGAAATAGGAGCAGCAGCAAAAAATGTTATTGGTATAGCTGCTGGTATGCTAGATGGATTTGATTTATCGTCATTAAAAGGAGCGTTGATGGCTAGAGGAACAATGGAAATATCAAGACTTATCACTGCTATGGGAGGAAAACCAAGCACAGTATATGGTTTGTGTCATTTAGGTGATTATGAAGCAACATTATTCTCTAATCATAGTCAAAATTTAACCTTTGGCAGAAACTTTATTAAAAATGAACCTTATGAAAAGCTAGCTGAAGGTTATTACACAGTAAAAGCTTTAAGAAAACTTGGAGAAAAATATTATGTAGTTTTACCAATAACGGAAGCGGTTTATCGTATTTTATACGAAGGTAAAGATCCAAAAAGAGAATTGGATAAATTATTTCAAAGAAGTTTAAAGGATGAATTTATTTAAAAAAGAGAGGTAAAAAAATGAGTTTCAATATTTTTATTGCTGAAATGATAATAATAATAAGTATTGGACTTTTACTATATTTTAATGGATATTCAGGATTAAGAAAAAAACCTAAAATTAAAGAAAAACAGATTAAAGTGGCTTGTGTGGGCGATAGTATTACTTATGGTTTCGGTATTGGAAATTGGCCAAAGAACAATTATCCTAAACAATTACAAAAATTATTAGGGAAAGATTATATTGTCGCTAACTTTGGTGTTAGTGGTAGTTGCGTTGGAACGTTTGCAGATTTACCATATAAAAGAACAAAAGTATATTTTAATTCATTGGAATATAATCCAGATATATTAATTTTTATGTTAGGATCAAATGATTCAAAATATCAAAACTGGACTAGTAAGGAACAGTTTAAAGAAGAATATTTAATGTTATTAAATTCGTATAAAAAAGAAGAAAATTTAAAAATATACTTATGTACGATTGCAAAAGCTTTTTTCAAAGAAGACAATTCAATTTTTACAAACTATAAAATCCAACCAGATATGGTAGATAAAATTGTAGGAATTATAAAAGAGATAGCTTATGAAAATAGCTACGATTTAATAGATATTAATGAACTAACTAAACACAATTACCAATGGTTCACCGATGATAATGTTCATCCTAATAAAGATGGGGCATTAGCGATTGCCAAAGAAGTTTATCATCATATCAAAACAAGCGAATGATTTCGCTTTTTTAATAAAAACATTTAAGTGATGTAAAATTATTTTTACTTAAATAAATTTCCATAAGTTGTATAATGTAAATAACAAGTATTGATTAGAAATATAAAATAAGTTTATTTAAAGGGATAGATTAGAGATGGAATATGCATGTATTTTAATTGTATTAGTAGTGATTATTGTTTTATACTTCTTATATCAAAATGGATATTTGAAAATAAGAAAAATTCAGGAAGTTAAAGAAAACCAAATTAAAATTGCTTGTGTTGGTGATAGTATTACTTATGGTTTTGGTGTTAAAAACTGGTCAGAAAACAATTACCCCAAACTATTACAAGATATGCTGGGAGATAAGTATCATGTCGCAAATTTTGGATTTAGCGGAAGTTGTATAGGAAAATTTACTGATTTTCCTTATATGAAAACAAACCAATATTTAAAATCATTAGAATATGACCCTGATATTTTAATATTTATGTTAGGGTCAAATGATTCAAAACCTTTTAATTGGGCTGGTAAAGAACAGTTTAAAGAAGAATATTTAACTTTATTAGATACATATATAAAAGAAAAAACAATAAAAGTTTATTTATGCACAGTTTCAAGAGCTTTTTTTCGTGGGAAACGAATTAGTGGAATGACAAACTATGGGATTCAACCAAAAATAATAGAAGAAATCGTTGAAGTGATAAAAGAAGTAGCCAGTGAAAAAGAGTATGAATTGATTGATATAAATAAATTGACTTTCGATAATCGCATTTGGTTTATTAAAGACAATGTTCACCCTAATAATGAAGGAATAAAAGCAATTGCCAAAGAAATTTATGAGAAGATAAACAATAAGTTGTATAATATTATTGATATTTAATTTTAATTAAATAATAGAAAAAGGAGAAATAATAGATGAAAATAGGTGTATATTACATTGTATCAAGTAATACGGCAGGAAGACTTATTGATGAAGCAAACTATAGCATGATTAAAAGACTTTCTGCTTTAATTGAAAAAGAAATTGAAATAGCCAGTTTAGAAGAGTTAAACCAGTATGATTTCGTTTTTACTTTCATTGGTGGAGGAGGAACAGAAGGAAGATTTCTTGAAGTTTTAGATAAACTTCCTAGACCAATTTTTCTTTTAGCAACTCCTAACAACAATTCTTTAGCTGCTTCTATGGAAATATTATCTTATTTAAATCAAAATGATATCGAAGGAGAGATTATCCATGGATCAGAAGAAAAAGTAGCAAAAAGACTTTCTGATTTAGCTAAAGTATTTGAAGTAAAAAAGAAAATTAACAACTTTAAAATAGCTAGAGTAGGAAAACCAAGTGACTGGTTGATTTCTTCAGATGTTGATGCTAAAGAAAGCAAAGAGTTAAATGGTATTGAAATAATTGATATTGAAATGGAAGAATTTTTTAAGGAAATTGAAAAGAAAGAATATCAAGAAAATGAATACACCAAACTTATCAAAACAAAAGAATTTGATCTTGAAGAAATAGAATTATCCTTGTGTATTTATGGAGCATTGAAACGTCTTTGCGATAAGTATCAACTGGATGGTTTAACTGTACGCTGTTTTGATTTGCTTGAGCCAATTAAATCAACAGGTTGTGTTGCTTTGGCAATATTGAATTCTGAAGGTATTTATGCTTCTTGTGAAGGAGATGTGCCTTCTCTTGTTTCAATGGCAGTGTTAGGTGAATTGACAGAAAAACCAATATTTCAAGCTAATCCTTCAGTAATCAATCCTGAAACAAACGAAATGGTACTTGCACACTGTACTTTACCAGTTAGCATGGTCAATGAGTTTTCATTAATGACACATTATGAATCAGGACTTGGAGTAGCCTTAAGGGGGAAAATACCAATAGGGGATGTTACCTTGTTTAAATGTACTGGATTATTAGATAATTACTTTGTTTCATCAGCAAAACTAACAGAAAACTTAACAAAAAACGATTTGTGTCGAAGTCAAATAAAAATTTTAATTGATGATGAAACAATTGAGTACTTCTTTACAGAAACAATTGGAAACCATCATTTGATCTGTGCTGGTGATTATGTAGAAATCGTAGATGAGTTTTTCAAATGGATATAAATTGAAAAACAATCACGATTGAAAAAACTAAAGGAATAATTAATGACTAAGCAAAAAGGGATATTGTTCACATACAATAACTACAATGCTTGGTTATAATCTAACTTTTAAAATCTAGAATTAAAGCAACAATTGTGAAAAAAGTAACATTGATGTTGCTTTTTTTAATTGATAAAATTAATCAATAAAGCAAAAATCAAATTTTTATACTGATTAACATTAAGTATATTATTTGTAATTTTCTTGTAAAAGTATTTTACATGGATTTTACATTGGCGCATATATAGATTTTACTGTGTCAAAGTATAATCGAGTTGTAGTGAAAACTACGTTACTCTATAAAAAGGGAAAAAGAAACAAAAGGAGACTAAAATGAAAAAAATTATTAGATTATTGACAGTAATGCTTCTACTTCTATCAGTTTTAGCTGGATGTAATAAGCCAAACGGAGAAGAAGAAAAAGGCACAGTTGCAACAGATGGTTCAACATCTATGAGTAAAGTAATTGGTGCTTTAGGTGAAGCTTTTGAATTAGAAACAGGTATAACTGTAACTTACAATGCTACTGGTTCAGGTGCCGGCATTGCAGCGGTTTTAGAAGGAAGATGTGACATCGGTCTTGCTAGCCGTGGTTTAAAACAAGAAGAAAAAGATAAAGGACTTGTTGGAACAGTCTTAGCTTATGATGGTATTGCGATTATTGTAAATCCAGAAAATCCTATTAATGATTTAGATTTAGAAACAATTGCAAAAATTTACACTGGTGAAATCACTAACTGGAAGGAAGTCGGTGGAGATGATGCAGAAATCGTAGTAATCGGTCGTGAAGCAGGTAGTGGAACTAGAGATGGTTTTGAAGATATTACTAAGACAAAAGACAAATGTTTATATCGTCAAGAATTAACTTCTACTGGTGATGTTATCACTACTGTTGGAAGCAACTCAGCTGCTATTGGATATGCTTCACTTGCTTCTGTTAAGGAAAGTGTAAAAGCTCTTACAGTAGGTGGTGTAAAAGCATCTGAAGAAAACATTAAAAATGGTAGTTATGTAGTACAACGTCCGTTTGTTCTAGTAACTAAAAAAGATGTAAAACTTTCAGAAAGCGCTCAGAAGTTCTTCGATTACATGACTTCTGAAAAGGTTCGCGATATTATCAGTGGTACAGGTGTAGTTCCTGCTAACTAAGAAAATTAATAAAGGTGTAAAAACACTTAATAACTAAAATTTTTTCAGGCGACGGTACTTTTGTATCGTCGTTTATTGTATTATTATATTGAGGGTGGATTATGAAGAAAAATAAAATATTTGAAGATATCGTACATGGCATATTTCTACTTTTAGGTTTAATAACAGTAGGTTGTGTTGTGATTATTACGGTTTATCTTATTATTTCAGGGCTTCCAGCAATTAAAGAAATTGGTTTAGTTAATTTCTTATTTGGTAAAAAGTGGGCTTCTACAGCTGCTGATCCCAAATTTGGGATATTGCCATTTATCTTGACAAGTATCTATGGGACTGCAGGAGCAATTATAATAGGGGTTCCAATAGGTTTTTTTACAGCGGTTTATCTTTCAAAAATCGCAAATAGCAAAGTTAGAGCTGTAATGGAATCAGCTGTTAATTTGTTAGCTGGAATACCTTCGGTCGTTTATGGTCTTGTTGGGATGCTTGTTTTAGTTCCAGCAATTCGTAAAATATTTAAGGTTCCAGATGGCGCTAGTTTGCTTGCAGCAATTATAGTTTTAGCAATAATGATACTTCCAAATATCATAAAAGTATCTATCACTTCACTAGATGCTGTCCCAATAGAATATGAAGATGCTTCTTATGCTCTTGGTGCCTCGCCTATTGAAACATTTTTTAAAGTCTCAGTACCGTCTGCAAAAAGTGGTATCGCTGCTGCAGTTGTCTTGGGTGTTGGTCGTGCCATTGGTGAAGCAATGGCTGTTATGATGGTAGCGGGAAATGTGGCAAATATGCCATCACTTTTCCAAAGTGTTCGTTTCCTCACAACAGCTGTAGCAAGTGAAATGGCTTATTCAAGTCCAGGCAGCTTGCAAAGAAATGCCCTTTTTTCAATAGCACTGGTACTTTATATGTTTATTATGTTAATTAATGCGGCGCTCAATTTCTTCTTGAAGCGAGATAAGGAGAAATAGAATATGAGTACTAAAAGAAAAATATATATCGGTTTAATGCAAGGATTAATGTATCTTTGCACTGGATTAACAGCGGCTCTAGTTTTATTCCTATTTGGCTATGTTTTAATAAAAGGAATACCAAATGTAACTTGGGAACTTCTTTCAACCAAGCCAAGTTATTTAGCTAATAGAATTGGTATTTTGCCGGATATTTTAAATACAATTTATATAGTAATTGCAACACTATTAGTAGTTTTACCTCTTGGTGTAGGAGCAGCAATATACTTAACAGAATATGCTCAAAACAAAAAAATAGTTGAAATCATTGAGTATGCTGCGGAAACTCTTTCGGGTATTCCTTCAATTATCTATGGTTTAGTGGGAATGTTACTGTTTTCTAATAATTTCGGTACTAGTATACTTGCAGGTGCTTTAACACTTGTTATAATGAATTTGCCAACAGTAATGCGTACAACCCAAGAAAGTCTTAAAACTGTACCTCAGAGTTATCGTGAAGGTGCCTTTGGCTTGGGTGCAGGGAAATGGCGTGTGATTAGAACAGTAGTTTTACCAGGATGTGTTGATGGAGTAATTACTGGTTGTATTCTTTCAATTGGAAGAATAATTGGTGAATCAGCAGCCTTATTATTTACAGCAGGTTTTGCTCATGCGATTAATGGATTTTTTAAAGGATTAAGAAGTCCTGGAGCAACTTTAACTGTTGCCCTTTATGTCTATGCAAAAGAGGAAGGCGAATTTGCCGTTGCCTTTGCAATTGCTGCTATTTTGATGATATTAACTTTATTAATAAATATGTCTACAACACTAGTGGGCAAATACTTTGCTAAAAGGAGAAATGTATGAGTAAAATAATTGAAACTAAAGATTTAAGCCTTTGGTATGGTGATAATCAAGCTTTAAAAAATATATCTGTTGATATTCCTGAAAAAAGCATCACAGCTTTAATTGGGCCTTCAGGATGTGGAAAATCTACATTTTTGAAAACACTTAATCGTATGAACGATCTTATTCCGATTGTAAAAATAACTGGAGAAGTTTTTTATGATGATCAAAATATTTATGATAAAAGTGTGGATGTTAATGAACTTCGTCGTGAAGTTGGAATGGTGTTTCAAAAACCTAATCCATTTCCAATGAGTATTTATGACAATGTTGCTTATGGGCCAAGAACCCATGGCATTACAAATAAAGCAAAACTTGATGAAATTGTCGAGAAAGCATTGCGTGATGCAGCTATTTGGGATGAAGTAAAAGATAGACTTAGAAAGAGTGCTTTAGGACTATCAGGAGGTCAACAGCAGCGTCTTTGTATTGCTCGTGCACTTGCTGTTGAACCAAAAGTTTTATTGATGGATGAGCCTACATCAGCTCTTGACCCTATTTCTACTTCTAGAATTGAAGATTTAATTATGGAGTTAAAAGAAAAATATACTATAATTATAGTAACTCATAATATGCAACAAGCAGTACGTATTTCTGACTATACAGCATTCTTCCTTTTGGGAGATTTAATAGAGTTTGGAGAAACTGAAAAAATGTTCTCAAATCCACAAGATAAACGTACTGAAGATTATATTACAGGAAGGTTTGGGTGATAATAATGAGGAGCAGATTTGATGAACAACTCAACCATCTAAGAAGAAAGATGATTGAAATGGGTGCAGAATGTGAAAACATGATTGCACTTTCTACCAATGCATTATTTGAAGGCAATCTCGAGGATGCCCGTAAAGCAAAAGATGAAGGTCGAAAAATAGATGATCTTGAAAGAGAAATCGAATCTATTTGTTTGAAATTGTTGCTTCAACAACAACCTGTAGCTAAAGACCTTCGTGTTATTTCAGCAGCTCTTAAAATGATTACTGACATGGAAAGAATTGGTGACCAAGCAGAAGATATTGCAGAAATTGTTGCTTCTCTTGATGGTAGAGTAGGAGACGAATGTATTTACATTAGTTTAATGGCAGAAGCAACAATTAAAATGGTTACCGAAAGTATTGATGCTTATGTCAACGAAGATCTTGAGTTAGCGAAAGCAGTTTTAAAGCACGATGATTTGGTAGATGAAGCCTTCGTTCGTGTAAAAGAGAGACTTATTAAGATGATTTCTGAAAATATTGCTGATGGGGAATATGCTTTAGATTTATTAATGATAGCTAAATACTTTGAGCGTATTGGAGACCATGCAACTAATATTGCAGAGTGGGTAATATTTTCAGTAACTGGTATTCATTTACAAGGAGAATAAAATGATTTGGTGTGTTGATGATGACAATACTATTCGTGAAATAGAAGTTTATACCCTGACACAAACTGGTTTTGAAGCCAGAGGATTTGCTGATGGCATTTCAATGCTTGAAGCTTTAAAAACTGAAAAACCTGATTTAATCGTGTTAGATATAATGTTGCCTGGAAAAGATGGGATTGAAGTATTAAAGGAAATTAGAAGAAATCCTGAAACTAGAGAAATCCCAGTTATTATGGCAACAGCCAAAGGGGAAGAAATGGATAAAATTCTTGGTCTTGATATGGGTGCAGATGATTATCTTGTCAAGCCTTTTGGTGTTATGGAAATGGTATCGCGAATTAAAGCTGTGTTGAGGCGTTATCAACCGATTGATAAAGAAGAAATTCTGTATGTTGGAGAAATTATGCTCAATGATAAAGAACATCTTGTGACAGTAGCTAAAGAAAAAGTAGAACTTACTTATAAGGAGTATGAACTGCTTAAATTATTTATGTCAAATCCTGGGATTGTTTTTTCTCGTGAAAAATTACTTTCGGAAGTGTGGGGGATTGATTATCTTGGCGAGTCAAGAACAGTTGACATGCACATTAAAAATCTTCGACAAAAGTTGAAAGAGCAAGGATCTCGTATTGAAACAATAATCGGTGTTGGTTATCGATTGGAGGGGAAAAAATGACAAAAAAAATATTTCGTTCCATAATCTTGAGTTCAATGGTTGTGTTGATAACAAGCCTTTTTGTCGCCAGCAGTTTTTTATATAATTATTTTAATAAATCACAAGTAACCAGATTAAAAGAAGAATTATCTATTGTTGCAGTTAATGTAGAAAAATATGGAGAGGAATATTTTGATAGTTTTAAATCCTCAATTTTTCGTTTGACTTTAGTTGCCCATGATGGTGTAGTTTTATATGATTCAAAAGCCAAGGCAAATGAAATGGAAAATCACTTAGACCGCAAAGAAATAGATCAAGCATTAAAAACTGGAAAAGGAAGTAGCGCAAGATATTCTGAAACACTTGGCAAAAAAACATTTTATGAAGCAGTATTGCTCGAAAATGGTAATGTGCTTCGTATTGCTATAAATCAATTGACAGTTACAGCTTTGCTTGTCATCATGACACCAGCAATTTTTGTAATTGTTATTATAGCTTTGGTGCTAGCTTTAGTAATGGCCAATAAAATGGCAAAAAATATTGTTAAACCACTTAATGAATTAGATGTGGAAAATCTTTTAGAAAACGATACTTATGAAGAACTTGCACCAATGTTAAATAAGATAAGAAGACAGAATAGAAAAATTAATAATCAAATACAAGAACTAAAGCAAAAGTCTGATGAGTTTGAACAGATTACAAATGCTATGAATGAAGGGCTTGTTTTACTTAATAAAAATGGTGTAGTAGTCAGTATTAATGATGCTGCCAAAAAATTGTTTGGTGTAGATGATTCTTTTATTGGCCGTGATTTTTTGACAGTTGATAGAAGTATAAATATGAGTAAGGCCATTAAAAAAGCTATGGAAGGCAAACATAGTGAATTGCGTGAAGAAAGAGATGGTATTGAATATCAATTTATTATTAATCGTATTGAATTGGAAGGAAATACGGAAGGTGTGGTTATTTTATCTTTTGATATAACTGAAAAAGCATTTGCTGAACGTAACCGTAAAGAGTTTACAGCCAATGTTTCTCACGAACTTAAAACCCCACTGCAATCAATAATAGGAAGTGCAGAGCTTTTGGAAAATGATTTAGTAAAACCAGAAGATACAAAGAAATTTATTGATAATATAAAAAAAGAAGCCACTAGGCTAGTGTCTTTGATAAATGATATTATTGATCTTTCTCAATTAGATGAAAACAGTGAACTTAATAAAGAGACGGTTGACCTTTATAAGATTACTAAAGAGGTTGTTGAGGCATTAACTTTATTAGCTCAACAAAAAGAAGTGGAAATTGAAGTTGAGGGAGAATCTTGTGAAATTAAAGGTATTAAAAGATATCTTTATGAGATTGTTTATAATCTTTGTGACAATGCTATTCGCTATAGTAAAAAGGGCGGCAAAGTAAATGTTAAACTAAAAAATAAAGGTGGAAACATTATTCTTGAAGTAAAGGATAATGGGATTGGCATTGCTAGCGAGCATCAGTCACGTGTTTTCGAGCGTTTCTATCGAGTTGATAAAAGTCACTCTAAAGAAACTGGAGGAACAGGTTTAGGGCTTTCAATAGTCAAAAATGCTGTAGCTTATCACGGAGGAAAAATCAAAATTGATAGCAAAGTTGGTAAAGGCACAACAATCACAATAACATTTTAATTAAATATAATTCCCTATTTTGAAAATTGATTAAGTTAATTTAAAAGGAGGGAATTTTTTATTTGGGAATCATTTGTTATATTAATATGAAGAAATGAATTATTTTATTGCTTCCTAATAGGTTATAATAGATGTTGTAAGCAGATATTCAGTTGGAGGTAAAAAATGAAAATTAATATTAAAAAGGTTAATGAAGATGCAATAATTCCTACTAAGGGAAGTGATTATGCAGCGGGTTATGATTTGTATGCTACTAAAGATGAGGTTATTTTTCCTCATAACACTACTAAAGTATCAACAGGTTTAGCAATTGAAATTCCTGAAGGTTATTTTGGTGGAATATTTGCTAGAAGCGGTTTAGCCAGCAAAAAAAGAGTTAGACCAGCAAACTGTGTTGGAGTTATTGACTCTGATTATCGAGGAGAAATTATCGTTTTACTTCATAATGATTCGGAAAGACATCAGTTTATTAGTAAGGGAGATCGTATTGCTCAATTAATAGTTTTGCCTTATTTATCAATTGAATTTGAAGAAGTTGAAAATTTAAATGAGACTGAAAGAGGAGAAGGTGGATTTGGTTCCACTGGAAAATAATTGATAATTGGAGAAGATAAATATGAAAAATATTTTAAAAGCACCATTTGTAGTCGAGTTATCTCAAATGTGTTCAAATATGTACCGATTAGGCTGGGATGAAAGAAATGGTGGAAACATCTCATATATGTTAGAAGAAAAACAACTGGTTGAATATTTAGATTTAACAAAAGTAATTAGAGAAATACCAACAGGTTTTGATGCTACTGATTTAGTTGGTAAATATTTTATTGTTACAGGAACAGGTAAATATTTTAAAAATGTTGAAAAAAATCCAGAAGATAATTTAGGGATTATCAGAATAAAAGAAGATGGAACCACAGCTCAATTATTGTGGGGCTATAATGATGGAGGTAAGTTTACTAGCGAACTTTCAGCTCATTTGATGACTCATATCACCAGATTAAAAATTGACCCAACTAATAGAGTTGTGATTCATTGCCATCCTGATAACATCTTAGCTTTAACTTATGTTTTGCCATTAGATGATAAAGTATTTACAAAAACATTATGGCAGTTTGAAACTGAATGTATTATTGTTTTTTCAGAAGGAGTGGGAGTACTACCATGGATGGTTTGTGGAACAAATGAAATTGGTCAAGCAACAGCTAAAAAGATGGAACACTATCGTATTGTCATTTGGGCTCATCATGGCATTTATGGAGTTGGAAAAGATTTGGATGAAGCCTTTGGTTTAATAGAAACTGTAGAAAAAGCCGCTAGAATTTATATGATGACTTCCCATTTAGAAAGAATAAATACCATTACAGATGAAAATCTAAAAAAATTGGCTGAGGCCTTTAAGCTAAATTATCGAAAAGAATTTTTAGATTAAAGTAGGTTAACCTACTTTTTCTTTTGAAGCGAAGTAAAAGGATAAATGTTATAATTAATATGCTAACAGATGAAAAGTCGGAGGTTTTTATGAAGTACGATGTAATTATTATCGGAGCTGGACCAGGAGGCATCTTTTCAGCTTTTGAATTAACAAAAAAGAATCCAGATTTGAAAGTAGCTGTTTTTGAAGTTGGAAATACCTTAGATAAAAGAAAATGTCCAATTGATGGAGAAAAAATAAAGAGTTGTATTAATTGCAAAAACTGTTCAATCATGTCAGGGTTTGGAGGAGCAGGGGCTTTTTCAGATGGGAAATACAATATTACCAATGATTTTGGTGGAACATTATATGAATATATTGGCAAAAAAAGAGCTTTAGAATTGATGAAATATGTAGATGAAATTAATATGAATTATGGAGGAGAAAACACAAAACTATATTCAACTGCTGGAACAAAATTCAAAAAAATTTGTATGCAAAATGATTTACATTTACTAGATGCATCAGTTAGACATTTAGGAACGGATATAAATTATATTGTTTTAGAGAACTTATATAAGGAACTTAAAGATAAAGTAACTTTTTATTTCAATCAACCAGTTTTAAAATTAGAAGTTATTGAAGATGGTTATAGAGTCATTTGTAAAAATGATTTCTATGATTGTAAATATTGTGTTATGTCAGTAGGAAGAGTTGGAAGCAAATGGATGGAAGAAGTTTGCCAAAAGTTAAATATACCAACAAAAAGTAATAGAGTTGATATAGGAGTAAGAGTTGAAATACCAGCTGAAGTATTTTCACATATTACTGATGAATTATATGAAAGTAAAATAGTATATCGTACCAAAAAATATGGAGACATGGTCAGAACCTTCTGTATGAATCCAAAAGGGGTAGTGGTAAATGAAAATACTAATGGAATTATCACAGTCAATGGTCATAGTTATGGGGATGAAAGAAAACATACAAATAATACAAATTTTGCTCTGCTAGTAGCTAAACGTTTTTCTGAACCATTTAAAGACTCAAATGGCTATGGAGAAAGTATCGCAAGATTATCAAATATGTTAGGGGGAGGGGTTTTGGTTCAAAGATTTGGAGATTTAATCAGAGGAAGAAGATCAACAGAAAGCAGAATGGAGCAGTCTTTTGTGACCCCAACATTAAATGCGACTCCTGGCGATTTGAGCTTAGTTTTACCAAAAAGAATTTTAGATGGGATTATCGAAATGATTTATGCTCTAGATAAAATTGCTCCAGGCATGGCTAATGATGATACTTTATTATATGGTGTGGAAGTTAAGTTCTATAATTTAGAAGTAAGTGTGGATGAAAACTTACAGTCTAAATATAAAAACTTATATATTATTGGAGATGGTAGTGGTATTACCCATTCTCTTTCCCATGCTTCCGCTAGCGGAGTGCATGTTGCTAGAAAGATTTTAGAATAATGGCTAATAAAATAATCATGCTATAATGAACTGGTCTATATAAGAAAGAGTGATAGATTTGATTATAGAGATAAATTTAAAGACATTGTTGTTAGTAATTGTTATGATGGTAGGTTTGTTTTTTAGTTTTTCGAATAAACTTGAGTTAAAACATACAGCAGTTGTTAATGAAAATGGTATAGAAATACTTGATATAACTAAACAAAGTATTTCTGATAGAATAATATATTTTGAAAAAGAATTTAATTTAGTAAATAAAAAAGCATTTTTAATAGAAAGAACAGTCTTGTTAAGTCAGCCTTTTTCCTATAGTGAAATATTGTTGGAATTACCCAAATATGAAGAAGTAACTTTAGTAGGTGAAAATGATTTTACTTATTGGAAAGTTAACTATCAAGGGAAAGAGTACTATGTTAATAAAAATTGTATTACCACTGATAAACAAGTTTTTAAAACTGTACAAGATGCTACCTACAACCACAATTGGAAAGGGAAAGTACTGAATGCTTATTTGGGAACTATTATTGGACCAAATGGTAGAGAAACCTACTATAACTTAAATATGGATGGTGTACTGGCAATTATGAGAAGAATGGGTAATACTGACAAATATTGGATTAGAGATGACGGGGTTAAAATGCTTGGTGATTATGTTATGGTAGCTGCAAATTTAGAATTACATCCAAGGGGCTCGCTAGTAGAATGTTCTTTAGGAATAGGAATTGTTTGTGATACTGGAGGATTTGTTCAAATTAATCCAACAGCATTGGACATTGCGGTTAATTGGTAACTTAATTTTTATTTGACAATGGTGTATAATTGATTTAGAATTAGATTCCATTTGGGGGCGTTCTGGTTTTCGACAGGGCGCGGTTGGATTCGAGTTGCAGTGGTGTTGTTTACCTACAAACAAAAACTAAATATAACTGACAATCGTCAATTAGTATTTGCTGCTTAATTAGCCACTAAGGGCTTGCAGCCATCAACCTTAGTTACTCCATTGGGCTAGGGCTTGGTGTGATACACACTGGATAGGTTGATAAGATTCTCAATAATTGAAACCGAAATTTAATTGAGGAAACAAGTAAGCTTAGTCGTCCATTACTAACTGCTTGTAACTTATAATGGACTAAACTGTAGACGTTCGAATGTGGGACTCGTTTTGGACAGGGGTTCGACTCCCCTCGCCTCCACCAAAGAGTAAAAAAGCCTTATAAATAAAGGCTTTTTTTAATTTTAGTGGGTATTAGGTACGATTTAGGTACGAATATTGAGTGGTATTTTATCTAATTCTATGACTAACTCATCCATTTTTGACTTATAAAAGTGTGAATATGTGTTTAAAGTCATTGAAATATTAGAATGGCCAAGATACTGGCTGACTAAAGTTATATTAGCGCCATGATTAATCAGAAATGATGCACAACTATGTCTAAAGTCGTGAACTCTTATATTTTTTAATTTAGATAATCTGACATATTTATTTTTGGCTTTTTGAATGTTGGATTCTGGTATAGCTTTAATGCCACCAAACACATGCCAGCTATCATTGAATCCATCATAGGTTGAATAATAATCATAGAGTGATTTTAAGGCTTTCAGGGGAACGTTTGCCAAAGGTAATATTCTAACACTACCTTTTGTTTTTGGAGTTGATACAAGGTAATTACCATCATTGTCACGTATTTTAGTACTGATGGATTTGTTTATATTTACCTGGTGTGTATTAAAGTCAATATCACTCCATAATAGAGCATTGGCCTCGCCAATTCTTAATCCGTTATAAAATAACAAGATAAACAAGGCCTGATATTTTAGATCGTCAACAACTGAGATGAACTGAGTAAACTCTTCAAGAGTGTAAAAGTTCATCTCTTTTTTTATTGGGTTGTTGTCAGTGTATCTTTCAAATTTATCTGGAACATTGGTTGTCACATCAAAAAAGAGCTGTGAAAATCTACATAAAGATTTTAAAGTTACCAGCAACTTATTTTTATAAATGACTGAAAAATTTAGATCATCAAGATATTTTCTAAATCTCAGATAGTCGTTATTTGTCATCTTGGCAACTTCCACATCACTTAGAACATTAAGAATATGGTTGATAGATGTTTCCAGTTTCTTATAACCAGTTATTTTTAAAGTTTGTTTTTTCTGCAGCAAAAGCATTTCAGCCACTTGAGAGAACGTTACCTTATCGGCTGGCAGTTTATCCTGGTTAATTAAAAACAAAGATTCAGCACGTTCCGCTTCTCTTTTGGTGTGAAATTTTTTAGATTTATATTTTTTAGAAACACCATCTTTAGTAATAGTTACTGAGTAGTACCATTGTCTGCCATCTTTAGTTTTAGATTTTGATTTGTAGGTTGGCATTATTATTTGTCCCTCTTACTGATTAAAAATTTAGCATAATTAAGCAAGTCTTCTAATTCTTCATCGGTGAAGTATGTTTCTTTAAAATATTTTTTGAACGAATCGAAAAAAGTATCATTTTTATTTAATGTAGTTTGTTCATTTTTCATTGGAACATCATAACCCATTAACCAAGCCTCACTGACATCTAAAGCCATAGCTAAAATAGACAATTTGTCTTGATTAGGTTGAACTTTACCACTGACATATTGACTAAGATAGTTTTTTCTAATATTAACTTTGTATTTTTTACTATAAGGTAAACACAAATTTAATATATCAACTTGTTTTAGTTTTCTGGTTTCCATTAAATACTTTAATCGTTCGCTGGTACTTGATACAAGCATATTAACAACTCCTTTCAAACAGTTAAATTATAACAATTGTTGATTAAAAGTTCAACGAAATAGAAAAAAAGTTCAACAAAATAGAAAAAAAGCATTGACAACGATTTTGTAGTGGTTTAAACTATAGATAGTTCAATTAAATAGAACTTTTTAAGAAAGGAGATAGTAAAATGAGTTATGATTATTCAAAGTTAAGAGGAAAAATCGTTGAAATTTGCAAAACTAATAGAGAATTTGCAAAACAAATCGGGCTTTCTGAAAGAACAGTGTCTTTAAAATTAAATAATTTAGCACCTTTTACCCAGCAAGATATTGAAAAATCGGTAAAAGTGTTGAATTTAACAGCTGATGATGTTCAAGATTATTTTTTTACTAAAGAAGTTCTATAAAATAGAACTTGTAGGCAACAACGGTAATCACCGTGAGTAATTTAACCACTAACCCTACCAATTACACCCACAACATCAAACGTTGCTTAAAACGGCTCTAAATCGTTTAGAAAGGAGAGTAGGTACATGTACACCTATCAGGAACAGTTAAAGATTTTGGAAAAATCCTATCTGACAAGTTCTGACATCAGGAAATTGACTCCAATGACAGAAAAACAATCTTATCGAGTGATTAACGAAATCTTAAAGGAAATGGAATCTAATAACGTTCCCATCTTCAAATGTAGGCCAAAATTAGTGCCTACCAAATACGTTATTGAAAAACTGAAAATTGATGTTCGTCATATTAAGAGGATGGCGAAGTAGAGAAAAGAGAGGAAAAAAACATGAGTAATTATGAAAAAGCAATGAGTTCTGAAACTCAAAAAATGGTTGATAGATTCAACTATGTCAACCAAGTTAGATTTTATGGATTAAATGGTAATTGTGATTATGTAAGAGATACAAATATTCCTTACGAAATTTTTATCAGTATTCCATACATCTATTGCACAGATGGTCATTTTTTAGGCGATAGAGAAACAGCTGAGAATTTGGTTGAGCAAGGTTTGTTAAGAAGAAGATTAACACATGGTGTTTTTAATAATCATCCATACACCATGACTAATTACGAAATGATACAAATGTAACACATTTTTTAGTGTGTTTTTTGTTATCCAAAAGAAAAGAGGTGATGCCGAATGTCAAAGATTAAACTATTCAAACATCAGATAGAGGCTTTGGAAGAATCCAGAAACCATAACAGAGTAGCTTACTACTTTGATATGTAGTTGGGTCTTGGAAAAACATTTATAGGTTCAGAAAAATTAATACAGTTGAATAACACAGTTAATCTGATAGTTTGCCAAAAATCAAAAATTGATGACTGGTTCAATCATTTTAACGATTACTATGACTGTTCGCTCTATGACCTGAGAATAGATCTGTTTGGTTTTCTATATGATATCCCTCATCCAGACCCACGTTTTCCGATAATTGGAATCATCAACTACGACCTGATCTGGCGAAGACCTGAACTACTTAAATTATCTAACTTCACCTTACTGTTAGATGAATCAAGTTTAATTCAAAACTCTACGGCCAAGAGAACCAAGTTTATCTTAAAGCTCAAACCCAAGAACGTAATACTTCTTAGTGGAACACCATGTTCTGGCAAATATGAGCACTTGTGGACTCAGTCCAAGCTGTTAGGCTGGAACATTAAAAAATCAACCTATGAACAGCAGTACATAAACTGGCGACTGTTAGATTTGGGCCCACGAGCTTTTGGACCACGAATGGTAAGGATAGTTGATAAAAAGAATCCTTATAAAAATGTTGAAAGGTTAAAATCTAAACTTCGTGAGAACGGCGCATTGTTTAAGAAAACTGAAGAGGTAATGGATTTACCAGAACAGACATTTATCAATGTCAGATGTAAGCCTATTCCTCAGTATAAAAAATTCTTGAAAGACAAAATTATAAAAATTAATGACCGTGAACTTGTGGGCGATACCAGACTCACACTACGTTTATATGCACGAATGCTGTGTGGTCAATATAACCCTAACAAGTTAGAGGCTTTAGAAGACTTAATCAATTCTACAAATGACAGATTAATTATCTTCTACAACTTCAATGAAGAATTAGATCAGATTAAATCAGTCATCAAAGATAGGCCGATATCTTATATAAATGGCTCAATTAAGGATTTAAGCAACTACAACAATGAAGATGATTCCATAACGTTGGTTCAGTATCAGGCTGGTTCTAAAGGGCATAATCTTCAAAAAGCCAACAAGATAATTTATTTCTCACCTACTGAAAAATGTGAGGACTGGATGCAGTCTATAAAGCGAATACACCGTATTGGCCAAAAAAATAATTGCTTCTACTACAAGTTAATTACCGAAGGCACGGTTGAAGAAGGCATTTATAGAGCATTAGAAAGGGGTACGGATTATACAGATGAATTATTCCGAGAAGAAATTTGAGAATAAAGTTCGTAGATTTCTAAGAGGTCAGGGGTGCTGGGTATTAAAGACTTGGGGTGGTGGATATCAACGTTCTGGGTTACCTGATTTACTGATTTGCTGCAACGGGTACTTTGTAGCTGCAGAACTCAAATCTGATATTGGTAAACCAAGTCAGCTGCAGTTATGGAATATTGAAAAAATCAAAGAAGCTGGTGGCAAGGCTTTAGTGCTGTATCCCAAAGACTACGAGGAATTTAAAAAATTAATAAAGGAGTTGAAAAAATGAAATGGTCACATAGTCGTGTGAGTGCATATCAGCAATGTCCTTACAAATTCAAACTTAAATATTTAGAAGAATTAGAAACCATTCCTAACTGGGATGATGCTAATAATCCGTTAATTATTGGAACAGCATTACATCATGCTTTGGAAAAAGGCATTGATGCAGCAATAGATGAGTACTACATGAGCTATCCGGTAATTAATGATCTACACGTTAATGAGGCTATAAAAATTGAATATCTGGCCAAACAACTTCAGCTGCCACCGGGAAGATTTGAGGTGCCGATTAATACGGACACATTTACTGGCTTTATTGACTACCTTACTGATGATGGTGATATTTACGACTTCAAGTATTCCAACAACCAGGAGAATTACTTAGATAGTTCGCAAACACACCTCTACAAATACTATTACCAGTTATCTACTGGTAAGAAAATACGTAACCTGTACTACGTTTTCTTCCCTAAAACATTTATCCGACAAAAGAAACAGGAATCTTTGTACGAGTTTAGAAACCGAATTGAAACAGATTTGTCTAACAAACTCATTAAAAAAATACAGGTTACGTATGATGAGCAGAAAGTCAAAGAGTTTATCTGGGCTACTGAATATATAGCCAAAAGAAAAACCTTTGATAAGAACCAGTCCAAACTATGTGACTGGTGTGAATATAAAGAGTTTTGTGAAAGTGAAAGGAGCATAGATTACATGATATTACCAAAAAACGAACGTTTGCAAAACGAGGTAATCCAAAAGAAAAAAATATATCTTTATGGTGCACCGTTTTCTGGCAAGACTTATCTTGCTAATCAGTTCCCTGATGTATTGCTGTTGAGTACTGATGGAAACTATACACATCTGCCTGGTGGTATTCCACCACACATTGACATTAAAAACGAAGTCAAGATGGACGGTAGATTAAAAAGAACTAAGTTAGCTTGGACTGTATTTAAAGATGTTATTGATGAGTTAGAAAAAAAGGAAAACACCTTTAGATCATTAGTACTGGACTTGGTGGAAGACATTTATGAAGCATGTCGATTATTCATGTATGACCAGATGGGCATTACACACGAGTCAGATGACAGCTTTAGAGCATGGGATAAGGTAAGAACTGAATTCTTATCTACCATGAAAAGATTTGTAAATCTGGATTATGAAAACATCATTCTAATCAGTCATGAAGACACATCTAAAGATTTGACCAAGAGAACTGGTGACAAGATTACAACTATCAGACCAAACATGAATGAAAAGGTGGCTAATAAACTAGCTGGAATGGTCGATATTGTAATCAGGGTTGCAGTTATTGATGGTCAGAGACTTTTAATGTTCAAAAATGATGAAGTTGTGTTTGGCGGGGGTAGATTAACATTCAATGAAACTGAGATTCCAAACGATTATAACGAGTTAATGAGAGTTTATGAGACTTCTAATGAGTTAATCAGTGCAGTTGAACCAGTTAAAAAGCCTATAAAAAAGGCTGAAGAAGTTAAGCCAGCTGGAAGAAGATCAAGAACTAAAACTGTTGAAGAAGAGGAAGAAGAAATTACAGATAATGTTGATGAAACATTAGAGGATGACACTAGATATGAAGAATATCTTTATCAAACTGAACCTGCAGTTACTAGAAGAACCAGAACAAGAACTAAAACAGTTGAACAACCACAACTGGATATTGTGGAAGAAGTTGTTAAACCAACTAGAAAATCTAGAACTAGAACAGTTGAAGTAACTCCAGATGAAAAAGGTTTAACTCCAATTGCTGAAGTATTGGATGACATCACCCCAAAAAGACAAAGAAAGAAAAGAGGATAAAAAAATATGGAAAAAAACAATTTAGTTTTGTTTGAAAATCAATCATTAGATTTAATGATGCAGTTATCTGATCTAAAAGCTCAGAAAGAAAAGCTTGAAGAACTGGATAAGGAAATCAGATCACAACTATTAGAAGCTATGAACAAATACGATATTATCAGTTTTAAAAATGACTATGTCAGTATCAGTAACATAGCACCAACTGAGTCAGTAAGTATTGACTTGAAGAAATTGGAAGAAAAAGAATCAGATCTTTATAACGATTTACTTAAAGACTATCCAAAAGTAACTAAAAGAGCTGGTTATGTAAGAATCACAGTCAAATAATCGAGGAGGAATATAGAAATGGCTGATATGTTTGAAAAATGGAATAAACAGATAAATGTTAACGAATACTTAGATGAAATTGCTGAAATTGAAGCAAATGGTGGTCAGGCTAACTTTGAAGAAGTCCCATTTGGACTATATGAGGTTGAAGTTGAAAAATTAGAGTTAAGAGCTTCTAAAAAAGGTGACCCAATGGTGAGCATCTGGTTCAACATCATTGCTGGAGAAAAGAAAGGTCAGAAAATCTTTATGAATCAGCTGGTTTTACAACCTTTCCAAATCTACAACACTAATGAGTTTTTAAAACAATTAGATACTGATGTAGATGTTAAATTCACTGGCAATTACTCAGATTACAACAATCTGATGATGGATATTAAAGAAGTTATTGATGCTGAAAAGCTACAATATGCACTTGAATATTCATCAAATGCCAAAGGTTACCCACAATTTAAAATCATGGTAGTATTTGAAGCTTAATAAAGGTATGGGAGCATTTGCTCCCTGCCTGTTAATAGAAAGGGGTGGTTCATATTATATTCTATGACTTTGAAGTATTCAGCAAGTACTGGTGTGTCTGTATTGTGAACCTCATTACCAATGAAAGAAAAATAATCGATACCAGGGAAGAACTGACCAGGTATTACGAAGAAAATATCAACCAGGTATGGATAGGCTACAACTCCAGAAACTATGATCAGTACATTCTCAAAGGTGTATTGGCTGGAATCAAGTCAAAATTCATAAATGATGAAATCATAATCAACAATAAGAAAGGCTGGGAAATATCAAGTGTGTTCAACACAATATTGCTCAATAACTATGACGTCTTTAAAACCAATGACCGTGGTCTTAAGTTTCTGGAAGCATCAATGGGTAACAGCATTAAAGAGTCTGATGTTCCATTTGATAAGCCTGATGAGTTTGATTTCAACGATTTGAAAGATACCTGGGACTACTGCATGTATGATGCAGAACAGACAGTTGAAGTGTTCATAAAAAGAATAGATGACTTCAATGCTCATCTTGATATCTTAAAAACCTTTAAACTTCCACTGCTGCATATAAGTAAAACTCAGGCCCAATTAAGTGCTTTAGCCCTGGACTGTGTCAGAAAGAAGTGGGATGACGAGTGGGATATTCAATTAATTGACACCTTAAGGATAGATAAATACTGGCACATCATGGAGTGGTTCAAGAATCCAATTAATCACAACATGAATTCAAGTCTGACAGTCAATCTGGCTGGAGTACCACATCAGTTTGGTTGGGGTGGACTGCATGGTGCGCCGGATAAACCGGTACATAGAAAAGGATTAATAATCCACGTGGACGTGGGAAGTTTTTACCCAACGATAATGATTGAATACGATTTACTAACTCGTAATGCCAGGGATAAAAATAAATTTAAGGAAATCTATGACAGGAGAATGCAACTTAAAGCTGAAGGTAAAAAGAAAGAGCAGGCGCCTTACAAGATTATCTTAAATAGCACATATGGTATCAGTAATGACCCATATTCAAGTGCTTACGACCCTAGACAAGCCCATAATGTGTGTGCTAACGGACAGTTATTACTGTTAGATCTAATTGAACATTTAGAAGATATACCATCAATGGAGTTAATTCAGTCAAATACTGATGGATTAATTATTCAAATAGATGAAGAACACTTCGAACAGTTAGATGATATATGTTATGAGTGGGAAACCAGGACAAGGATGTCACTTGAATTTGATTTTATTAAAGAGATTTATCAGAAGGATGTTAACAACTACCTGTTCATCAGAGAAGATGATTCCGTTGAAAGAATTGGTGCTTATGTTAAACCTTTAGATGATTTAGATTACGATTTACCAATAGTCAACAAGGCTTTGGTAGATTACTTTGTTAAAAAAATACCAGTTGAACAGACAATACTTAACTGCAATGAACTTAAAGAGTTTCAGATAATAAGAAAAATATCTTATAAATATGATCACATTAAACATGGTGAAACTATTTTAAAAGAAAAAACTATAAGATGTTTTGCTTCAGTTGATTCCAACGATCTGGGAGTAAGCAAGAAACATGCTACAACTGGTACATATGAAAAAATTGAAGGTACTCCAGTTAACTGCTTTATCTACAATGATGCAGTAAACGGACTACCTGTACCAAAAAAATTAGATAAAGGCTGGTATATAGAGCTGGCCAAAAAGAGATTAGAGGATTATGGCATAGTGGGAGGTTTATTCAATGAGTTTATTTAAAGGCTATCTGCCAACTAAAAATAAAAAGAGTTTAGTTAAATTTTCCGATGCCAAAACTTTAGATGAGGTCAGACATTTAGATGAGTACGCCGGCCTGTTAAATGATGATGTGGTGTTAATCGATATTGATAGTTGGGAGCAGTCAGATATTCTGATGGATATTGTTGATGATTTTCAATTAGACTGTAGAGTTTATCAAACCACAAGAGGTAGACACTTCCTATTTAAAAATAACGACTTAATAACCAAATGCTCAAATGGTATTCAACTAGCCTGTGGATTAACTGCTGATGTTAAAGTTGGCAGCAAGAACAGCTATGAAGTAATCAAGTTTGATGGCCAGGAAAGATTCATAGAGTGGGATGTTGAAAAAAATGTCAGCTACCAGGAAATCCCAAAGTGGCTGTTGCCAATTAATACTGATATAAACCTATTCAATCTTGAAGAAGGTGATGGTCGAAATTCAGCACTTTACAAATACATACTCACATTAAACAGATATGGATTTACTAAAGATGAATCCAAATTCACCTTACAGCTGATAAACAAATACATATTAAAAGACAGTTTGAGTGACAGTGAACTTGAAGTGATTATGAGAGATGAGGCTTTTCCTAAAGAAGTATTCTTTGAGGGTCGTAACTTCTTACACGATAGATTTGCTCACTACATTGTCAATAATTATCACGTGGTTAGAATTAATGGTCAGTTACACATATTTAGAGATGGAGTTTATGTTCCAGGAAACAAAATCATTGAAACAGCTATGATCAGACACATACCACAGATGAAAACGGCTCAAAGAGTTGAAGTATACAAATATATAGATTTAATAGCTCAAGAGAAACAAGTTGCTGAAGCAAATTTAATAGCCTTCAAAAACGGCATCCTGGATTTAACTACTGGAGTTTTACACCCTTACAGTCCTGAGATAGTAATCACTAACAAGATACCTTGGAACTATAATCCTAATGCTTATGATGAATTAACTGATAAAACTTTAAACAACATATCAGTTGATGATAAGGAAATAAGAGCACTTTTAGAAGAGTGTATAGGTTATTGCTTCTATCGTAGAAATGAGTTGTCTAAAGCCTTTATTTTGACTGGTGAGAAGTCTAATGGTAAGAGTACATTCTTATCAATGGTCAGTCATGTATTAGGTGAAAATAACATATCATCACTTGATTTAAGTGAGTTAGATGAGAGATTCAGTACAGCACTGATGAGTGGAATGCTGGCAAATATTGGTGATGATATATCTGATGAGTTCCTGCAGGGCAGGTCGATAGCACTGTTTAAAAAGATAGTTTCTGGTAATGCTATTAAAGCTGAATACAAGGGTCAGGATGCTTTTATGTATAAACCTTATGTCAAGTTACTGTTCAGTGCTAATGAGATACCTAGGACTAAAGACAAGACTGGTTCAGTGTTAAGAAGGTTAGTAATTATACCGTTCAATGCGGTATTTGATAAAAATAGTAAAGACTTCGACCCTTATATAATTTACAAGTTGAAGTCAGTAAAAGCAATGGAATACCTGGTAAGAATAGCTGTTGAAGGCTTAGAGAGAATACTTGAAAACAACTCATTTACTGAGTCAGTAAAAGTTAAAGAGGCTTTGGATAGTTATGATAAAGACAACAACCCTATTCTTGGATTCATTGAGGAAGATGGGAATATTGAAAATCAAGTTAATAAAGAGGTTCACAAAAGATATAAAATTTATTGTTTAGAAAATGGATTTATAGCATTAAACATAAAATCATTCTCAAATGAAATAAAAAGGTATTTGGGGCTAACTACAAAATCAATAAGAATTAATGGAAAGTTCGTAAGAATTTATACAAAACCTTAAAAATATCGTCACATTCGTCACAACATCGTCACATTAAAAACCCTTATAAATAAAGGAAAAATTGCAATTTGTGACGATGTGACGAAACAAATCAATTTCTTTATATATTTAATATAAAAATGTAGTTTTTTAAGAAATCTATATATAAATATATAAAAAATATAAATATAGGGGCATTTAATCGTCACATTCGTCACAAAAATTAAAAAAACCCTTATAAACAAAGGAAAAAACCCTGTTACGATGTCTGTTAAAAGTTCGTCACAGTTCGTCACAGTATCGAAACAAAAAAAAAGGAGATAAAAACTATGAATATTAAAGAATTATTAAATATTTTTACAGAAGATGTAATTAATGAAATTATTGCAGTCGACAATGGAGATGGTCAATATATCTTATCTATTAGTGATGATAATAAAGATAAAAACATTCAAATTAATGTTGTTTTAGATGAAGAAGTAGAGAATGCAGTTAATTTTAATGCATTCAACATTAATACGTATAACTACGTGATGTCCTACAAAACCCTATCTTTAATAACCAAAATCAAATCGCAGTGGGAAGACTATATTTCTAAAAATGAACATTTAGACAGAATGAAAAAGGCTTATGAAAACAACAATACTGTTGAAGATAAAAAACTGTTTGTTAAAAATCTTGGTTGGTTGCTAAGCCAGACAAGAAATAAGGTTGTGGATTGTGAATATGTTCCAGAACAGGAACTGGTAATTGTAACTTTTGTCAACGGTTATGAAAAAGCTGTGAATGTAGAGTGCAACAGCTATTCGGCAATAATCAGAGATGTGACTAAGCACTGCTGCGGATGAGGTGACAGAATGAGCAAATGGAAAGAATATGAGTTCAGGTATGAGGAACTCAAAAAGCAATACAGCAAGCTTGCTCAAGAAAACAAGAAGCTTATTCTTGAAAACCATAATCTGGAAACACAGATCAAACAGAAGGATGATTTAATCAACAAGCTTCAGGATGATTTGTTTATCAAAGGTGGCAGATTCTATGAAAGAAGTAATTGAGCTTAACAGCAAGCTGTATCTTGTCCGTAGACTTAAAAACGGAGCATTGAATCTTAAACCTGTGTTGATTAACAGAACTGATTTCAGAACACCATTAAGTGAATATTCATTAGATGAGATATGGGATGAAATCTACAAAAGGGGAAAGCCAGTTGAAGTTGGCGAATCTATGGAATATAGAGAGGAGTAGAAAAATGGAAAAAAATAACTATGAGTACACAACATCAGGTGTCAATTTAGACAGACTTGTTGAAGTGGTAAGGCTGACTATTGTTGTATCAATTCTGAGTCTTATTGTAAGTTTGGTGGCTATAAGTATGGTGGCTGTTATTTAGCAAAGGAGCAAAAACAATGAAAAAATTACTTAAAAACAAAACATTTATCGAATATGTCAAATTGATAATTATCACAACGATAATATCGATTCCAATTGCTGTTGGATTGGTAGAGTTCATAAAGTGGTACAGCTGGTACATTTACTGGGGGTGAGGTTATGGAAGCGAAAGAGATGTTTGAAAAGTTAGGGTTTGAAATAGAATATCAAAGCGAAGAAGAAGGTTGTATTGCATACGAAAAAACGGTGGAAAGTGGAAAATATCAAGTGTTTTTTGAAACATCTGGAGAATATTTTGCGTCAGCTGTAAGCAAATATAGCGGAAGTCGTTTGCCATTGTGGATAGAAAAAGATTTACACAAAGCCATAAATCAACAACTAAAAGAATTAGGGGTAAAGTTATGAAACTTAAATTCGTTGATTCGCTTCTAAAAGCTGAAAAACCAAAACTGACTATCAGACAGAAAGGCAGATACATATATCACTGCTATGTATGTCCTAAATGCCACAGAGAATTATCATTGAAAGATGAGAAGTGTAAAAAATGTAATACAAAAATAGATTGGAGTGAGTGAAATGTACAAAGTAGCAAAGTGTTATAACTGCAAGAAATATTTCAGTACCAAATACCGAGATAACTGCCCACATTGTAAAAGTTACTCGTATACCGAGCCGAATGAAGCAACGATAAAAAGAGAGTTCACTATGAACGAGATGGTTGATTATTTTGGCGAACAAGAAGTTCTTGAGTTCTTGAACGAAGGAGTTTAATTATGAACGATATTTTAAAGGAAATGGAACCAATGTTTGAAGTTCCAGCAAAAATGAAACTTCAGCAACAAGCTACTGAATCTATAAACTGGATAGCTGATGAATTAGACAAAATCAAAGGTGATTCTATGTATCAATGGCAGAAATCCGACAACATAGCCAAAGTCAGAGAGGCTATAAGAAAACTGATTTAAACAGGCTCTAAAAAATTTCTGACATATTGTACCTTCGAAAAAATATTAATACCAATTGAAGCCTGTTTAGATAAAGGGAGTGGAATGACTGGGACTTCTGCTCCCTTGTATAAAAAAGAAAGGAGCTAAAACAAAAATGGATCTAAAACAATTTATAGAAAAATATATGACTGAATACAACCTGACAAAATCATATGACTTTATAGAAAAGTATGTTATTGCACAGGCAAGAAAAATGGCAAAGAACAATGTAGCTGCAGTAAGTGATGAAGTTGTTCTTGAGTGGATTCTTGAAAGCGAAAAGGCAAATGAAGAACCAAAGGCTGAAAAGGTGAAAGTTGTGGCAACTGAAACCATCAAGCCTAAAAAGGCAGCGGTCAAGAAGAAAGGCGACGATTATGAGCAAATCAACCTGTTTGAGCTATGATGATGAACTTGCCAGAGTCCTATTCGCATTAAAGGGTCAGATAGCTTTCAAAAAAGATGGCAAAGAGTATATTACATATTGCTTTATATGTAACCGATATGAAAAAGTCAGCAGAGAAAAATGGAGACAGATAAGAAATGCAAAGGTATGTCCGAACTGTGGCAGAGAAATGTCAATAACGAATCTCAAATCAATGATAAAAGATAATTGGATTCAGGATGGCGATTATGGTTATTGGGTAAAAGGCAGCTGGAAGTTCGGTGAACATCCGAAGGCTGAAGAAGTCAAACTTGTAGCCGACTGGAGTGGTAATCAGCTTAAAGTTTTAGGAATAGTAAAAACAATAGGTTGCAGTCTTGCCTTCGATGATAAAACCGAGTGGCGAAAAGTAAGAAAAGGCAACACGTATCACTACTGCTTCTATCAGAGATGTGAAGTCAGAAAAAGGACTATGAAAGACTACTATATGCAGCTTGACCTTCCGTTCAAGTCAAATCAGATAACTCTTATCAAAAAAGGAATCTACAATCACAATCAGATGAGATACATATACTGGTTTGATTTAAAAAGTGATGAAGAAGTACAAAAATATTCTGGCTATATTAACCGAAATTCAATGGAGTACCTTAACGGATGGACTGAAAAGCTGAACGTTTATTATCTGGACTATCTTGCAAGAAACAAAATAAGCATCATAGATTTCAGGGACTATATCAGAGACTGCAAAAGACAGAATAGAAAGTTTGGAAAACCTAAGAACTTCCAGCAGGAGCATATGCGAAGGGCCAGACTGATAGAAATGGAAAGAAGGCTCAAAAAAGAAATAGAAAAAATAAAAGAAGCTGAAAAGATCAAGGAAAGACAGAAGGAACTTCTTGAAAATGAAGCAAGAATCGGCAACGCCGAGTTCAGAACGTTTTCATCATATGAGGAAATTCAAAAGGTTGGAGAAGAACTGCATAACTGTATTGCCGGAAGTTACGCCCATATCTATGCTGAAGGCAGATGCGATCTGTATTATGTAAAGCTGGATGGCAAGATAGCAATCGCTATTGAAGTTAAAAACAAAAAGATAATTCAGGCCAGAGAGAATCACAACAAGGAAGTTGAAAATGAAAAAGCCGGACTGGTCAAGAAGTGGGCAAAGATGAAGGGATTCGCATATGGCTAAGAAAACCATCTACATGCAGATTACCAATGACATATATGAACTACCGACTGCAGTTGCTGACACAATGGTTGAGCTGTCAAAAATGACTGGAATGAGTCCGGCAGCCATATCAAACGGAGTCAATCTGGGGGTAGGCATGGAAAGAAACAAGAAGAGATTTATAAAAATCGAGGTGGATGATGATGACAGCTAAGGAGTATTTGCAGCAGATAAGGAAGCTGGATATTCAAATTAGGAATAAAAAGAAAGAGCTTGAAGTAATTCAAAACCAGATGACTGGTGTCAGTTCCATTTCCTACGAAAAAAAGGAGCCAACTACTTCTAAATCAACCTTATCACCTCAAGAGAAGTATTACCCCAAGTATGAAAGGTACAGCAAATCAATACTGACCGATATTGCTGAACTGGTTGAACTGAAACAAAAGGCAATCAGACTTATAGACAGCATTGATGATGCTGACTGCATTGATGTGTTGTACAAACGATATGTTCTGATGAAGAGGTGGGAAGTAATAGCAATAGAAATGGATTTCAGTTATCCTCATATTCACCGAATCCACGAAAGAGCATTAAATCTACTAAATGAAAAGATGATACAAAATGAGACACTTTTATGTGATAAAATAGTATCGTAGAAAAGTGAATCTACTGAGAAAGGCATTTCATAAGCAAATGTCTTTTTTTAATAGAGCCGGTAGAATCTCCGTAAATTAGGTTTTTATCATTGTTTTTTCCATTTTACAGTTATCCTTTCTATTTGTACAAAACTCATAACTGCCGGCTTTATTTCTAAAGTTGGATGTCGGTCCCCTTTCAGATATCTGACTTTTTTATTCGAACAACACAATTGAAGGTGAAAGATATATGACAAACAGGAAGAGAGCAAATGAAGTCGGCAAACATAGAGTTGCCTACGATAAGAACAAACAGAAGATACTGGCAACGCAGTCAGTCTGCGCAATATGCGGAAAGCCGGTAGACAAGAGTCTTAAATATCCCCACCCTCTGTCAGCAACGATAGATCATATCGTGCCGCTTGACTTAGGCGGACATCCAAGTGATATAGCAAATCTGCAACTGACTCATTGGACCTGCAACAGACAGAAGTATAACAAGCTGGCCGATGGAAGTGTGGTAGTTCCAAAGGACAAAGCAATATCCAACAGGGTACTGCCTCAAAGCATCAACTGGATGAATTACAAGGCTGAATAGCAAAGTGAAAAGATAAATGCTTTTAGCTGACCAACCTACAGATTCTAATGTAAGGAAATAAAAATAAGTGCTGAAAAGTAAAGCAAAATATAAGGGTGTTGTGTGAGCCATTTTAAGCCGTTGTAACGAACGTTTATTTATAGGGGTAGGAGAACGTGCCAACCTCTCTTCTGAGTTACAGCACGGTCACACATCAAAAAAACACACGGAAAAGAAAGGAGCCTGCAAATGAGTGAATTATTAGGCATAAGAGAACTGAGAAAAAAACTGGAATCCAAGAAACCCAGAGTAGATTTAAGGTATAGATACTATGATATGAAGAATAGTGTAATGGACTTGGGGATATCGACCCCAGATGAACTGAGAGGCTTTAATTCAGTGCTTGGCTGGTGTTCAAAAGCCGTTGATAGATTAGCCGATAGAATCAGCTTCAGGGAGTTCAAGGATGACAATTTCAACATTAACGAAATATTCAACCTTAACAATGCAGATATTCTTTTTGACAATGCCATCAAAAGCGCTCTGATCAGTTCGTGTTCTTTTGTTTACATTAGTGAAGATGAATCCGGCTATCCACGTCTGCAGGTTATTGATGGAGCAAATGCAACCGGTATTATCGACCCTATTACTTATCTGTTAAAAGAAGGCTATGCAGTTCTTGAAAGAGACAGAAATGACAGACCTGTAATGGAAGCGTATTTTGAGCCTTACAGAACTACGATTTATTACAAAAACAAAGCACCTGAAGCATATGATCATAACGTTGGTTATCCGCTACTGGTGCCGGTTATAAATAGGCCAGATGCCAAAAGGCCATTTGGTAGAAGCAGAATAACCAGAGCCTGCATGAGCTATATGCAAAGTGCTGCAAGAACAATTAAACGAAGTGAAATCAGCGCTGAATTCTATTCTTTCCCTCAGAAATGGGTAGTTGGCACGGATCCAAGTGCTGAAAGGATGGAAAAGTGGAAAGCTTCTATTTCTACCCTGATTGAAATATCAGCAAGTGATGAAGGAAATGATCCAAGACTGGGCCAGTTCACTCAACAGTCAATGCAACCTCATAATGAGCAGCTGAAAATGTTTGCAAGCTTGTTTGCCGGTGAAACTGGCTTAACCTTAGATGACCTGGGATTTGTAACCGATAATCCATCAAGTGCTGAAGCTATTGCTGCAGCGCATGAAAATCTAAGACTTGAAGCAAGAAAAGCCCAAAAGGTATTTGGCAGCTGTTTCCTGAACGTTGGCTTTCTGGCAGCATGTTTACGTGACAACTACAACTACACAAGAGAAATGATGTTCCTGACTAAACCAAAATATGAACCAGTATTTGAACCAAGCAATTCAACTCTTTCTTTAATCGGTGATGCTGCTATCAAGATTAATCAAGCAGTGCCTGGTTATTTTAATGAAGAAAACCTACGTGATTTAACCGGTATTGAAGGTGGCAGTTAATGGATGCTAAAGAATTACTGGAAAAAATCAAAGAAGAGTTCAGAAAAAGGTTTAAGGAAAAAGAAGGATTTACCAACTATGAGCAGGTGCAAAACTATGCT
>JAAZKG010000016.1 GCA_012799935.1 Erysipelotrichia bacterium | reverse complement strand
TGTAATAATGACTATTCCATTTGGTTTCTTATTCCCACTTACACAAAAAGAAGAAAAGAGAACTTTTTCAAGAACGCTCTTATTTACTCTATTGCTTACCTTAAGTATAGAATTACTACAACCAATACTAAATGATTGGCGCTCCAATGATGTTACAGATATTATCACAAATACAACTGGGGGATTGATTGGATACGGGATCTATTTATTGTTTAGGCCAATTTCAGTTCCAATATTAAATAACATAAGAGAGAAAAAGAATTAAGTATAGAAAAACAAATCCTGGTTTGTCAGATAGACACAAATTCACAAGATGCCGTAATCACACAAATTCACATTTGACGTTGCAAAGTAAAAATAAATAGATTATAATGAATGAGGTTTAAACTTATTCAGAAGGGAGGGTAGAACATGGCAAAAGTAGTAGTTAAAGACAACGAACAGCTTGATGATGCTTTACGTCGTTTTAAAAGACAAGTATCTCGTAATGGTACCCTTGCTGAAGCTCGTAAAAGAGAATACTATGTTAAACCGGGCGTTAAACGTAAGTTAAAACAAGAGGCTGCAAGAAAGGCTAGAAAGAAATAGTGGTTTAAAACCACTTTTTTTGTAATATAATTAAGATAGTGGAGGTTATGTCTATTGAATAGTATCGTATGCGATTTAAATTACCTTGATCATGAAACCCTAGCGATGGTTTTAGGAGATGAAGACAAAAACATTAAGTTAATAGAAAACTTTTATAATGTCAAAATTGAAGTAAATGGTTCAATTGTTTACTGTGATGATAAAACAAAAGTAAATGTATTAAAAAAAGTCTTTGAATCTATTATTTCTGCTTGTGAAACAAACGGTCTTATAGAAAGCCAAGATGTTAACAATATTTTAAATGATAATTATTATAAAGAGTTTATAGCTAATGGTGTGGGTTTGAAGAAGTTTTATTTAAGAACTAAGGGTCAAAAAGACTTATATGAAGCTTTTGAAAATAATGTAATTACTTTTGCTGTAGGACCAGCAGGAACTGGGAAGACTTTTCTAGCGGTAGTGTATGCGTATAATTTGTTAAAAAAAGGTATAATTAATAAAATTATTATTACCAGACCAGTAGTTGAATCTGGTGAATCACTAGGCTTTTTACCTGGAGATTTAAAAGAGAAGGTAGACCCATATTTAAGACCGATTTATGACTCTTTTGATTCTTTAATTTCTTCTGAAAACACTGCCAAATTGATAGAAAAGGGAATTTTAGAAATTGCTCCACTAGCATATATGAGAGGAAGAACCTTAAATGATGCCTGTATCATATTAGATGAAGCACAAAATACAGTTCCAAGTCAAATAAAAATGTTTATGACTCGTTTAGGGTTTAATTCCAAAATGATTATAAATGGGGATATAACTCAAATAGATTTACCTAAATCTAGACAGAGTGGTTTAGTTGAAGCTATTAAAATCATCAAAGATATTAAAGAAATCGAAGTTGTTTATATGTCTAATAAAGATGTGGTAAGGCATCCTGTTGTTCAAAAGATAATTGAAGCTTATGAAAAAGCAGAAAAAGAGTAACCTATGGAATTAAATGTCATTAATAGAACAAAAAGAAAAGGCTATGTTAAATATCGCACTGACTTTAAGAAAATAATATTAAAAGCAATTGAAGTATTAGATTTAAATGAGCATATTTGTTTAAGTGTAGTCTTTATTTTAGACAAAAAAATGCAGCAAATTAATAAAGAATATCGAAATATAGATAAAACAACGGATGTTATTTCGTTTGCATTGAATGATGATAAGAATGAAAATGTTTTTTTTGAAAAAGAATTAGGGGATATATTTATTAATATAGATGCAGCAGTTAGACAAGCAAAAGAATATAATCATTCAGAAAGAAGAGAAATATGTTTCCTATTTACTCATGGTTTATTACATCTATGTGGATTTGATCATCAAAATAAAAAAGATGAAGAAGAGATGATTAAATATCAGAAGCTTATTCTAGATGACATAATTTCAAGAAATAATTGATGAAGGAGAATTTATGAAACAGGAAAAACTAATTAAATTAGTTTTTAAAGCAGCTGAAAATGCTTATTGTCAATATTCAAACTATCAAGTAGGAGCATGCTGTTTATGTAAAGATGGTAGCTATTTTTTAGGCGCTAATATTGAAAATGCCTCATATGGAGCGACGATTTGTGCGGAACGCAATGCGGTGTTTGCTGCTTACAGCAATGGTTATAGAAAAAAAGATATTGAAGCATTATGTATTGTTACCTATGGTAAAAGAATAGGTTCTCCCTGTGGAATTTGTCGTCAAGTTTTAGCGGAATTAATAAATCAAGATACACCAATTATTCTTGCTAATAAAGAAGAAGTATTAATTACTAATATTTCAAAATTATTACCGATGCAATTTTCAAAGGAGGATTTAGACTAATATGAGTTTCAAAAGTGGATTTGTTGCTTTAATAGGCAAACCAAATGTTGGTAAAAGTACTTTATTAAATACGATTTTAGCTAAAAAGATAGCCATTGCTACACCTAAACCCCAAACAACCAGAGATAATATTCGTGGTATTTTGACAACTAAAGATACACAAATTGTTTTTATTGATACTCCTGGAATTCATAAACCTAAATCAAAATTAAATAAAGTAATGGTTCAAAGTGCCTATATTGCTGCTAAAGAAGCGGATATTATTTTATTTTTAATTGATGCAACTAAGGGATATGCAAAAAGTGATCAGATAATCGCTGAAAATATCAGGCATATTGAAAAACCAAAACTTTTAATTATTAATAAAATTGATAAATTAACTACTAGAGAATTAATTGAATTTCTAAAAGATATCAATACTGATGAGTATGATGAAATAATACCTTTAAGTGCTTTAAGAAATAAAAATATTGATGAACTAATTAATACTGTTAAGTCATATCTGCATGATGAAATTCAATATTATCCTACCGATATGATTTCAGATTATCCTGAACAGTTTATGATTACTGAGATTATTAGGGAAAAAGTTTTAATAAATACATCTCAAGAAGTTCCTCATTCAATTGCTGTTGTGATTGAAAAAATGGAATCTAAAAAGGATTTGACCATTATTAATGCTAAAATAGTATGTGAAAGAGCTAGTCAAAAGAAAATAATTGTTGGAAAACAAGGCTCAATGATTAAAAAAATTGGATCTTTTGCCAGAGAAGAATTAGAAATAAGACTACAAACAAGAGTATTTTTAGAGTTATTTGTGGCAGTTGAAGAAAACTGGCGTAACAAAGATCACCAACTAAAACAATTTGGCTATGGGGATAAATAAAGAAATGAATGATTTAATTAAAGGAATTGTTATAAACTCAATAGATTATAAAGAAAATGATGCAATAATAACCATATTGACTAGTGAATATGGAAAAGTTGCATTATATGTTAAAGGATATAAGAAGATAACCAGTAAAAATGTCTATGCTACACAGCTTTTTGATTATAGTAGTTTTTTATTTGACTACAATCCAAATAAATCAATTCAGATACTTAAAAGCGCAAATTTATTAAAACAATTTAGCAATATTAAGACCGATTATGAAAAAATAGCTGTCGCTTCAGTAATTTGTGAAATTGCCAATGCTGTTGAAGATAATATCTATGATTTAATATTTGAAGCCTTAACTAAATTAAATGACACTGAACAATCGTATCTAGTATTAAATGTCTATTTAGTAATGATGTTAAACTTGTTAGGTATTTCACCTTATGTTGATGGTTGTGTCAACTGTGGGAAAACAAATAACATTGAATCAATTTCGATTAAAGAAGGTGGATTTATTTGCAGTTATTGTAATATTGAATTTAATGATGAAAGATTTGATATTGATTTTTTGAAAAATTTTAGAATTATCAATAAAGCTTCATTTGAAGTTTTTGATAAGTTATTAACTTTAAATTTAAATAATTTTAAATTAACTGATATTTTAATCCAGATTTTAATTAATTATTCAGGTATTTATTTAAAAAGTTATCAAAGTCTAATAAATTTAAACAGTTAGGTTTACTTTTCCAATAAATAAACGTATATATTATTATGAGAGCAGAGAAAAGAGGTAATATTTATGTCTAAATATACATTTGAACAAATTGTTAATCATTTAAGAACATCGGGATTTGTTTATCAGGGTTCTGAAATTTATGGTGGATTATCAAATACTTGGGACTATGGTCCATTAGGCACGAATTTGAAAAAGAATATTAAAAGTGTCTGGTGGAAAAAATTTATTCAGGAAGATATCAATAATGAAGGTATTCAGGCAGCAATCTTGATGAATCCTGAAGTTTGGGTTGCTACAGGACATGTGGCGAATTTTTCAGATCCTTTAATCGACTGTAAAAAGTGCAAAAGCAGATATAGAGCAGATCAACTGATAGAAAATCAAGCTGAAAAGAAAGTTGCAGTTGAATCAATGACAAATGAAGACATGGTAGATTATATAAATGATCATAAGATTATTTGTCCAAATTGTGGGCAATTGGACTGGACAGATATTAGAAAATTTAATTTGATGTTTAAAACTTTTCAGGGAGTTGTAGAAGATAATCAAAGCACAATTTATTTACGTCCAGAAACAGCTCAGGGTATGTTTGTAAACTTTAGAAATGTCCAAAGGTCAATGAGAAAAAAATTACCATTTGGTATTGGTCAAATTGGTAAAGCTTTCAGAAATGAGATTACTCCTGGTAACTTTATTTTTAGGACAAGAGAGTTTGAACAAATGGAATTAGAATTTTTCTGTGCTCCTGGTGAAGATGATCAATGGTATGCATATTGGAAACAATTTTGTTTGGATTGGTTAAAAGATTTAGGGTTAAAGGAAGAAAATATGCGTTTTAGAGACCATACTCCAGAAGAATTAGCTTTCTATTCCAAAGGAACATGTGATATTGAATTTAACTTTCCATTTGGCTGGGGTGAAGTCTGGGGTATTGCTAATAGGACTGATTATGATTTAAAGCAACACATGAATCATTCAAAAGCCGATTTAAGCTATTTTGATCCATTTACAAATGAAAAATTTGTCCCATATTGTGTAGAACCATCAGTTGGGGTCGAAAGACTATTTTTAGCTTTTGTTTGTGATGCCTATGATGAAGAAAATATTGGTGATAAGGAAAAAGAGGATATCAGAATAGTAATGCACTTACATCCAGCCCTTGCTCCAATTAAGGCAGCCATTTTACCATTAAGTAAAAAGTTATCAGATCAAGCGTTTGAAATTTACAAGAATTTAGCTAAATCTTTTGATGTGCAATATGATGAAACAGGCTCTATCGGTAAGCGTTATCGTAGACAAGATGCTATTGGTACACCTTTATGTATCACTATTGATTTCGATACCGAACCTAATGGAACAGTTACAGTAAGAGATAGAGATACAATGAAACAAGAAATTGTTAAGATTGAGGATTTAGAAAATTATATTGCTGAATATATTAAGTTTTAGGAGAATAGATGAGAATACCTAAAGAAATAATTAATGAAATAAAAAATAAAGCTCCAATACAGGATATTATTGGCAACTTTATTCAAGTTATCAAAAAAGGAAACAATTATGTGGCATATTGTCCTTTTCATGATGATAATAACCCTTCGTTACATATTTCTGTGGATAAACAAATTTTCAAATGTTTTTCTTGTCCGCCTGAAAATAAAAGTTCCGGAGATGTTTTTAGTTTTGTGATGAAACATAAACATCTAAGTTATATTGAAGCAGTAAAACTGGTAGCTGAGATGATTGGCTATAAATATGATTTTGGTGATACTGAAGCTAATAAATTTGAAGAAACTATTACTCATAAAATAATGAAAGAAGCTGTTAATTATTGTCAATATGAATTAAACTCTAAAGAAGGTCTTTTATACAAAGAATATTTAAATAAGAGAAATATAGATAATAAAACAATAGAGAAATTTCAAATTGGTTACAATCCAAAAGATGATAAATTATATTTATTTTTATCAAAAAAGGGGTATAAGGATAATGACATTATTTCTGCTAATTTAGCCAGATTGACAAATAATGGTGTCAGAGATGTTTTCTTTAATCGAATTATGATTCCAATCAGTGATGTAAGTGGAAATCCTATCGGTTTTACAGCTAGAAGCATTGATCCAAAAGTAGAGACAAAATATATTAATTCAACTGATACTCCTATCTTTAAAAAGAGCAATGTAGTTTTTAATCTGCATCGAGCAAAAGAAAAAATTAGAGAAACAAAATTTGTTATTTTAGCTGAAGGTCCTATGGATGTAATAGCTTTTGATAAAATAGGATTTCAAAATACAGTTTGTTCAATGGGAACTAATACAACTAAAAATCAGTTACTAACAATTAAAAGATTTACCAACAAGATTTTACTAGCTTTTGATGGAGACAATGCTGGTCAATCAGCAATATTAAAGACTGGAAAAGATTGTTTACAAGAAGGTTTTGATGTATTGGTGTTAAATAATGATACGAAATTTGATCCAGATGAAATTATCAATAAGTATGGAGCCAAACGTCTTTCTGATATGATTTTAAAACCTAAAACTTGGATAGAATTTGTGATAGAATACTATAAGTTATCTTATGATTTAGATAATTATACCGCTAAAAGAGAATATACTTTTAAAGTATTAGAAGAAATAAAGAAAGTAAAAAATGATTTTGACAAACAAAATTATATTGATAGATTAGCTGGATTAACAGGTTTTAATGTTGCTCAGTTAGCTTCAGGTGTAGTTGATGGTGAAACAAAAAAAGATACTCCAAGAATATTAAAGCCAAAATCTAGTCTGCAAAGTGGAATTGAAATAGCTCAAAAAATAATTTTAAAACAATTATTATTTTCAGCTAACAATATTAATATTTATAAAAATAAATTAGGATATTTACCTAATAAACAGTTTGATGATATTGCTAAAATGATAATAAATTTCTATGATCAGAACCAATATATAAAGTTTGGTGAACTATTAGCTGAAATTGATGATAGTCAGCTTATAAGTTTGATTTGTGAAATAGAATCTGATAAAACTCATTGTGAAAATGAAGATGAAAGACTTTTATTAGATTCGATTGATAAGGTAAAAGAATATGAAATTGAAATAGAATTAGAAAAACTAGAAGCTAGAATGAATAATTATTCAGATGATAATATGAAAACGAAAGTTGCTGCTGAAATTGTCGAGTTCCAAAGGAAACTAAATGAGCTAAGAAAAAACAGGAGGTAGTTTTATGGCTAACAAAAAAGATTTAGAAACAATTAAAAATGAATTGTTGAAAAAGACTAGTGATGAAGTAGAAATTACTCAAGATGAAGTTTTAAAGGAAATTGAACATCTAAATTTAACGGAAGATGAAATTGATGATTTTTTACAATGGACTAGAGATAATGGGGTAATAATAGATGATGAACTAGATGATGATATTATCTTATCTGATGATGAAGATATTGATGAAGATGATATTGAAGATCTTGATTTGGATGAGGATGAAGATGAAGAGGGTGAAAAAGAACTTTATCGTGTTTATGCGGATATTTCATCTATTAAAACTAATGATCCTGTAAAGATGTATTTAAAAGAAATAGGAGTAGTGCCACTTTTAAAAGCTCATGAAGAAAGAGAAATTGCTGCTAGAATCAAAGAAGGTGATGAAGTAGCAAAAGATGAACTGATCACTGCTAATCTGCGTTTAGTAGTTGCAATTGCTAAAAAATATGTGGGTAGAGGACTATTGTTTTTGGATTTAATTCAAGAAGGTAATCTGGGCTTGGTAAAAGCTGTTGAGAAATTTGACCACACTAAAGGATTTAAGTTTTCAACCTATGCTACCTGGTGGATAAGACAAGCTATCACTAGAGCTATTGCTGATCAAGCCAGAACAATAAGAATACCTGTTCATATGGTTGAAACAATTAATAAATTAACGAGAATTTCCAGACAATTAGTTCAAGAATTAGGTAGAGAAGCTACTGCTGAAGAAATTGCAGAGAAGATGGGAAATAATATGACTGCTGATAGAGTAAGAGAAATTCAAAGAATTGCTCTAGAACCTGTTTCATTAGAATCACCCATTGGTGAAGAAGACGATTCTCATTTAGGAGATTTTATTGAAGACAAACAAGCGATTTCGCCAGAAGAATTCGCCAGCAGAGAATTACTAAAAGATGAGATTAATGCAGTTTTATCAACTCTTACTGATAGAGAAAAAAAGGTCTTGGAATTAAGATTTGGATTAATTGATGGTAAAACAAGAACTTTAGAAGAAGTTGGAAGAGAATTTAATGTTACTAGAGAAAGAATTAGACAAATTGAAGCCAAAGCCATTAGAAAACTGAGATCACGTTCTAAAAGCAATCGTTTAAAGGATTTTGTTGATAAAATATAAAAAAATTTATTATAGAAAAAAGTATATTGAAGTAATTCATTATACTTTTTATGTTAAAATAGCACTATGAGTAATTCAAAAGTTGAGCTGTTAGATGCTGTATCTACAAATAATCATCTAAAAAATGATTTGGATGATTATTTTACTATTGAAGAAAATGATTATTATAATTGTAAGTTTTTTACAAATATTGTCAATTTAGAAAGAGAAGAAGAATATAAATTATTTGAAAAATTACACAATGGTGATAATTCAGTTATTGAGAAAATAGTATTTCATAATTTGAAATATGTTTACTTTATTGCCAGAAATTATACTAATGATTCAAATCTATTAGAAGAGTTATTTCAGCAAGGAAGCTATGGTCTGATGAAAGCATTAAAAACATTTGATTATAAAAAAGGCTTCAGATTTTCAACATATGCTTCTTATAGTATTAGAAAATATATTGTTGAATTTTTTCAAAATTATAATTTAATTAAATTAACCAGAGATGATTATAAAGAATTAAATAAATTAAATAAAAAAATTGCAAAATTGGAAAATAAATATCAAAGAACTATAACAGATCAGGAAATTTCAAAACATACAGGTTATTCATTGGATAAAATAAGAGAGATAAAAAAAAGAGATTTAACTTTTATTCCTTTTGAACAATATGGAAATGATGAAAATAGTCTGAGTGTTATTGATTACTATTATGATAGTAGATATAAATCAATTAACATTGATATGGCTAATGATATTATTAAGCAGTTAAAAGATGAAAGAAATCAATTTATATTAAAAAAGTATTTAGGAATAGATGATGGTATTGAACATACTTTTGAGCAAATAGGAAAGATGCTAGGCATAAGCAAACAAGCAGTTAAAAAAAGGTATGATAAATCACTTGAGGAAATAAAAAGACTGATAAAGGAAAGTTATGATAAGTAAAAGAATCAAAGAAATTGCAAGATTAATAAAAAATGAATATTCTTTTGTTGATATTGGTTGTGATCATGGTTATTTAGCCCTTTTAGCTAGAGAAAACGGCAATAAAAATCTAATAATTTGTAGCGATAACAAAGATGGTCCATTAAATAATGCTAGAAACAACTTAAAAAATTATGATAATATTTTATTTGTTTTATCAGATGGAGCAAAAAAAATAAGTATCCAAACTGATGTTGCTGTTTTAGCGGGTATGGGACATGTAACAGTCAAAAACATAATTTTAGATTCATTGGATTACTTTAGAAATTGCAAGCAAATCATCATTCAAGTTAACCAAGATGTTTCTTTATTAAGAAAATGGCTAACTTTTAATGATTTTAAAATAGTTAATGAAAAGATAGTTTATGAATACAAGTATTATGAAATACTGGTTATTGAAAATGGAAAGATGAATCTTAATGAAGATGAAATACTTTTTGGACCATATTTATTAAAAGAAAAGTCCAAAGTATTTGTTGATTATTATAAAAGTCAAATAACAAAGTTAAATAAAATCTTAAAAGGTTTAGATAGTAAACATCCAGATAGATTAAAACTACAGGGGAAAATATTAAAAATTAAAAAAATGCTGGAAGATTAAATTCTTTGAGCATTTTTAAAGTTTATTTTAGCAACTTTTCTTAATTCATTAACACCAAATTTTTCAATAAAATTTTTAGTAAATTCATCTACTAAGGTGCTTGCCCCTTTAGGAAAGTTCATTTTATATTTATTTGATAATTCATTCATTTTTGTTAAAAAAGCATATCGGGAAATCATCGAAGCAATCGCAACTGATAGGTATTTATTTTCTGCTTTAGTTTCAAAATGGATGTTTTTGATTGTTTTTTCATCTTTTAAGTATTGGTAGTATTTATCTTCACCACAAAAATCATCAACAATGATTAATTTTGGTAGTTTTTTTATTTTCTTTTGTAAATTGATATAAGCTTGATTATGTAATTTTGCTTTTATTTTATTCATATTGTTTTCTTTAATGACTTGGTTGTATTTTTCATTATCTAGAATTAAAAGAGAATGTTTAACTTTTTTAAGTAGTGATGGAACAGTTTTAAGAATATATTCATCATTTAATTTTTTGGAATCAGTTAAATTTAAATTAGATATTTTTTCAAAAGTATGTTCATCTAAAAAAACTGCACATACACAAATTGGACCAAAAAAATCACCAGTACCAACCTCATCACTTCCTGCTTGAGGTAAAACGATACTATCAATTGGTTTGAACATTTCAAAATATAAATCAGCATCCTTGCCTTGAATGACAACTTTGTTGGATGTATAAATTATTATTGAAAGATTTTTTCTGCTAATTTTAAAACGCATATATTCACCAACTTCACAAAAATCTTCTTTATTGAAGTAAGAAGTTATTTCATTAATAATTTTTTCATCTGCGCTAAAAGTATAAGTCTTCATAGCAATATAATAATACGAAAAAGGTCAATTTTCAAATTATTACTAGTGTGGTATAATTTAAAAACAAGGAGTGATATTTATGACATTATCAAGTAACAGTGTACTATTTATAAATATTGGTGTAATTGCATTTTTAGTTATATCAATGATTATTGGTTATATAAGAGGTTTTTTATGGCAGGTTATAAAGACCATTGGAATTTTAGCAGTTATTTTGTTAAGTTGGATATTAGCACCTGGTTTTTCTGATTTGATTAAAATATTTCCGAAAAAATATGCACCATTTCAAGATACCACATTAGCAGATGTCTTCTATGAAAAAATCAATGTTTTGGTTTGGTTTGTTATTATCTTCATAATAGGAGTTATTATTATTGCCATTATTAAACCATTATTCAAAGTTGTTTTAGAATTTCCGATAATCAAGCAATTTAACAGTTTATTAGGGGCGGTATTTGCGTTAATACCTTCATTTATGATTGTAATCTTAATAACTTTTTTACTTAATACGGCAATCTTTACAAATGGTAAAGATATTATTGATAATTCCATTTTAAAATATACTGATACCATAACAGAGAAAATAACTAGTATTTTATCTAAATCATTCAAAGAGAATGTCGCAATTCAAAAAATGATATCTGATCCACTATCTTTAGAGGTAGAAGATATCAAAAGTATCATAGATTGGTTAAAAAAATCTTCAATTTCAAGTGAAGATATTTATGAGTTTTTGATTAATTATGGTCTTGATGTGGATAAATTAAATCAGATACTTAATCCAGGAGAATAGAATGAGCGAAAACTACGATGGTTTACAGTTTAATGAAGTAAAACAATTAATAAATAAATATACTTCTTTCTCTTTAGGCCATCAGATTATTGAAAATTTACAACCAAGTTTTAATAAACTAGTGGTAGAAAGAGAAAATGGAAGACTAAAACAAGCAATAGGCATGGTAGTTTCTTATGGTACTATGCCTTTTGGTGGTATATATGATGTATCTCATGAAATATCATTGGCTATGAAAGATGTAACTTTAAATCCATTAGATTTGACTAAAATAGCTTCGCAAGCTTATGGAATTATTCAAATAAACAAGTATGTTTTAAATTGTGATAATCAAAAAGATTTGGTAAAGGAACTAACTGATTCTTTAACAGCTTTTGAAAATACAGCTGCAACTATTAATAAAAGTATTTCATATTCAGGTGAAATTTATGATAATGCTTCTAGCAATCTAGCAACAATTAGAAGGAAAACCAAGAGTTTACAAAAGACAATTTCTAGTAAACTTAGTGAGTATATCAGTAAGAATCAACCGATGTTACAAGACAATATAATCGCTTATAGAAATGGCAGAAGTGTAATTTTAGTAAAAAATTCATATAAAAATACGATTGAAGGCTTGCAATATGGATCATCTTCATCTGGTGGAGCAACTTATATTGAGCCTAATGCTTTTATTGGTTTAAATAATCAACTATTACAATTAATGGAAGAAGAAAAACAAGAAATTAATAGAATATTGTTTGAACTTTCTCAATTGATAAAAAAAGATGGCAATGGTTATCTTTCTAACATTAGTACTTTAGGTTTATTAGATGCTTTATTTGCGAAAGCACAATGGGCAAAAGAGGTAGATGGTATTGTAGGGGAAATATCAGCAACCGATTTTATTTTAATTAAAGCTAGACATCCATTAATTGATCCAAAAAAGGTAGTAGCTAATGATTACAGAATAATTAGTCCAGTGAAAACTATTTTAATTACCGGTCCTAATACAGGTGGAAAAACGGTTTCCTTAAAAGTAATAGGATTATTTTCGTTATTGTTTTTATCAGCTATTTCACTTCCAGCTAAAGAAGCTAAAATTCCTATTTTTGATAATGTTTTCTATGATATTGGAGATGGGCAGTCTATTAATGCTGATTTATCAACATTTTCATCGCATATAAGTAACATTTCAAAAATATGTAAACAAGCAACACAAAAAAGTCTAGTTATCTTAGATGAGTTAGGTGGTTCAACTGATCCAAATGAAGGTCAGGCTTTTGCCAGTGCTGTATTGGAATATTTTAGAAGAAAAAATATCTATGTTGTAGCTACAACACACTTTTCTAAATTAAAAGCATATGCGAAAAGTCATGAAAATATAATGCTTTCATCGGTTGAATTTGATCAAGAAAATCTAAAACCAACATTCAGATATATTGAAAACTCAATTGGTTCTTCAAACGCCATTGAGACAGCAAAAAGATTTGGTATAAATGATGAAATAATAAATTTAGCCTATGAGTATAAAAACCAACAATCGAATGTTGATGATAATTTAATTGAAAGACTTCAAAAGCAATTAGAAGCTGTTAGGCAAAAACAAGAGCAACTACAAGTTCAAGAGCAATTATTACAGCAGAAACAAAAGCAATTAAATATTGAGCAAGAAAATTTAGAATTACAAACAACCAATATTATTAAAAACGCTAAAGAGGAAGCCTTAAATATCATCACAGATGCTAAAATTCAGTCTGAAGAAATTATCGAACAGCTTAAGCAACAAAAAAACTATCAGTTAAATGAGGTAGCTAAATTAAAGCATCAATTAAATCAAATTATTGAAATTGAAGAGGAAGAAGAAATATTAGATGGTGAAATTGAAATCGGTGATTATGTTAAAGTAAAATTAACCAATCAAAAAGGTCAAGTAATTTCTATGGATAGAAAAAATGTCTTAATAGATTCTGCTGGAATTAGAATTAGGGCTAGTTTGTCATCTGTGGTTAAAACTAGCGCTCCTAAACAGAAGGGGCTTAAAGAAGTTAAAACCAGAGTTAAATCATCAAGACAATTTTCAATCGAATTAAATTTAATAGGGTTTAGAGTAGATGAAGCGATGGATTTATTAGATAAGTATTTAGATGAAGCATTAATTGCCAATGTGCCTTTTGTTAGAATCATACATGGTTATGGTACTGGTGCTTTACGTAATGCTGTTTGGGAAAAATTAAAGAAAAGTAAATTTGTTAAACGTTATGAACATGGAAGTGCTTTGGAAGGTTCAAGTGGTGCTACAATAGTGTATTTTAAGGAATAGTTTATGATTAAAGAAAAATTGCTTACTTTACCTATGGAACCAGGTTGTTATTTAATGAAGGACAAAAATGGAGAAGTAATATATGTAGGTAAAGCTAAAAAACTAAAAAATAGAATAAATTCTTATTTTAGAGGAAGTTCTCACGATAATAAGACAACAAAATTAGTTAACAACATTGCTGATTTTGATTATATAGTTACTAACTCTGAAAAAGAAGCTTTAATATTGGAATATAACCTGATTAAACATCATAAACCTCGCTTCAATGTCATGTTTAAGGATGATAGTTCTTATCCATATTTAAGATTAACCGATGAAAAGTATCCAACATTAAAACTGGTAAGAGATACTAAAAAAATGAAAAATGCTAAATATTTTGGTCCATATCCAAATGTAGGTTATGCTAGAGAACTTTTAAGTTTAATGGAAAAGATATATCCCTTAAGGAAATGCAAAAATATGGGCAGTAAAGTATGTTTGTATTATCATATCGGATTATGTTTAGGCCCTTGTGAATTTAAAATAGATTCGAAAGTATATGAAGAAATGAGTGAGGAAATTACTTCTTTTTTAAATGGGAATACAAAAAAAATTATTGATGAACTAATAGAAAAAAGAGAAAGTTATGCTGAAAAATTATTATTTGAAAAAGCTAATGAAATGCAAACTCTTATAGAATCTATTAAACATGTAACTACTGAAAACTATATGCAAATTGATTTAGAAAAAAGTACAGATGTATTTGCCTATCATATTGATAAAGGATATGTATCAATTATTGGATTATTATATAGTAAAGGAAAACTATTAAATAAACATCAAACCTTAAAGCCAATATATGACGATGTAGAAGAAACATTTATTTCATATATAGTTCAATACTATCAGTTAAATCGACTGCCAAAAGAGCTTATAATGCCTTATGGGCTTAATTTAGAGGCTTTAAATGAAGTTTTGGAAACAAAGGTCATTCAACCTCAAAGAGGCGAAAAGAAGAAATTAATTGAATTGGCCATTGAAAATGCTAAAGTTAATTTAGAACAAAATTTTGAGTTAATTAATAAAAAAGTAGCGCTAAATGAAACAGTTTTAGAGCAATTAAATGATTTAATACAATGTAATACAAATAGAATTGAGTTGTTTGATGTTTCTCATACCTCTGGAAAAGAAGCTGTAGCAGCACAAGTAGTTTTTATTGAGGGGGTTGCTTCAAAGAAGGATTATAGATTATATAAAGTATCAAACAAAAATAATGATTTTGCTAATATGCAGGAGGTTATCTATCGTCGCTTATTTAGAGCTAAAAAGAATAAATCGATTTTACCTGATGTTATTATTGTTGATGGTGGAAAAAGTCAGATTAATGCTGCTAAAGAAATATTAGAATCTTTAGAAATATCTTCAATTTGTTTACTTGGTTTACTTAAAAATGAAAAACATCAAACTTCATCTTTGATGAATGATAAATTTCAAATCTATGATATTGATAAAGAAACAGAATTATTTTACTTTCTAACAAATATGCAAGATGAAGTTCATCGTTTTGCAATTTCTTATCACAAGCGTTTAAGAAAGAAAAAATTTAAAGAATCTATCCTAGATGAAATTGAAAATATAGGATATAAAAGAAAACAAAAATTATTATCACATTTTAAAACAATCGATAGAATAAAAGATGCTGGTATTGAACAATTAACTGCAATTGTTGGTAGAAAAAGTGGTCAATCTGTATATGATTTTTTTAGAAAGGTAAAAGATGACGATTAAAAAAGTTTTAAGTATAATTTTCTGATTATCGCTTTATTTTTTGAGCATTATCTTTTGGATATCTTATATTATAATGATAATAAAATAATAAAATTAAGAGGATTGTAAAATGAAAAAAGTATTGAAAGTATTATTAGTTATAACTTTATTTTTCGGACTTGTTGGTTGCCAAGATAAAAATAAGCTGGAAATTAAACAGAAGGAATTAAAATCTACTGAAATAGGAGATATATTAATTGAAAACTATCAGAAGACACAAGAAATAACAACTGCCACTAGAGATTATTTACCAGATGAAATTTATGATGTGGCAGATGACTATATAGTTTTCACTGGTTCTTATAAAAATGGTGCTACTTCTGGATTTGCGGTAATTGTCAGCAGTGAAAATATGAGTAAAGTATTTGATTATGCTATAAACCTTGCTTATTCTAACTATGAGGATTTATTGGAGGACGTTTATGGCATATCAACACTTTTATATAATGATAGTGTTCCAATAACAATATCAATTAGCAAAGTACAATTAGATAATGGTGGTTATATTATTACTTATGAAGCTATTGAAATGACATTAGAAGATTGCTTATCATATGCTGGTTAAAAGAAAAAATAAAATATTAAAGGGTTTTTCTAACCATCTAGTTCATCTTGAAAATAAAATTAGATAGTTATATACTTTTATGGTGAATTATATCAAGGTTGTTGTAATGAGCGATTCACATGGCTATAGTGGAAATGTCTACTTTGTCATGCAAAAAGAAAACGATGCTCACTATATGTTTCATCTGGGTGATGTTTGTGATTGGCCAGATATTTTTGATGGTTTAGTAATTATAAAGGGAAACAATGATTATTTTGATTTACCTGATAAACTTGTTACCGAAATCGGTGGCTTAAGATTTTTTTTGATTCATTCTCATCGTCAATCTGGATTTAACCTAAAGAATAGACTAGCTAACTTAGCTAAAGAAAATGGTTGTGATATTGTTTTATATGGGCACACCCATATGTATAATGATGATTATATTGATGGTATTAGATTATTGAACCCAGGTTCTTTATACTATAACCGTGATGGTAGCAATATTGGATATATAATAATAAAGATTTATGAAAATAGAGAATATGAAGTAATAAGAAAGTTTCTTTAATTTTAATTAAATTGTTAGTTTGAAAGGAAGTAAATCCTATGGAAAAACAAAAGATAATAAATTTAGCTGTTATAGCCCATGTTGATGCTGGGAAATCAACTTTAGTCGATGAATTTTTAAAACAATCTGGAGCTTTTGGTAAAAATGAAGATATAGTTAATCGAGTAATGGATTCTGATGATCTTGAAAAGGAAAGAGGAATAACCATTTATTCAAAGAACTGTTCAGTTTTTTACAAAGATTATAAAATCAATATTGTTGACACGCCAGGTCATGCTGATTTTTCAAGTGAAGTTGAACGCATTATTAAAACTGTTGATACTGTCATTTTACTTGTAGATTCATCAGAAGGACCGATGCCACAAACTCGTTTTGTTTTAAAGAAATCATTAGAATTAGGATTAAAACCTATTTTATTGATTAATAAGATTGATAAAAAAGATGCCAGAATTGAGGAAGTTATAGCTCTGGTTTATGATTTATTTTTTGATTTAGAAGCTAATGAAGAACAAATAGAATTTCCTATTCTTTACGGAATTGCAAAAGAAGGAATTGTTAGATATAAGGTCAATGATGATAATAATGATATAATACCTTTATTTGAAACGATTATTGAACATACTGAATGTTATCCTAATTTAGATGATGAGCCCCTTCAAATGCAAATTTCAAATTTAAATTATGATGAATATATTGGTCGTCTTGGTATTGGTCGAGTTTATAAAGGCACTATAAAAGTTGGAGAACAAGTTATTTTGTGCAAAAATGATAGAACCCAACAGAGATGCACAATTTCTAAATTGTATAATTATGAAGGAATTAAAAGAAAAAACATAACAGAAGCTTATTCTGGTGATATTGTTATAATTGCTGGAATTTCTGATTTAAGTATTGGAGAAACAATATGTGATAAAGATTATATAGATCCACTACCTCCAATTCATGTTGATGAACCAACTTTGAGTATGAACTTTATTGTAAATACCTCACCGTTTGCTGGAAGAAGTGGGAAATATATTACCAGTAGGAATATTAAAGAAAGATTGGAAAGAGAACTTGAAATTAATGTAGGTCTTAAAGTTGAGGAAACCGATTCTACTGATACTTTTAAAGTTAGTGGTCGTGGAGAGTTAGGCTTAACAGTTTTAATCGAAAATATGAGAAGAGAAGGCTATGAATTAGCTATTTCCAAACCACAGGTAATATATAAATACATCGATGGAAAAAGATATGAACCAGTTGAAAAGGTAATCTGTGAAGTTCCA
>JAAZKG010000015.1 GCA_012799935.1 Erysipelotrichia bacterium | reverse complement strand
TTATCTTCATCTTCAGCTATTTACAAAGGTGTTGTAAATGGTGAATATGCAGTTGGTGTTTCTTATGAAGACCCATGTGTTGGTTTATTAGTAGATGGAGCTACAAATGTTAAACTTGTTTATCCAGAAGAAGGTGCAGTCTGGTTACCAGCTGGTGCAGCAATTATTAAAAATGCTCCAAATATGGTAAATGCTAAGAAATTCTTAGACTGGTTAATTTCAGAAGAAGGACAAAATGAAATTGCTAAAACTACAGCTCGTCCAGTTAATACAGCTATTTCTAATACAACAGACAAGATGACTCCATTTGATCAAATTAAAGTTGTAGTTGAAGATAGAGCATTCTGTGGACAAAACAAAAAGGATTGGCAAGCTAGATGGGAGCAAATGTATAACGAAGCTCATCCAGAATAAAAAGAAAAAACAGATTAATAATTTTTAATTGAAAATGAGAGGTTAGAATTATGAGTGTTAATATTAAAATAAATCATGCTGTTAAAAGATACGGCGATAATACAATAATTACTGACTTATCACTAAATATCAAGGAGGGTGAATTTTTCACCCTTCTTGGTCCATCTGGTTGTGGTAAGACGACTTTATTGCGCATGATAGCTGGTTTTAACTCGATTGAAGGTGGAGATTTTTACTTTAATGATACGAGAATTAATGATATGGACCCAGCTAAGCGTAATATTGGTATGGTATTCCAGAACTATGCTATTTTCCCAAATATGACAGTTGAAAAAAACGTCGCTTATGGTTTAAAAAACAGAAAACTTCCAAAGGAAGAAATTAAAGAGACAACTGATCGTTTCCTTAAATTAATGAAAATTGAGGAATATAGATCAAGAATGCCAGAAAAATTATCTGGGGGACAACAACAGCGAGTTGCGTTGGCAAGAGCTTTGGCAATCACACCAAATGTTTTATTGATGGATGAACCTTTAAGTAACTTAGATGCAAAGCTAAGAGTAGAAATGCGTACAGTTATTAAAGAAATTCAAAATACCATTGGTATTACAACGGTATATGTAACTCATGACCAAGAAGAAGCAATGGCGGTTAGTGATAGAATTGCAGTAATGAATTTAGGTGATATTCAACAGATTGGTACACCAAAAGTTCTGTATCAAAGACCAACCAATTTATTTGTAGCAACATTTATTGGGCGAACAAATATTGTTGATGGAAAGTTAAAAATTGAAGATGGCAAAACAATGTTACATTTCCCTAGTGGTTATGCTTGTGAAATGGATAATATTTTGGATGAATATAAATATGATCAAAAAGTTAAAGTTTCAATCAGACCAGAAGAATTAGTAGTTGATACCAAAAATAAAGAAGGCATTAAAGCTATCATCGATGATGCAGTCTTTTTAGGATTAAATACCCATTATTTCGTTCATACTGATGATGGTGATAAGATTGAAATTATTCAAGAATCTAAGATTGACAGCATTATTGAAAAAGGTACGGAAATTTATCTTCAGGTAAAAAAAGAAAAGATTAATATTTTCGATGAAAATGGTCAGTATAATTTGGTTAAAGGTGTAATAAACGATCTTGATTTATACACAGGTGATTAATTATGACTAAGAAGAATAAAAATTTTGATATTTGGAAAGTTGTATCAATAGTTGTGCTAGCTATGTACTTGTTATTTTTAATGTGGCCATTATTAAAGTTGTTTCTTCAGGCATTTTTTAAACAAGGACAATTCACAATAGAACAATTTATTAACTTCTTTAGCCAAAGATATTATCGTAAATCAATCACCAACTCTTTGAAAGTAAGTTCTTTGGCAACGCTATTAACCCTTGTTATTGGTATTCCATTAGCCTACTTTTATCAAATGTATGAAATTAAAGGCAAAGGCTTACTGCAAGTAATTATTATTTTGTGTAGTATGTCAGCACCTTTTATTGGAGCATATTCTTGGATTATGTTACTTGGAAGAAGTGGTGTTATAACTGTGGCTATTAAAAACTTAACTGGTTTTACAATACCAGATATTTATGGTTTTAATGGTATTTTGTTAGTACTGGCTTTACAATTGTTTCCGCTAGTTTTCTTATATGTTTCAGGAGCTTTGAAAAATATTGATAATTCACTGTTGGAAGCATCGGAAAACATGGGATGTACAGGTACAAAACGCTTTTTAACATTGATTATTCCCTTAATTATGCCGACAATTATTGCCGCGACATTAATGGTATTTATGAGAGCATTTGCTGATTTTGGAACACCGCTTTTAATTGGCGAAGGTTATCAAACATTCCCAGTAGTTATCTATAATGCCTATTTCTCAGAAACAGGTTCTGATAGAGGCTTTGGAGCAGCAGTAAGTATTATCGCCATTGCCATTACCGCAATAATCTTCTTATTTCAACGCTATGTTAATAGCAAGTTTACTTTCACAATGAATGCTATGAATTCAATTGAAAGAAAACCACTTAAGGGGATTAAAGCAGTATTAATCAATTTATATTGCTGGTTTATGGTTGGTTTAGC
>JAAZKG010000129.1 GCA_012799935.1 Erysipelotrichia bacterium | reverse complement strand
TGGTGCATCGGATGGGACTTGAACCCACATGATATTAATCATACGCTTCTGAGGCGTACGCGTCTGCCATTCCGCCACCGGTGCAAGTATTTTTAACGATATTTCAATACTTTTTCTTGTAAATAATGAGCGAAACCATCTTCATCATTTGATAGTTCTGTAATATCATCAGCATATCCTTTAGTTTCATCAGAGCCATTAATCATACAAACTCCAACTCCAGCAACTTCTAAAAGTTCATTATCATTACTAATATCACCAAAAGTCATTACATCTTTTAAATCAATGTTATTTAATTGACAGAAATTTATCAAAGCATCACCTTTATTGGTTCGATAATCAATAAATTCTAACATCGTAGTTTGGGTTTTTACACTGCGGTAAGTAACACCCTCTTTTTTGTTTTCTTCACAATATTTTTCTAAAGCTTCCATCTTATCTTCATCAACTCTAATCATTAATTTAGGACGGTCTTTATTGTATATTAAAGAACCATCAGGGCTTACGATAAATGGCATTTCATTTCTTAAACTACTCGCTAAAGTAGCATCATCTGCCTTTAGACAAATCATATTACCTTCATCGTAAACAAAGGGGTTTACATCAAGAGGTTTAACCAAATCACAGATTTCTTTGACATCCTCTTTGGAAAGACTATGATAATCATATCTTTTGTTATTGATACCATCATATAGTTGAGCTCCATTCATACCAATAAGGATATCAAACTGTTTATTGAATCCCCACTCTTTGTAATAATGAAGTAATTGATTATCGACACATCTGCCGGAAGCAAGACCAAAATAAATACCCTTTTCCCCTAACTCAGTTATTGTTTTTTTAGTAAAATCTGTTAGTATTTTTTTGTTGTTTGTTAAAGTTCCATCAATATCTGCTACTACCAGTTTAATATTTTCATTCATAAAAATCCCTTCTGCTGGTGCGCCCGACAGGACTTAAACCTGTATCTGCTCGAATCGGAATCGAGAGTTCTGTTCATTAAACTACGGGCACCTGTCTTTAGTCAATTATAACATAGTTTAAACTTGTTTTTTTATCATAATCTCTATGTAACATTAACACCGAAAAAATAAAATGTCTTATACTATTACATTGATATCTATATTGAATATGGTAGCAAAAAAGGTGATTTTTTCTATTGATGATGACTATAATATTATTGCAACTTATTGCCAGGGAAATAAAACTTTCGATATTAAAGAAAATGATATTCTCTATATTAAAGGTTTCATTAAAAAGAATCCGGAATACTACTTCCGGATTTTATTTAAACATCTGTTGATTTTAATATTGAACTATTATCTTTCTTCAAAATCTTTTCTGACTTCTTCTAGGCAATCTTCTTCAACAACATTTTTTTCTCTCATACTGGAAATTGCGCCCGTGACACTTTGATAAAGTGTGAAGAGTCCTTTTTTATCATTATGATAGTTAGAAGCTTTCTTTCTATCTACACCTAGTGACTCTGCTGTTTCCACTGCATCAATGTTAGCACCTAAGAAAATAAATTCCCAACCTTCTTCTTTCTTGTCACTTACCATTTGTTTAACTTTTTTACTAGAGTATTCTTTTGAAGCATTTTCATAGCCATCGGTAATAATAATCATAATTACATTACTATCTTTTTGATGTTTGACGATATTTTCTATCTTTTTAATTGTTAAACCCATTGCATCTAATAAAGCTGTGGTTCCTCTTGTATAATATTGATTTTCATCCATCTCTTCAATTTTATCGATGATTAAATGATCATGTAATACCTCATAGCGATCATCAAATAGAACTGTTGTTACATAAGCTTCACCTTTTCCGTTTTTTTGTTTTTTTAGCATTCCATTAAAACCACCAATAGTATCAGATTCAAGACCTGACATTGAACCACTTCTGTCAATTACAAAGACAATTTCTGTTGTTTTTTCCTTCATGTAAAATCCTCCTATCTTTTACAACCGAATGATAACATTTTAATCTTTCTAGTTGGTCATTTCTCAAGCGACATTTTATATAGAACCTAGTTGTTTTTGGTTATATTTGAATAATAGTTCATTTACTTCATAAATATCATAGATTTCATTATTTAAGCAATATCGAACAATTATATCAGCTGTATTTGATCTAGATAAAGAATAACCAGCCTTAAGTAATAAATCATCGGTTTGTGCTACACTTAACATTAAGCCAAAAGCTAAAGCAATAGCAGTTGTTTTTGCTGGTTGATAATCATCTAAAGAACGCAGTCTTGAAAACACTCTTCTATCTAAATTAGCTCGCTTATAAACTTCTGAATCTGTATATCCTTTTTCATCAATAAGATTTAAGACTGTCTTTGAAAAAGAGATTTCTATTTTATCTAGATAATCTTCTAAATCAGTTTTTTCATAATGAAAAGATTCAAAATCTTCCTTTGCTAAATCTCCTGCTACCATCATGCCTAAACGATAGCCAGGAGCTTTAAGAGTTCTTTTTTCCACTTTTTCTACTTTTGATTCATTTATTAAACGATGCAGTTCAGGATATTTTATCTCATCACTTTTTTCTTCTGGTAATAACACCAATTTCACATCCAAATCATTGTCTTTAATAAAATTTCTGATTGCTTTTATCGCAATATCTAAAGCTAACTGTCTTGGATATTTATTGGCACCAACTGAAATAAGGGGAAAAGAAATACTGCGAGCCAATAATTGCTTAGCTTTAAGCAATACATTGTTATAGGTTTCAAGCAATAATTTTTCATTACTGTCACTACTTTCATCATAAATAGGAGAAACCACATGAATTATTTTCTGGCACAAATCAAAACCAGAAGTAACAGCCACTTCTGTTGTTTTCAGATTTCGATAATCTTTAATAGCTTTTAACACTTTTTTATAGCCTATTTTATTAAAAATGGCTAAACTATTAGCTCCAACAGCAATCATTTTATTATTGTTAGAACTAACAATAATATCTGTTTTTTGTTCAACAATATTTCCAATTACTATTTCTAATGGCATTATTATTCACCTTCTTTATATTTATTATTACATATTTATTTATTAATATCATTATTATCTTTTAGTTTTATTTCCAAATAAAACATGTTATGCTAAATAATGGAAGAGGATGTAATTCTATGAAAGAAAAAATAAGTATCATAATTCCTGTTTATAATCTAGAACAATACATTACTAAATGCTTAGATTCAGTAATTAAACAGACTTATACCAACCTAGAAATTCTTATAATCGATAATAATTCAAGTGATAAAACTTTAGAAATTTGTCAACAATATGCACTAAAAGACAGTCGAATCAAAGTTTTAAATCAACCTATTAGAGGAGCTTCAAATGCTAGGAACCTTGGTTTGGAAAATGCAACTGGTGATTATATCGGTTTTGTTGATGGAGATGATTATATAGATAGAAACATGTATCAATTAATGATTGATAAACTCACTGAATTTGATACTGATTTTGTTATCTGTAATGCATATATCATAACGCCAAAAGAAACAAAGATTAGGATACATTTCAATCATGAAAAAGTTGGAAAAGTTTTGACTGGTAATGATATTTTTGAATATATTTTTTCCAATAGTGGGGTGTTATGGAATACTCTTATAAAAAGAAAAAATATTGAAAATCTGAAGTTTGAAACAAATATAGGTTATGGTGAAGATCAGTTATTTTTGTTTGAAAGTTTAAAACGAATTCAAACAGCTATTATCTTGGATAAACCTTTATATTATTACCTAAGTTCTAGAGAAGGAAGTGTTGTCTTTAGTAAGGCTAATGAACATTCATTGGGATTTTTGGATGTTACCGATAAAGTAACCGACTTCCTATTGAAAAATAATTTGTCAGCCGCTGCCATTTCAAGGGCAACGACTTCTGCTTTTGAAATATTACAAAAATTCACTGTTGATGATGATAATCCATATTTTGAAGAACATCTAAACAAAATAAAGTTTTTATTTAAAAAAATAACTTTATCTGATTCGATAGTTTTCTTTAAGGATAATAGCTACACTTTCAAGAAAAAAATTCTTTATACAATCATAAAGATTTCACCAAAATTACTTTTATTTTTGTATACAATACATCGATCAATCAAGAAGTAAAATATATGCTCTTATATCGATAAATAGTAAAGTTTGTAAGTTTTTAAAAAAAGTTGTTTCGAATTTGAAACAACTTTTATTTATTTTCTTCAACAATCAAAATAAATCTCTGCAAATCCTCTGGATCAGTAATTTTGAAGTTCAATTGTGAGCCCTCTACTGGTTCAATTGGAATATTATATTTAAAAAATAATTGAATTAGTCCAGTAACCGAGTTTAGTTCTTCATCAGATAAATTCTTTAAGATATTGTAACAACGCCAGAATTTAAATGATT
>JAAZKG010000128.1 GCA_012799935.1 Erysipelotrichia bacterium | reverse complement strand
GACTGTTTCATTTAATGGAACTTCTCCTTTAGTTGAAACATAAGCTGGAATCATCATTAAGGATGAAGGTTTACCAGCTAAACCTAGTTTCATTTCTTTGATGAAGTTTTTAGTTAAACCATCAATATCAATATTATCTGGATGTTGATCGTATTTAAGTAAAAAATTATTAGCTATTTCTCGATAATTCATTGTTCCCTCCATAAGTATATTTGTTAAATTAATTATATCATAATATAATTTATTTGGTGATTAACATGAAAATAGATTTACATATTCATACAAACAAATCAGCTGATGGACAATTTCCAGCTAAGGAGATTATTTTAAGAGCTAAAAAGTTGAATATGGATATTATCGCTATCAGTGACCATGATAGTGTTTCTGCTTTGTCTGAAGGGGAAAAATGGGCTAAAGAGTATGATATTGACTTTATTCCAGCAACTGAAGTAAGTGCCATAATGGATGATGGTACCTTACTTCATATTTTAGGTTTCAATATTGATTATCAAGACCAAAGATTTATCGACCGTGAAAAAGAAGTCAAAGATAAACTAAGAGGTTTAGGTGATGTATTAATGCAGAAAGCTTGGGATTTTGGTTTTAAATTTGATGGTCAAAAGGTAATTGAGGTTAGTAATGAGGAAATAGTTGAACCAGAAAGCATTGGGGCAATTGTTTTAAATGATAGTCGGAATGATAAAGATGAAAGACTTAAAGAATTTAGAAAAGGTGGCAAATTAGCTGACAATCCATATTTTAATTTTTACCGTGAGTTTTATGCTCAAGGAAAACCGTGTTATTCTGATTTAGATTTTTCTTTACCTATTAAAGAAGTGGCTGAATTAATTCATAGTAGTGGTGGTTTGATGGTATTAGCTCATCCTTGTCATAATATTGGTTATGATGATGAAAAATTAAAAGAAATAATGTCTTATGGTTTAGATGGTGTAGAGGTATATAGCACTTATCATGATCAAAAGGCAATTGATTATTACTATAAAAAATGTAAAGAGTATAATTTATTGATGTCAGTTGGTTCTGATTTTCATGGTCATAATAAACCAGCAATTGAAATTGGAAGTATAGAATTTGATAAAGAAGAAATTGCTAAACTGATTGATAAGATAAAAAATGTAAGCGATTTTAAGAAATGAAAATATTTGCAAATAGCTTCTATTGAAAATGAAAAATATTTCATTTATAATAGGACATACGGAGGTGTCAAGGTGGAATTTGAGAATAATGCTTTATTTTGGCAAAAAATAGATAGTTTGTATTTATCAAGCGATTTAGTGATAGATATGCCAAAAGATTCAGTTCATCATCTTTATACTAATCTGATATATCCTGTTGACTATGGTTATTTAAAGGATTTACATGGTGAAGGTACTGATCATATATCTGTATATCGTGGTACACTTGATGCAACTAATGTTTCTTCTGTGGTAGTATGTGCAGATATACTGAAAAGAGATATAGAAGTTAAATTATTAGTTGGCTGTGATGAAAATGAAGTAAACTCAATTTTAGAGTTTTTAAATCAAACTGATTTTCAAAAAGCAGTAATTATTAATCGAGGGAAAAGTATCCCAGGCTGGGCAGGAAATATCTAGAAAACACAAATTTTTTGTGTTTTTTATTTAAAGATAGGAGAAAAAATAATGAGTAAAAAATTGACGATTTTACATTCAAATGATTTACATGGTGACTTTTTAGCTGAAAAGATAGATGAAAAACTTGTTGGTGGGGTTTCCCTTTTATCTGGCTACATTAGAAGAGAAAGGGAAATTAATGATTCTCTTTTATATGTTATTGCTGGGGATATGTTTAGGGGTTCAATTATAGATTCAGAATATAAAGGACTTTCAACTATTGAAATAATGAATTTTTTAGGTCCAGATGTGGTAACAGTTGGTAATCACGAAACAGATTATGGAATTGCTCATTTATTGTTTTTAGAAAAATGTGCCAAGTTTCCGATAATTAATGCCAATTTATATATTAAAAGTAATCATCAAAGACTGTTTAGTCCTTTTAAGGTAGTTTATATCAATGGTTTAAGAGTAATGTTTATTGGTGTTTTAACAGAAGAAGTGTTGAATCAAACTAAAGGCGAAGAATTAATTGGAGCCTTTGTCGATATCTGGGAAGCAAGAAAAGAGATAGGTGTCATAATTGACAACTATAAAACAACATCTATCGATTTAACAGTTTTATTAACTCATATTGGTTTTGAAGAAGATAAAAAATTAGCTGCCATACTTGATCCAGAGTGGGGTGTTGATATGATAATAGGAGGTCATTCACATACTCGTTTAACAACGCCAGAAGTAGTTAACGGAATTCCAATAGTTCAAGCTTATACTGGTACAGATCAGATTGGAAGATTTGATATTGATTTTGATGACAATAATAAGATGATTGGCTATAAGTGGCAGTGTATTGATATAAATGAAGAAACTTGTCCATTTGATCCAGTTATGGAAGAGTTATTGGGTGTTTATAAAGATGAAACAGATAAAAAGTATCAGAAAATAATTACCACTTTTAGAAGACCATTAACTCATCCACAGCGAAATATGGAAACAGAATTAGGGAATTTAATTGCTGATTTACTACAAGTGGATTCTTCATTTGATATTATGTTATTTGGTTCTGGAGCAATTAGAAAAACATCTCTTGGGCCAATAATCAGATATCAAGACTTGAAAGAATGTTTACCATATGATGAATCAGTTGTAATGTTAGAAGTAACTGGGAAACAGTTTAAACATATGATGAAATTTATGTTAAGGGAAGAATGTTATGAAGGTCATACGGAATTCTATCAAGTTTCTAAAGGTGTTCAAATTGTCTATAACCGTCTAACAAAGGTTTTAGAAGTTTGTCAGTTAAATGGTAAAGATATAATTGATGAATCGATTATAAAGATAGGAGTGACTGCTGGTTATCATTTAGAAGGATTTAGTGAATTTTTTGATGTGCCAATTGAAGAAGTTTACGCTAACAAAAAACCTAAAACTGTCATTACTTCTTGTAATGCGATATTTGAAGAATTATTTTCAGCATCCGCAAATTTTGATTCCCATTTAGAAGATAGGATTGTTATTAAAAATAGAGATTTATAAAAGTGAGGAAGAATTATTAGTTTTTGCTAATAATTCTTTGTTTTGGGCTATATTTGTTGAAAAACTAACAAATAGGAGTACAATTAAATAGTAGAAACTATTTTGATAACAGATTGATATTATCTTTAGTAAATAGGAGGTGGTAGTAGTGAAGAAAGTAATAGTTATGTTTATGGTATGGACAATATTATTTTCTTTAACTGGATGCAAAAAAGAAGACCCAATAGATGGCATAATTGATAACTGCGCCTTGAATTTTGCTAAAGCATATTTAATAAATAATTTTGAATATGATCCTAATACTAAATATTATATTTCTGAAAGATTATACTATTCAAAAGAAAATAAGGTTCAATTTCCATGTTATTACTTTGTTTATCAAATGGAAAACATCCTATTTTGTGTAGGAATATATGGTTCAGAAGAAAATGATACTGGTACAATTACTCATCCATATATGGGACATTTTATCTATAGTAAATTGGTTGATGAAACCACTGCTGAAAAATTAAAAGAAACTAATTTATTTGCTGAAAAAAAGAAGATAAATAAAGAAATTAAATTGACTAGTATAAAAAATATTAAAGTTCATAAAAATGAAATAGCACAAGAAACCACTTTAATTATTGAACAGCTTCTAATTGAAATGAGTTATAAAAAAATTAAGAAAATTAAATATACCAATGAAGATAAATTCTATATTAAAAATCCAATTAAAGATTATACAATAGTAATTGAAGATGAAAAAAATATTAGTATCAATGAAAAATTACTTTATTCCTTATTTATGAATGATGAGATTATAGCTTTATATGAATTTTATCCTAATGGTAATATTGCTTGTACTTATAGTACTGGTCAAGATAATGTTTATAATGAAGCTTATGATAAATCAGATAAATTTATTTTTGT
>JAAZKG010000127.1 GCA_012799935.1 Erysipelotrichia bacterium | reverse complement strand
TGATTATTCCATTGATTATGCCAACAATTATTGCGGCAACATTAATGGTATTTATGAGAGCGTTTGCTGACTTTGGCACACCACTTTTAATTGGTGAAGGTTATCAGACTTTCCCAGTGGTTATCTATAATGCCTATTTCTCAGAGACAGGTTCAGATAGAGGCTTTGGGGCAGCTGTGAGTATTATTGCCATTGTCATTACCGCAATAATCTTCTTATTTCAACGCTATGTTAATAGCAAGTTTACTTTTACAATGAATGCTATGAATTCAATCGAAAGAAAACCTCTTAAGGGAATTAAAGCAGTATTAATTAATTTATATTGTTGGTTTATGGTTGGCTTAGCTTTTTTACCACAAGTATATGTAATTTATACTTCATTTTTGAAGACTAGTGGTAAGTTATTTGTTAAAGGCTATTCATTAGATAGTTATAGACTGGCTTTTAGAAATTTAAGAAGAGCAGTTCCTAATACTTTTAAAATTGGTCTAGCTGCTTTGGCAATTGTAATTTTCTTGGCTATCATTATTGCTTATCTAGTTGTTAGAAGAAGTAACTTTATTAATAAAATTATTGATACCCTATCAATGATACCTTATATCATTCCAGGATCAGTAGTTGGTATTGCCCTAGTTATGGCTTTCTCTAAAAAACCACTTGTACTTACTGGCACAGTGGCTATTATGGTTATAGCTTTGGTTATAAGGCGTATACCATATACGATTAGATCTTCAGTGGCCACCCTTCAACAGATTCCACTGTCAATTGAAGAAGCAGCCATATCTCTTGGCGCGACTAAGATGAAGGCATTTTTTGGCATAACTGTACCAATGATGGCCAATGGTATCTTATCTGGTGCCATTATGTCTTGGGTAACTATTATTACTGAACTGTCAACAGCAATCATTCTCTATAATTTAAGAACAGTAACATTAACCTTAGCTGTCTACACTTATGTAAGTAGAGGAAACTACGGTATAGCTGCGGCTTATGCGACAATTTTAACAGTAGCAACAATCTTGTCACTGCTGCTATATATGTTTATTGCTAAAACAGATGAAGTATCATTCTAAGGCGATTTAATCGCCTTTTTTATTTTTGTGTGATAAAATAACAAGCAAGAATATAAAGGAGACTAGCATCGATATGACAATAGTTCTAGCACTATTTATGCTATTAATGGTTTATGATATGAAAATTGCTAAAAGAGGTAGTTTTGTATCAGATTATTTATCAATAGAAAAAACAAAACCTATCAAGGGTATTTTTACTTTTTTGGTTTTCTTATCTCATGCTAAATCATATATATCTATGGATAGCATATTTGATAAACATTGTCATATATTTTTGTCACTTTTAGGACAAATGATGGTAGCTATGTTTTTGTTTTATTCTGGATATGGAATAATGGAATCTATTAAGCGTAAAGGTTTTAGTTATGTTGCTGATTTGCTTAAGAAAAGACTGCCAAAACTATTAATCAGGTTTGATGTGGCAGTACTTCTATACTTTATCCTTCAACATTTTATTTTTAATGTCAGATTTGATAGTTTTGTTTTTTGGACTTCTTGGATAGCATATAGTAGTTTAGGAAACTCCAACTGGTATATTTTTATTATGCTTTCTTTCTATGTATTAGTTTTTATTTCTTTCTACAATTTAAAAAGAAAAGAGAACAATAAATACTATACTTCAGCAACAATATTTACCTTATTAACCATAATATTGGTATTTTCTTTAAAGTATGCTGGCAAGCAATACTGGTGGTATGATACAGCAATTCTTTTTCCGCTAGGTGTCTGGTATTCGTTACTTAAAAATAAAATCGATGCTTTTGTGATGAAAAATGATAGAAGATACTTTATTATATTTGTTATTATGATTTTTATCTGTCTTGTTTCAGCTAAATTTAAAGGAATATTAGGATTTATCAGTTATACTGTTTGGGGAATTGCATTTACACTATTTATAGTTGTTTCTACAATGAAAATAACATTTGGTAATAAAATCTTAAATTTCTTTGGTGATCATGTTTTTAGTATCTATATTTTACAGAGACTACCGATGATTACACTTAACAATTTAGGTTTAGCTAAAAGTAATAAATATTTGTTTTTTGTATTATCTTTATTTATTACTATTTTACTAGCAATTGGTTTTGACAAATTCTTTGAATTATTTGAAAAGAAAAAACAAGATTAGCTTTATAAAAACTGTTAAAACAGCTGTAATGAAACGATTATTTAAAAGTAATCGTTTTTTATATTTATAATATAAAAAATTAGCACTTATTTGTTGACAGTGCTAATTATGTGTATTATAATATTAGCAGTGGCAACTGTTAAGTGCCAGAAAGAGGGGAGAAGGATGTTATCACGTAGACAAGAAATAATCTTAAAAGCGATTGTTGAAGAGTTTATTAAAACAGCTGAACCAATCGGTTCCAAAACTTTGTTAGAGCAATATGGGCTGAGTTGTTCAAGTGCAACAATTCGTAATGAAATGAACTACTTGGAAACAGAAGGTTTATTAGAGAAAACTCATGCTTCTTCTGGAAGAGTTCCTTCAACATATGGTTATCGTTATTATGTTGAATATTTAATGGATTCCCAGCTGGAAGAAAAAGAGAAATATCAACTACAGACATTCTTTTCTAACGACTTGCCACTTGAGGATGTAATCCAAGCCAGTTGTGACATATTATCAAATATGACCAACTTGACATCACTGGTCTTAGGTCCAGATGCTAACAAGCAAAGTTTGGCGCATATCAAATTATTTCCACTTACAGATAAAAGTGCAGTGGCAGTAATTATCACTGACCAAGGTCATGCTGAAAACAAGACTTTCCATTTTGAAGATAAGGTATCAGTTGAAGATATTCAAAATTGCACTGCTATTCTAAATGATTATTTAGTTGGAACACTGATTAATGATGTTGTTGAAAAACTAAATGAAATCAAACCAATCTTGGAAAGATCGGTTAAAAGACATGAAGCATTATTTAATGCCTTTGTCCAAGCATTTGTAAAATTTGCCAGTGACAATGTCTATTTTTCAGGAGCAACCAATATGTTGTATCAGCCTGAATTCAGTGACATTGAAAAATTAAAAGAAATAATGAGAATGTTTGATGATTCAACGATGTGGCGATCGATTGGCACAAGTGAATCAAGCATAAAGGTCAAATCACCAGACAATAAAGGTGAATTAATATGGGTTAATGATGTGGCTATTGTTTCTTCAGTCTTCAATATTGGTGAAGAGGAAGGAAAATTAATGGTTGTAGGGCCAAGCCGCATGAATTATAACAAGATTGTTTCGATATTGGATTTCGCAACACAGTTTATAGAAAGCCAATATAAGAAGAAAAAGTAGAAAATGAGGTTAAAATGAGCAAAAAAGAGAAGAAGAACAAAGTTGAAGACAGTGAAATTAAAGTAGAAATAGTCGATGAAGAAATACAGGAAGAAGTAGAACTGACTGAAACTGAAAAACTACAAAAAACGATTGAAGAACTTCAACAGGAAGTGGCAATCACTAAAAATGCTTATTATAAGGCTTATGCAGATACTGAAAATCTGAAGAAACGATTATTGAATGATGCGGAAAATGCACATAAATATCGTATCCAATCATTCGCACAAAGCATTTTACCAGCTTTAGATGCTTTAGAGATAGCACTGGCTGGAAAAGATATATCTGATCCTTTTGTTAAAGGTGTTAAATTAACTTATGATCAGATAATTCAAGCACTAACCGATGAAGGGGTTAGTCAAATTGATAGTATTGATAAACCTTTTGATCCAAACTTCGAAAACGCGATGTTGACAGAAAAAGTTGAAGGTGTCGAACCTAATATGGTTATTGAAGTTTTACAAAAAGGTTATATGTTAAAAGACAGATTATTAAGAGCGGCCTTAGTTAAGGTCAGTGAATAAAAGAAAGAAGGAATAAATTATGGGAAAAATTATAGGAATTGACTTAGGTACAACAAACTCATGTGTAGCAGTTTATGAAAATGGTGAAGCTACAATTATTACAAATCCAGAAGGAAATAGAACTACTCCGTCAGTTGTAGCATTTAAAAGCGGTGATAAAATCGTTGGTGATGCTGCAAAACGTCAGGTAGTAACAAATAAAAACTCAGTTACATCGATTAAAAGATTAATGGGTTCAAATCAAAAAGTAGAATTAGAAGGAAAAATGTATACTCCTCAGGAAATCTCAGCAATGATTTTAGCTTATATGAAAGATTATGCTGAAGCTTATTTAGGCACAAAGGTTACCGATGCAGTCATTACTGTTCCAGCATATTTTAACGATGCTCAGCGTCAGGCTACTAAAGATGCAGGAAGAATTGCCGGTTTAGAGGTTGCTAGAATTATCAATGAACCAACAGCTGCAGCTTTAGCATTCGGTATTGATAAGACTCATGTTGAACAGACAGTATTAGTTTATGACTTTGGTGGAGGAACATTTGATGTTAGTATCTTACATTTGGCTGATGGTACTTTTGAAGTGTTGGCAACAGCTGGTAATAATAAATTAGGTGGAGATGATATCGACAACTTAATTGTTGATTATATCTGCGATGGCTTTAAAAAAGATTATGGTATTGATTTAAAGAAAGATAAGATGGCTTTACAGAGAATTAAAGAATCTGCTGAGAAGGCTAAAAAAGACTTATCTTCAATGAAGGAAGTTCAAATTTCAATTCCATTTATTTCAGCTAACTCTGATGGACCATTGCACGTTGAAACTTCATTAACTAGAGCGAAATTTGAAGATATGATTAAACCAATCATTGATAAAACAGTTGGACCAATTAGACAAGCATTAAGCGATTCTGGTCTAACAAAGAGTGATATTGATCAGGTATTATTGGTTGGTGGTTCAACTAGAATTCCAGCAGTTCAAGAAGCTGTTAAAAATGAATTAGGAAAAGAGCCTAATAAGAGTGTTAACCCAGATGAGGTAGTAGCTATGGGTGCTGCAATCCAAGGTGGAGTATTAAAAGGTGATGTTAGTGATGTATTATTATTGGATGTCACACCACTTTCATTAGGTATCGAAACATTAGGTGGAGTTATGACCAGATTAATTGATCGTAACACAACTATACCAACCAGTAAATCACAAATCTTCTCAACCGCAGCTGATAATCAGCCAGCAGTAGATATCAATGTTTTACAGGGTGAAAGGCCAATGGCGAAGGACAACAAGTCACTTGGTATGTTCAAGTTAGATGGTATTGCACCAGCAAGAAGAGGAATTCCTCAAATAGAAGTAACATTTGATATTGATGTTAATGGTATTGTTCATGTATCAGCGAAAGATAAAGGAACAGGTAAAGAGCAATCAATTACTATTACTAACTCTTCAGGATTATCAGAAGAAGAAATCGAAAGAATGGTAAAAGAAGCTGAATTACATAAGGAAGAAGATGAAAAACGTAAGGAAGAAATTGAATTACGTAACCAAGCAGAAGGATTAATCATTCAAATTGAACAGACATTAACAGATAATGCTGATAAGATTGATGAAAATCAAAAAACTGAAATTGAAAAGCTTAAAAACGAATTACAAACAGCTTTAGATAATAACGATTACGATACATTGAAAACAAAAATAGAAGCTTTACAGCAAGCTGCTCAAGCAATGGGTGAAGCAATGTATCAGCAACAAGCACAACAGCAAAACACTCATCACGATGCTGGTGCAAACAGTTATGATGATAATGTTATGGATGCTGACTTTACTGAAAAGTAAAAATATGATATATAATCTAATGGCTAGCAATTGCTAGTCATTAGATTTACAAGAAGGGATAATTATGGCACAAAAAAGAGATTATTATGAGATCTTAGGTATTGACAAATCAGCTAGTGAAGATGATATTAGAAAAGCCTATAGAACTCTAGCGAAAAAATATCATCCAGATTTAAACAAAGACAAAGATGCACCTGAAAAGTTTAAAGAAGTTCAGGAAGCTTATGAAGTTTTAAATAATCCACAAACTAAAAGCACTTATGATCAATTTGGTCATGCCGGGTTAGAAAGCAGTGGTTTCAATTTTGATAACTTCAGTTTTGAAAACTTTGGCTTTGGTGGTTTTGGTGATTTAGGCGATATTTTTGGTTCCTTCTTTGGTGGTGGAATGGGTGGTCAAACTCGTTCACGTAACAGTAATGCTCCTAGAAAAGGTCAAGATAAGTTCATGAGCATGAGAATTGACTTTATGGAATCAATTAAAGGCTTAACTAAAACACTGAAACTGGATGTCGAAGAACAATGTTCAGAATGTTTAGGCTCAGGAGCTAAAAGTAAAAATGATATCAAAACCTGCCCAACCTGTCAGGGAACAGGTAGAACAGTAAGGACCCAGCAGACAATGTTTGGCATGTCACAGATTCAAACTACTTGTCCAAATTGTGGTGGAACAGGTCAGGTTATTGAAAATAAATGTCCTAAGTGTAAAGGCTCAGGATTTAGTAAAAAGAAAATTGAAGTTGAAGTAACTATTCCAGCTGGAATTCAATCGGGACAGCAACTGCGTATCGCTGGTAAAGGTGATAGAGGATTCAATGGTGGGCCTAATGGTGATTTATATATTGAGGTAATTGTTGCCTCACATGAGTATTTCCAAAGAAATGGTAATGATATCTATATCACTGTTCCATTATCAATAATAGATGCGACTTTAGGTACCAAGATTGATGTTCCAACAGTTCAAGGTGATGTACAGCTGACAATACCTTCAGGCACTCAACCAGAACAAAGATTTAGATTAAAAGGGAAGGGTGTCAAGGATATTAGAAGTTCTTACTATGGTGATCAATACGTCATCGTGGATGTTAAAGTTCCAACATCACTAAATAGAGAAGAGAAAGAATTATTCAACAAACTGAAAGATATCGAAACGAAATCAAATAAATCGGTATTTCAGCGATTTAGAAAATCTTTTAAGTAACAGCAATGTTACTTTTCTTCAAAAAACAATTTAGCACTCTAATGATAGAAGTGCCAGAAAGGAGTTAGTTTATGGATTTTAATAAATTTTCACAGAAACTACAAAACATACTATTAAAAGCTAATCAGCAGGCCAGTCAGTTGCGTCACAGTGAAATAACTACTGTGCATATGTTTTGTGCCATCTTTTCTGATGATACAATTGATGGCTTATTTAGAAGACTTAATATTGATAAGCAAGCCTGTTTAAAAGATGCGGAAAATAGATTGAATAATATTGCGACTGTTGATTATATCCCACAGCCTATCTTTAATCGTAAAGTTAACGATGCCATTATTGAGGCATTAAACTGGGCTAAGGACAATGATGAAACATTTTTAACTGTCGCTACAGTTTTTATCCATTTGTTATTTAATGATTCACCAATTTCCAATGATATCGTTAAAAAATATGGATTAACCAAAACACAAGTAATAAATCAGGAATTAGAGAGACGTGGTGGTAAAAAAATGAATGAAGCAACAAGTGAAGAAAACTTAGAAGCATTAGAAAAATATGGCAGCAATATCGTTGAAGCTGTCGCAGATGGTAAAGTAGACCCTGTTATTGGTCGAGATGAAGAGATTAGAAGAATAATCGAAATCTTATCGCGTAAAACCAAAAATAATCCAGTTTTAATTGGTGAGCCAGGTGTTGGTAAAACAGCAGTTGTTGAAGGTTTAGCTTGGCGATTATATAAACAGGATGT